>SMWE01000089.1 GCA_004357475.1 Gammaproteobacteria bacterium
ATCAACTCACTGACCATCGCTTGCCCGTCTCCGTAAAGCATCCTTGTCTGATCGAGGAAGAACAACGTGTTCTCGATGCCGGAGAAACCCGTGCCCTGGCCACGCTTGATCACGATGACGTTTTTCGCGTAATCCGCGTTCAGGATCGGCATGCCGTAAATCGGGCTGGACGGATCGCTGCGCGCAGCCGGGTTGACGACGTCATTCGCTCCGATGATCAGCGCAACATCAGCAGCCGGAAACTCCGGATTTATCTCGTCTTCATTGTAAATGATGTCGTAGGGCACGCCTGCCTCTGCGAGCAACACATTCATGTGGCCGGGCATACGTCCGGCGACCGGATGGATGGCGAATTTTACATCGACATCGCGCTTGATCAGCAACTGGGTCAGCTCCCACACTTTGTGCTGGGCATGTGCGACGGCCATGCCATATCCGGGAATGATGAGCACTTTGTCAGCGAATGCCATCATTACCGCGACGTCCGCTGCTTCGATGGGCTTCATGACGCCGGAAACTTCGCTTGCCTTGCCACCCTCCTCTTCACCGAAGCCGGAGAACAGCACGTTGGCGAGCGAACGATTCATCGCTTTCGCCATTAGCTGGGTGAGCAGTGAGCCCGCGGCACCGACGACCGTGCCGGCGATGATCATCGCCGCGTTTTGCAGTACGAATCCTTCAAACGCGACCGCAAGGCCGGTGAGCGCGTTGTACAGTGAGATCACGACCGGCATATCGGCACCGCCGATCGGCAAGGTCATCGTGACGCCGAGTACGAGCGCCAGCAGGAAGAAAATTGCCACCGTATTGACATCACCGTGCCCCATCACGATGTATCCGGCCGTTACAAGGGTCGCGGCCAGTAACAACAGGTTGAATACCTGCTGGCCGGCGAAGCGGAAATTGCGCTTCATCAGACCTTGTAGTTTCGCGAATGCGACCAGGCTGCCGCTGAATGATACGGCGCCGATCAAGCCGCCGAGAACCGCAAGGGTGCCGAACACAAGGCCATGATCTTCGCCGCCAAATAACTCGACCGCTGCGATCGCCGCCGCCGCGCCTCCGCCCATGCCGTTATAGAGCGCGATCATCTGCGGCATGTCGGTCATCGCAACCTTCTTGCCGCTGTACCAGGCGAGGACGCCGCCGATGAATATGGCGGTCGTCATGAGCAGGTAATTGCCCATACCCGGATGAAGAAACGATACCAGTGTCGCAACGACCATGCCGGCGCCGGCCCAGACAATGCCGGCGCGGGCAGTCACCGGCGAACTCATGCGCTTGAGTCCGAAGATGAAAAGTATGGCGGCAATGAAGTAACTTGCTTCAATTACCGTACGTATGGAGATCATCTCAATCAGGAGTCTTTCTCCTTACTGCTTTTGAACATCTCGAGCATGCGTTCGGTGACCACGTAACCACCGACAGCATTGCCTGCTCCGAGGAACACGCCGATAAATCCGATAACGAGCTCCAGCGTAGTGTCCGCCCGTCCGAGCGCCACCATCGCGCCAACAAGTACGATGCCGTGAACGAAGTTCGATCCGGACATCAGCGGTGTATGCAGAATCGACGGCACGCGGCCAATTATTTCATGACCGACGAATGCCGCCAGCATGAATATATAAAGTGCAATGAATCCGTCAATCATCAGGCAGACCCCCCTTCAATGGATTTACGCGTCGGCTCATGCTTGATCTCGCCGTCGCGTGTCAGGGCTGATTGAGCGAATACCTCGTCCTCCCAGTCGATAGTCAGTTCACCGTCCTCGCTGATGGCAGGCTTGATGAAATTAAAGAGGTTTCTTGCGTACATGTCGCTTGCATGACGGCCGAGAGCTGCCGGCAGATTGACCGGTCCGACAATCTTCACCCGGTTTACGACAATCGTTTCACCCGCCTTCGTGAGTTCACAATTGCCGCCGGTCTCGGCGGCAAGGTCGACGATCACCGCGCCGGGCTTCATCGCCTCGACCGCAGCGGCCGAAATGATTCTTGGGGCGGGCCGGCCGGGAATTGCCGCTGTACTTATGACAACGTCGGAGACTGCGATTTCCTTTTCGAGCGCCTCCTGCTGCTGCGTTTTTTCGTCGTCAGTCAGTTCCCGCGCGTACCCGCCTTCGCCTTCAGCAGACACGCCGGTCTCGACAAACTTCGCGCCGAGCGATTCCACTTGTTCCTTGGTCGCACCGCGGACATCATAGGCTTTGACTACCGCGCCAAGCCGTTTCGCTGTCGCTATCGCCTGCAATCCGGCGACACCGGCACCGATCACTAGAACCTGTGCAGGCCGTATTGTGCCCGCGGCTGTTGTCAGCATCGGGAAGAACCTGTTGAGGGTGGATGCGGCGATCAGCGTTGCCTGGTATCCGGCAACGGCCGCTTGTGACGACAGGACATCCATGCTCTGCGCACGTGAAATTCGCGGCACGAGCTCCATGGCGAAGCCAACGTGCTTTTTGCTCTGCAATGCTTTGACGAGGTCCGGGTTGTTATGGCCGTACATCAGGCCGACAACCACGCAGCCATCGCCAAGTTTGTTGACAGCATCCGCATTGGCGGGTTGTACCGTAAACAAAAGATCGCACCTGGCAAGTACACCGCCCGAGTCGGTGAACTCGACATCTGCATATTCATTATCAGGAATCTGCGAGCCATCGCCGGCGCCATTTTCCATTACCACCGACACACCGAGCTTTTGCAATTTGCCAGTGATTTCGGGGGTTAGTGCAACCCGGGTTTCGCCCTCGAGATTTTCTTTTAGCACGCCAACTGTCAGCGGCATCGTTGCTCTCCGTCGTTAATATCTGACCTGATTTATCCCGCAAGACCTCATCAGGGAATCAGATGATTCCCCTGGATTGGTATTTTTGAGGTCTGCGGCCGGGACTATACGTCACATTCGTATCATGTGAAACGCGAATAATGACAGGGCATGCGCTTCTCGAAAACTGACGGTTTATTTGATTTTTGCGGGCTGACGGGCAATATACGGAGTGTAAGTCTGGAGGCTCATTTATATGATATGTGGCAGCGCATCAGATATCTCGCAACAGGTCCTGCGCACCGATGTAGCGGGAATGCCGCTTGAGTGGATCGACTACCGTGAAGCGGTTCGTCTTTACCATATCGAGCAGGTCGCGTATGCCTGCGGTTCCCGGCTGTACACGGTATTCGGTGGCTACAGTGCGTTTGATGGCCGCCGCAGCAGGATCCACGTCAGTTCGATCATCGCGACTGAAGGCACCAGCCAGGGCCTCTCTTTCGTCAGGGATCAATACGTGCCACCCCTGAATAACCGCACCCTTTTCAAGCGTGACGCCAACCTTTGCCTCTATTGCGCAATGCGGTTCCAGACGCGGGACCTGACCCGCGATCACATCACACCGTTGTCGCATGGCGGCAAGGATGCCTGGAACAACGTCGCCACCGCCTGCAGACGCTGTAATAACCACAAGGGCGGCCGGACGCCGGAGCAGGCGGCCATGCAACTGATCGCGGTACCGTTTTCGCCGACGTATGCCGAATATATTTACCTCAAAGGTCGCAGGGTTCTTGCCGACCAGATGCAATACCTGCTTGCCCACATTCCGCGCTCCAGTCCACTGCATGCCAGGCTCTCGGATCACCTTTCAGAGGGTGTCGATATATTCGATGAGTCAGTTCTAGCACGAGGCGATGCAATATTTAATTGATGCCAGTGTTTATGTATTTCGGGCCTACTACTCCATGCCCGATGACATGGTCGATGACGACGGCAATCCCATCAATGCGTTGTACGGTTACTGCCGATTTCTCGGCGACTTCATGGAACAGGTCAAACCGGAGTACATTGCGGTGGCATTCGACGAAAGTTCGTCGACTTCGTTTCGCACCGAAATCTATCCCGAGTACAAAGCGAATCGCGATCCGGCGCCGCCGGAGCTGAAACGTCAGTTCCTGCAATGCCGTCGTTTCACCAAGGCGCTCGGTCTGATGTCGTGTGCGCACCCGAATTATGAGGCGGACGATCTTATTGGGACGCTGGTGACTGACGGGCGCGAGCAGGGCCAGCCCTCGACCATCGTGACCCGCGATAAAGATCTCGCACAACTTCTGAGCGAAGACGACGTGTTCTGGGATTTCGCAGGGAGAGGAAAACTGAAATACCACCAGATACCGGAGACCTTCGGTGTCTGGCCCGAGCAGATAGCGGATTTCCTGGCGCTTGCCGGCGACAGCGTCGACAACATCAAAGGCGTCCGCGGCGTTGGCAAGAAAACCGCCGAAGCACTGTTGGCGCATTTCGGTTCGCTTGAAGATATCTATGCAAATATCGACACCGTGCACGAAGTCAACGTGCGCGGCGCAAAAACCCTCGGCGCAAAGCTCGAAGCGCATAAAGAAGATGCGATGCTTGCGCGACGATTGACGGGCATTGCTTGCGACGCGCCATATGAAAGACCGGAGACAGGACTGAAACCGGTTGCACCCGACCTCGGCGCCATCAATGCGCTTTATGATGAGGCAGGCATTGGCATGTCATTGCGGCGCCAGGCCGAGAGGGTGTCGGATCTCATATAGCGCCACCGTGGAAATTCCTTCATGCCCGAATGGCAGACATTGTTTTCGGCACTTCGCGAACACGACATCAAGGTGTCGGACCGGGATATGCCGCGGCCTGTCGGCGGTGGCGATATCAGTGCGGCCTGGCGCGTCAAGACCGAAGACAACGCGATTTTTCTAAAGACCGGTCCAGCCAGTTCCTACGACATGTTTCTCGCCGAGGCCGAGGGCCTCAGGGAACTGGCCAAAGCCAATGCGGTGCGCGTGCCTGAAGTGCGCGGTTGCGTGCAGTCGGCTGGCGAGAGCCTGCTGGCACTTGAATGGATCGACTTCGATCTGCCGGGTCCTGACACCGAAAGGATGTTAGGGCAGGAACTGGCGAAACAGCATCGATACTGCAACGATCGATTCGGCTGGCGCCAGGACAACACCATAGGCTCGACACCGCAGCGAAATCTGTGGAACGATGACTGGATCGAATTCTTTACGGAGGACCGACTCGGCTTTCAACTGCTACTTGCAGCGGAGAACGGCTTCACCGGCGAACTGCAACAGGAAGGCGACCGGCTGCTATCCAATATCGGGCAATTCTTCAGTGGCTACTGGCCGGAGGCCTCATTGCTGCATGGCGATCTGTGGGGAGGTAACCGGGCATCGTCGGACGGCGAGCCCGTCATATTCGACCCTGCTGTTTACTACGGCGATCGCGAATCGGACATCGCGATGACAAAACTGTTCGGCGGCTTCAGCGCGGAGTTCTACAGTGCTTACGAGGAATCATGGCCGCTGGCGGCGGGCAGTGAAAGAAGGATTCTGCTTTATCAGCTCTACCATGTCCTGAATCATCTGAACCTGTTCGGCCAGTCCTACCTCGGCCGCGCGCTCGGTCTGATCAAATCGCTTGTTTAGTACCCTGTACCGTGAAAAAGAGGCCTGTTTACTTATTCATTTATTCACGGGGCAGGGCACTGGAAATTATTTACTCCTCTTCCGAGGCTTCCTCATCCTTATCGGTTTCAGTGACTTCATATAATTCGCCGAGGAAATCTTCCTTGAACAGGTAAAGCATGGTTCCTTCCGGCGCTTGCAGCGCCATGAATGCCCCTTCGAAACCGGGAAATTCCTTGAACGTAAAACCGTGCTGTGCAATGGCGGTCCACACGGAATCCTTATCCTCACAACGAAAACACAGGGATGGGCCGTTTAACGCGATACTTTCGCTGAGGCCCAATGACATTTCGCCCGCATTGAAGCGCATGTGTGTGGTTGGTTCTTCACGCAGGCGTAACAACTCGGGTGCCAGCGGCGCCCAGAACTGTGCAGCCCGCATCGCGTCCTTGACTGACAGGCTGATTTCGAACCAGCGGCCACACAGCGAGTTGTCGGTGTCTTCATCGGCGAGAGCAAAAGTCCTGGCTTCAACCATCGTGATCATGTTTTCGTCGCGATCAAGAAAGCCAAGTTCGTTGAAGACATCCTCGCCGACATTGAGGTATTGAAAGTCGAAGCCATGATCCGACATCGATCGCGCCTGGCGCGCCAGGTCCTGGTGCACAAACGTTAGTGCCAGCCTTTCGAGTTTTCCGTCGTGCAGGCCGATATTCAGGTCGCCATCGCTAACTACGGCATACTTGTGCGACCAGACATCGCTGATTTCGAGTTCCTGGAATCCGAGCAGTTTGTAAAAGCCCAGTGACTGGATGATATCGGTTGTCGGGATGCTGAATTCCAGGAAGCGACCGAGCAAATGTTTCTGTTGGTTCATCCAGCTGCTATCGCTCTGCACCCATTTCGCGGGCCCGTTGCAGGCTTTTTTCCATCTGTCGTGCAGCTTCGGAAAGGCTCCAGTCTGGCGACGCCTCGGGCCAGCCAGCGACATTTTTCTCGATAGTACGGCTTAAGAAAGCAACATGATCATCCCGCGCATTCAGCGCGGGGATGTAACGCAACTCTCCACCGCCGGCTGTGGCGAATAACGCCGCGTCCGTCATCGCAATCTCCCCAAGTGTTTCGAGGCAATCTGCGGCGAATCCGGGACAGATTACATCGACTTTGCCCATCTTATCGCGACCCCATTTTTTCAGGGTTTCATCCGTATACGGACGCAGCCATTCTTCGCGCCCTACACGCGACTGAAAACCGAGCTGCCAGTAGTCGTCATCGAGTTCCAGTTCTGCGGCGACGAGCCGGGCGGTTTTCTGGCACTGGCAGTGGTAGGGATCACCACTCAAAAGTGTGCGCCTTGGCAAGCCGTGAAATGACATGAGCAAACGCTCGCCCCGGTCGTGCATATCCCAGAAATCGCGAATGCTGGTAACGAGTGCGGATATATAGCCGACAGCATCGTGATAGTGATTGATGAACCGGAGTTCCGGCACCCAGCGCCTCTTCGATAACGCCGTCGTGACGGCGTCGAAAACGGATGCAGTCGTCGCGCCCGAGTATTGCGGATAAAGAGGCAGCACAACGATGCGCCTTACGCATTGATCAAACATTTTTTGTAACGCGGTTTCTATCGAAGGATTACCGTAGGACATGGCAAGTTCGACGTTTACCGCGCCTGACAGCCTTACGGATAATTTCTCCTGTACAGCGTCCGCAATGTCGATGGAATGCAGGAGCAAAGGCGACCCCTGCTCCGTCCAGACCTTCTGATAAGCCTCGGCGGACGCGGCCGGGCGAGTTCGAAGGACGTATCCATGTAATGCCGCCAGCCAAAGCAAGCGCGAAAATTCCACCACGCGTGGATCCGAGAGGAATTGCCTGAGATAGCGACGTACCGCGTCCGGCGTCGGTTCATCGGGAGTGCCAAGGTTAACGAGAAGGACGCCGAGAGACTCGGGGAGTCCGTGCTCATACTGCGGCGTTGAATCAAATGGTGGCATATTGGTTTGACACGGACAGTCTTGCTGCGTAAGTGCCTGACATACATTACTAAATCGTCAGGACCGACGCCAGTAATGGCGTATCATATTCGTGCCCCCGGGAGGAGAGACGAGCGTGGAAAGGGAAAAAAATTCAAATGAACATGACTCGATGCCGGATCGCTGGACGCTGATTCGCGATATCCTCGTTCTGCAACTCAAACTGCTTGTCGATGGGCTGCGTGATTTGATTCTGGTGCCGATTTCACTGGTAATCGGCGTCATCAGCCTGTTGAAAGCCGGGAATGCATCCGGCAGCGAGTTCTACGAATTGCTGAGAGCGGGGCGCAGGACTGAGCAGTGGATCAACCTTTTTGGTGCCGCCGAACGCGTGTATGGGCCATCAATTTCTGACGAACGTTTTCCCGCCGAAGATATTGATGAAATGGTGAGCCGCGTCGAATCATTCCTTGTCGACGAATACCGGCAAGGCGGCGTTACCAGGCAAGCCAGGGATCGACTCGATCGGGCGCTCGAGTCGTTGCACAAAATGGTGCTGCGCAAAGGAAAGAGCAGCGCCGGCAAAGAGTGACTGTCGCAATATCCCGACATTGTTGCCTGCGAAAAATCAGGCTTATTATGTGAATCCACGGCCAAACAGCCTTGTCCGGGCTGTATCGTTTCGTGGTAACAAGTTTCACAATAAATAAAATCAGTGTGGAAAATGATATGAAAAGGGCGGGTAAATTCGTGGCTGTGGTCGGCAGTTCCTTATTGATTTCGGCATGCGGCGGCGGAGGATCCGGGCCTATGGAACCGGCAACCGGCCTCATCAGCATCGCGATTACGGATGCGCCCGTTGATGAGGTAACAGTAGTCAACGTGCAGTTTACGGGGGTTACGCTGAAGCCCGCATCGAGAGACGAAATCCAGATCGTTTTTGACGCGCCCAAAGACTTCGACTTGCTAACCTTGACCGGCGGCCTGACCGCCGAGCTGTTGCCCGACACCGTGGTACCAGTCGGCGGGTACAACTGGGTGCGGCTTGCGGTCAACGCAGAATTCGACAACGTATTCGATTCCTACGCCATGACGCCAACCGGACAAGTCGAATTGCGAGTCCCGGGCGGCAGCCAGAGTGGCCTGAAACTCGTGAGTGGATTCACGGTTACGCAAAATCGATCGACCCACCTGGTTGTCGACTGGGATCTTCGCAAAGCGCTATCCGACCCGGTCGGCCAACCCGGATTGCATCTTCGGCCCGCGCTACGGATAACCGACATGGCTCTGTTTGGCACCTTGAGCGGCACGGTTGCAGAGGCGCTGGTAATAGACACGAGCTGCAGTAACGATCTTGCCGCACAGACAGGAAATGCCGTTTATATCTACAGCGGCATGACGGTTACGCCGGGCGATATTGGCGATGCAGACAATGACCCGTTCATGACTGCCACGGTCACGCAGGACGGGGCTGGCACTTACACCTACGAAGTAAATTACCTGTCAGTCGGGGACTACACTGCCGCGTTCACCTGTCAGGCAAGCGACGATGATTCAGTGGCCGATGACAACATCGTGTTTTCGGCACCGCAATCGTTCGTCATCGAAGATGGCGTTACTACTGCCGTCAATTTCTAAGCTGAAAAGGGTTAAAGCAAAGCGACGGCGATAATTGTCGCCGATTCTTTGCTGTGGTTTTCGAACCGGTAACCGTGGTCACCATGCAGATAGATGACGCTCTGCAGGGACGTCAACCCGTAC
>SMWE01000090.1 GCA_004357475.1 Gammaproteobacteria bacterium
CATGGGCGTCGATTATGCCCAGGGTTTCGCCGTTGGCAGGCCGAGGGCGCTGGAAGAAGTCCTGTTTGAATTGACCGGCCAGACGCAGACGCCAACAGCGATCCAGCCCGGCCACGCATGAACAGTCCGGGCTAGCGTATTACTGTCTCCGGGCCTGCCGCCGATCTGTTCGAGGCGCCAGTCACAAATCCGCCCGCAGAGAACCTTCGATCCGCCGCTCATGGCGCGGAATTTCTCAGGCGTGCCGAAGAGGTAACCGCCCGCCCACCAAACACCATCCGGCCCGGCACGTTATTTAGGGGTACTCTTAAGCTGATGACCGCGACCGAGAAAATGAGAATGCAAAAGACGGTCGCGGATTTTCCTGCAGAACTACAGGAGGTGGTCTCGTTGTGGGCAGATCGCCTCCATGAACAAAGCGCCGACCTGCCCGGGCAGGAACATGCTCTGAGGGTCTTGCTGCATCTTGTCGCCACAAGCGATTTTGCTGCCAGTGTTCTGTTACGGGAATGGGAGTGGTTCCAGGCGGCGCTAACCAACGGTGAGTTGTCCGTGCCGCCGCAGGACGCGGCTATGGTGAAGTTTATCGGCGACTTCCATTCCGCCGGTGCCGATACCGTTGTCGCCAAGTCGCGCCTGCGGCGGTTTCGAAATCGGGCTTTGACTCATATCCTGTGGCGCACGATTGAAGGATCCGGAAATCTGCGGGAATCGCTGTCGTCGCTGTCAAAGCTGGCAGATGGCCTGATCGAAGCTGCGGTTGCCTGTTCCGGCTGGCTGCTTTCACCGCGGTTTGGGATTGCGCGGAACGCCGGGGGCCAGGAGATTCCACTTGTCGTGCTCGCCATGGGCAAACTGGGCGGCCGCGAGCTCAATTTTTCCTCCGACGTCGATCTCATCTTTCTATACCGGGAAGAGGGCGAGACCGATGGGCCCCGCACCATAAGCGCACACGAATACTTCATCCGCCGCACGCAGCAAATTGTAGCGTTGCTTGACGAGGTAACCGCGGACGGCTTCGTATACCGGGTCGATACCCGGCTAAGACCCTTCGGGGCGAGTGGACCGCCGGTCACCAGTTTTGCGTCCCTGGAGTCTTACCTGTTGCAGCACGGGCGTGGCTGGGAGCGCTATGCGTACATCAAGGCCAGGGTGGTGAGCCCAACCGGCGATCAGGCAACTGTCCGTGAATTGATCGGCGACATCATCGAACCCTTCGTGTATCGGCGCTACCTCGACTACGGTGTATTCGAATCGCTACGTGAAATGAAAGCACTGATCTCGGCCGAAATGCAACAGCATGAACTCGGCTCGAATATCAAACTCGGTCCGGGCGGGATTCGTGAGATCGAATTTATCGCACAGGCGCTGCAACTTGTTCGTGGCGGTAGTGACGCCGCTTTGCGAAACTCCGAATTGCAAAAAGTGTTGCCGTTGCTGGCCAGCGGCAAGGGCCTGTCATCGCCGACGGTCAGCGGATTGCTCGAGGCCTATGTTTTCCTGCGCAAGCTGGAGAATGCGATGCAGGCCATTCACGATCGTCAAACGCATGACCTTCCACAGGATGACGTCGATCAGTTGCGCCTGGTGCTGGCGCTGAACTACGACTCCTGGCAAGCACTACTGGACGATCTCGACACGCAGCGGCAGGAGGTCAGCAAGCATTTTGACGACTTGTTATTCAGTGTTGCCGAAGACACCTTGCAGCCCGACCTTGTGCGGACACTAGGCACTTTGTGGGAATCCGGCGCATCCGCAGAACAATGGCAAGTCGTTCTGCATGAGAATGAATATCGGGCAGCAGATCTGCTGGCCGGGACCATCACCAGGTTTGCAACAGCGTCTGTTCAGCGTCAGATCGGTGCTACGGCACAAGGGCGTCTCGGCCGCTTCATGCCGTTGCTGATGGCGCAGTTACAGGATAGGCAGGTTCCTGATGTCATCCTTGAGCGGATCCTGGGGGTCATTGGCCAGATATTGAGGCGCAGTGCATACGTTTCGCTGCTCATTGAGAATCCTGCTGTTCTTGGGCGCCTCGTCGGCCTCTGCGAAAACAGTGCATTCCTTGCGCAGGAAATTGCACGACATCCATTGCTGCTCGACGAACTGCTGGACCCGAGGCTGTACTCGGCGGTGATCACCGCAGCCAATATGCGCGAAGACCTCGACCAGCGTGCGAAAGGTATCGAAGCCGCTGACAGTGAGCGTCAGATCGAGATTCTTGGTCAGTTTCAGCGCGCCAACCTGTTTCGTATTGCGATCGCCGACCACAGCGGGAACCTGCCGATCATGAAAGTCAGCGACTGGCTTACAGAGCTGGCTGAAATCGTTCTGAATCGCGCGCTGGATATTGCCTGGGAGGATCTTGTGAAAAAACACGGTACACCGACATTCTCCACCGCGCATGGCAAGCGCAGCGCAGGTTTCGGCGTTATCGCCTACGGCAAGCTTGGTGGCATGGAGTTGTCGTATCATTCGGACCTCGACCTCGTATTTCTACATGACTCACGTGGGCAGCAGCAGGAAACCGACGGTGAAAATCCCCTCGACAACAGCATGTTTTTCGGCCGCCTTGTCAGGCGCCTGACACATTTTCTGACGGCTCAGACAGCATCGGGGGCCCTGTACGAAGTCGATACACGGCTGCGGCCAAGCGGCCGCTCCGGCTTGCTGGTGAGTACGATCGAGGGCTTTGAGCGCTACCAGAAAGGGCATGCGTGGACCTGGGAACATCAGGCACTCTTGCGCAGCAGGCCGGTCGCTGGCAGCGCGTTTATTGCGCGGGAGTTCGAGCGGATACGATCTGAGACCCTGCGGCAGAGGGTCCATCACGAACGGCTGCTCGAGGATGTTAAGTCAATGCGCACGAAAATGCGCAGCCAGCTCGACAAGAGTGATGCGCAGCAATTCGACCTCACGCAGGGCGCAGGCGGCATCGGCGACATCGAGTTCCTGGTGCAGTACCTGGTGCTGAAGAATGCTGGCGAACACCCTGCAGTCATTCATTATCCGGACAATATGCGGCAACTGGGCACGCTGGGCGCCGCCGGCTGCCTTGCACAAGCCGATGTCGTGCGGCTGCAGGAAATCTACAAAGCCTACCGGCTGTGCCTGCACCGGCTCGCCCTGGATGAAAAGCCGGCGCTTGTTTCCAGCGCGGATTTTCCGGAGGAGCGCGAATTTGTGGTGCAAATATGGCAGCGTGAACTTGTTTAGCTGGCCGGCCGCTTACCTTATAATTCTGCCAAATCCACATTGAGACCGGACCCGAAAGTGGCAGAGAGAGCAGGAACAGTTGATCAGAACCTGATTGCGGCCAACGCACAGCACCGTTACGGGGTGCGGCGCGACGATCTGCCACTGTCCTGCCCGATGCCGGGCATGTACCTGTGGAACTCCCATCCCAAGGTGTATTTGCCGATCGAGGAAAGCGGCGAGGCGAAGTGCCCGTACTGCGGCGCACAGTTCGTGCTCGACGACAGCGCACAGCAGTCCGATGATCCTGCCGAGTCCGGGCAGTAAAAACAGCGATTTAGCGCTTAAAGTCGACTAAAATCTTAAAAATCGCTCTTCTTGAAATTTTCAGCACGAATGCGTGAAAAGTTTTTAGAAAAAAGATCTTCGATAAAATCTGATAAATATCCGGGTTTATCCAGTAAAAATCGTTAAATTCTGGAAAACTCAAGTTTTTGGAGTTTTGGCCGCTAAAATTGCGGTTTCAAAGCCCTGATGATGGTCAACTGGCGTCCGGAAACAGCTGCGAGTGAGTCGATTTCTGCGTTAAATCGGTAATGATCGGTAAAATAAGCGTATAGCCGGGAAAAATCAGGAAAACTGTCGAATGTCAGGAACCGGTCGAAAGCACCTGGTCCATTCGCTGATTGACACTGGCCAGGCGAATCAGGCCCATTGCCCCCGGATCACGTACCCGCTGACCCCAACGCAGCTCTTCCACCGTTTTTCCGAGGAACCTGCCCACGGCTTCCGGGTACACGTTGACGCTCAAATGACGGCTCAGGTAGGGCCCCGTGCGATCGGGATTCGAGGTGGCGTATAAACCGATGACAGGTGTTCCGGTGGCGGTGCCTATATGCGCCGGGCCGGAATCCGGGCAAATAAGCACCCGGCTGGCGCTGATCAGGGCGCACAGTTCTTTCAGGCTGGTCTTGCCGATGAGGTTGACCAGGGAATTGTCGCAGAGCTTGCTGATCGTGCGTCCGTACTCCAGTTCCAGTTCGGACCTGCCACCGGTCAGGATGACTTTGCAGTTGAACTTGTTGCGGGCGTGGTTCGCTGCGGCGGCGTAATTTTCTGCGCTCCAGTTGCGATAGTTCCTTGAGCGCAGGCTGCTGCACGGGCTGATCAGCAGAATTGGCCGTCCGGCGGATTGATACCTGGCCGCAAATTCAAGGTGCGCGGGAGACAACGGTATATCCCAGCGCAACTCGCGCTGCGGAATTCCGATGTGCCGGGCGAATCCCATCATGGCTTCCATCGCATGTTCACGCGGCGTGGCCTCGATTCGCTGGTTCGTAAACAGCCACTGGAAATCGCGCGCACGCCGGTAATCGAAGCCAAGACGTACAGGCGTCGAAATCAGGCGGCACAGCAGGTTTGCCCGCAACGATGCGTGCATGCACAGCGCAATTTCAAACTCGCGACCCGCCAGTTGATGCCTGACGTCGGCGTAGGCACCGCGGCCTTTGGATTTATCGAAAATGATAAACTCGATATCCGGAATATCCGCCATCAGGCCGGCTTCGGTTTTGCCGATGATCCAGGTGATGCGGGTTTCAGGCCAGGTATCCTGAATGGCGCGGATGACGGCGAGCGCATGGCAGGTATCGCCAATTGCCGACAGACGGATGACACAAATACTCTCTGGCGGCGATTGATCGAACATCTTGAGGAAGCCGGAAAAAAATGATTATGCCGAAACGGGACTGCCAAGTTTGAGCGACACTGTCGAGAAGACCAGAACCGGCGCCATCCTATACGATACCGCCATCATCGACCAAATTTCCGAGCGCGCATTTGCCGCAAATGGTTGGCCCGTGGTGGAGCCGGTACGGGGTGCGCTGCGCTCGGCCGGCCGCGGCAAAACCCTGATCGTCAGTGATGGTGAACACGAATTTGTGTTGCGCCATTACATGCGAGGTGGACTGCCGGGCCGTTTGATACGCGATTCCTATATTTGGCTTGGTGAGCGCCGGACTCGTTCCTTCGCAGAATGGCACCTGCTGGCCAGGCTGAATTTGCTCGGCCTGCCGGTGCCACGTCCCGCCGCTGCTCGTTATTGCCGCTCGGGAGCGGTTTATACGGCGGACTTGCTGACAAAACGGCTTCCCGATATTCGTTCACTCGCGGATCGCATAGCGGACCGGCCTGGCGACGAGAAATTCTGGCAAAGCCTGGGCGCTGAATTGCATCGCTTTCATCAGGCAGGCGTGTTTCATGCGGACCTGAACGCCTATAACCTGCAGATTGGTCGGGACGACAACATGTATCTGCTTGATTTCGATCGCGGAAAAATAATGCCGCCAGGTCAGTGGAAACAGAAAAACATCGGGCGATTGCACCGTTCCTTGCGCAAGATCAAGCAGGCGGACAGCAACATCCATTTCTCGGCAGCAGACTGGAATCAATTCCTTGAGGGCTATTTCAGTGCGTCGAGGTCTGCGTAAACGTCCGGCAGGGGCTCCGGCCGATTCTTGAATTTGCGATGGACCCAATAGTACTGTTCCGGGCACCGGCGAATATGCGCCTCAATAATTGCCATGTACTTCTTCGTGTCCTCGACCGGGTCATCACTTGGCACGCCGTCAATCGGCGGCAGTATTCGTAGTTCGTAGCCACCCTCAGGCAAGCGTCTTGGCAAAAACGGGATGACTTTGGCGCGCCCCAGTTTAGCGAGGGTAGTGGTCGCAATGTTGGTCATTGCCGGAACGCCAAAAAAAGGTATCAGTGCGGATTGCTTCAGATGATAACTTTGATCCGGCGCGTACCAGACAGGTACACCATTGCGCAGGCTGCGCACCATGCTTTTGATGTCATTTTTCTCGATTAAACGCCGCACTGATTTCTCGCGCGTGCCTGCCAGTATCTCGGTCGTGAAGTCACTTCGGAAACGACGGAATACAGCGTCGAATGGTGGACTTTGCAGTCTGAAAGCCCGGCCGCTAACTTCGAGCGTCGTGAAATGTGCGCATAAAAGAATGACTCCGTAACCCTCATCGAGGGTTCGCTGAATAGTTTCCGCGCCCTCGACTGTAGTGATGGCCTGCAATTTTTTGTCGGAAGCCCAGCGGGCCAGCGCCAGTTCCATCAACGAGGCACCGAGTGCCTCGAAGTGCTCGCGCGCGAGTTTGTTGCGCTCTGTTATCGACAATTCCGGAAAGCAAAGCTCGATGTTGCGCCTGGTAATGGCGCGCCGCCCGGCGGCAATGCGATGTGCCAGCCGGCCGATCGATTTTCCAAGCCCGATCTGCCATTTGAATGGCAGCAGGCATGTGAGACGCAGCAAACCAAGGCCGATCCAGGTAGGCCAGTATTTCGGTGCCCGGTAATGATGGAGCGGGCGGCGCTCAGGTCGATTCATGCTGCAAAGTGCCTGTTACGTCATGATGCGACGCGAGTGTATCGGCATGACGCCAGCGACGCGACTTGAGACAAATCTTCAGCGACAAGCAAGATCTTTGCGAGTGCGCACCGTTCACTAAAGATCAATGCGCGTTTGACCGCATGCCGATTGTTGACGGCGGAGGCACATTGCGCCAGGACTTATTCGCTCATGCCATCGACGTAGTCGTCGGTCTCGCCCTCGGGCTCAAGACCGGTAGCGTCAATGTCAGTGAACTCCGCCGGAGCTTCGTCGGATTGAATGCCAACATGAAATACTGCAAATCCGGGCATCACAACCTGGTTTCTCGCCATGCCGATGATGCGTCCGGAATAAGGTGAGTAGAGTTTGGTGCTTGCGTTGTTTATCGGGTCGGTGATGGTGCCCAGCAGGTCGCCTTGCCTGACAGAACTGCCAAGCGTCACATCAGCGAGCAGAATGCCGCCGCGATTGGCGCGTACCCAGATTGATCGGTAGTAAATGGGCTCGGCTTCACCCCACAGACGGATTTTTTTCACCATGCCGAGCGTGTTCAACAATGTCTCAATGCCCTTGACGCCGTGTTTAACTTCGGCAAGCTCCAGCTCGGACGGTCCGCCGGCCTCCAGCGTTACTGACGGAATGCCAGCCGCAGTCGCAGCGAAGCGCAATGTCCCCTCCGCCGGTTCGCTGTGCAGGATGACGGTCGCACCAAACCCCTGGGTCAGGGTAACAACGTCAGGATTGCGCAGGTCCGCGCGCAATTGCGGCAGATTTGCCCGTTCAAATGACCCGGTGTGCAAGTCGATCAGCGCATCGCAGTGAACAACGATCTCTGTGAAAAATGAATGTGCAATTCTCGATGCCGAGCTGCCCGTGGGATTACCCGGGAAAAACCGGTTCAGGTCACGGCGGTCCGGAAGGTATCTGGAGCCACGCCGGAACCCCAGAAGATTTACGATTGGCACGCCGACCACTGCGCCAGACAGTTTTTCCGGATCCAGGTTGTGCATGACCCGGCGCACCATCTCGATTCCGTTCAGTTCGTCTCCGTGTATCGCAGCGGTAAGGCAGAGCGTGGGTCCGGACAGCTTGCCATTAACTACCAATATCGGTGCCGATACCGGCACGCCTTCGAACAGCTCGGTCGCCGTCCAGGAAAGCCTCTGGTAACTGCCAGGATGAATTTCCGTGCCGAGGATGGTTAAAGTCTTTGCGATTCCCTCAGCGGTTGTCACCGCATCAGCAAGATGAACGAACGGAATCTTCGCGTTGTGACCTGCTGCATCGCCTGCAGCGGCAGTTTCGGCGACAATCTCAGCGGGTGATGCGCCGGTCTTCTCCACAGCCGTCGCCACCAGGCTACCGCAGAGCAGCGCGACTGCGGGGGCCACAGCAAACGGGAGATACCTGGTTGAGAACTTAGGTCTGGTCATGGTTATACGTGTACGCTTGGCACGAAAGACGCGATAAGGTTGAACATTGCTTCCGGCTTGGGCCAAAATACCCAAATGGGCGCAAAATTTCTGTGAACTATTCAACCATTTAGCGCTAATTTCTCGATTGAAACCATTAATGCAGCAAATGACAAGTAAATTCGCGAAATACGCAGTATTGACACTGTTCCTGGCCGCCGCAAACTTAAGTGTAGCCGGCAACGAGGTGCTCTTTCCGACACCCAAGGCACTTGAGAGGGATGTGAATTTCTGGGTTTCCATCTTTACCGAGTATTCGACCAGTGAAGGCGTGCTGCACGATAACCGCAACCTCGCCGTTGTTTACGAGAAAATCGTTCTTCCGGAAAACGCCAGCCGCCGTACGCGCAACAGATTATCCAAAGCCAGGCGCGAGTATTATCAGAAGATTCTTCGCGCACTCG
>SMWE01000091.1 GCA_004357475.1 Gammaproteobacteria bacterium
AATTATCACGAATTGTTTGCTGATGGTGTTTTCGAGTTCATGTTCGTATTCACTCCGCTTCGGTTGAAGGGCGCGACGGGCTCTCCAGATCGACCGCTGGCGATACGATAGAAAGAGAGCGTGACATGCCCGCTATTGGCCGCTTCCTGCCCTTCAAAACATCATTTTTCTGCTCGTTTGAATGACTATTTTATACGCAAAAGCAGACTGTCAATATTCGGTAGTCGATAATAATTGCCAAGCGGCCGCTTTGCACCCGATAGCGTTCATTGAGGTGATAGAGTACCGAACGGCAGGAACCGGCCCAAAGCAGTCATTTCACCGTCGCCTATAGTGTCCCCAGAGTGGCTGCGAAGTCTTCAAGACCACCGCAATCACTAGATAGATTTAGAGAAAACGATGACCAGGTACACAGCAGTTTTTCTTTATGCGCTGATAATAATCAGCGGATGCCAAGATAACGTATCAACTGAGGCAGAGACAATGTCAGCGCTTAAGCTCTATGTATTCGACTGTGGAATGTTGCGATTTGAGAGCATAGAAGACTTCTCTATTGCAGATGACGAAACCGATATTCGAGATCTGATCGTACCGTGCTACGTCGTGGAACACGAAGATGGGCGGCTGCTGTGGGATGGCGGATTGCCGTCGAAGACTGCCGATGTCGATGGCTGGCAGGGAGAAGGGATGTTGTCCCGGCTCGACCGGACCTTTAGTGAGCAACTGCCTGAAATTGGGCTGGATATGAGTTCCTTCGACTATGCGGCGTATTCCCATATGCATTTCGATCACGTGGGGGTTGCTAATGAAGTACATGGGGCGACACTTATCATTCAGAAAACAGAGTATGACGCGACATTCGCTGATGAGGTGACGGTGCCGGGCGTGGACCCAACACTCTACGACAACCTGAAAGATGCAGAGCGGATACTTATCGAGGGCGATCACGATGTGTTCGGAGATGGTCGTGTACGAATTATTTCGGCTCCCGGCCATACCCCTGGGCACCAGGTACTATTCATCGATCTCGCAAATACCGGGCCGGTCGTGCTTTCCGGTGATCTCTACCACTTTGCCATCAGTCGCCAGGACAGGCGTGTTCCGGAGTTCAATGTTGACAGGGATATGACCCTGGCTTCGATGGATCGATCGTGTTGAGGCTCTTGTCGAAGAGACCGGCGCAACACTTTGGATTGAACACGAGCTCGCGTTTTTCGAGCAATTGAATAAAGCACCGGCATACTATGATTGAGACCAAGCCGTGCAATGTGCGCTTCCGGCCGGTTGCTGTCTATCACTGCTAACGATAGGCAAGGCCGAACCCGCTTTCGAATAACGGATTCTCGCTATCGCCCGGCACATCAGCATTCTGCTGACGAACCGCCTCCATGGATGAAGGCAATTCGAACGGTAAGCTGCCCTCCGGTTTCGCGATGCCGAATAGCACTTCGGCAACCGCCCGGTCGCTGGCCCCGTAATCAGCAATCACTGCACTTGCGCTCTCCACGATTTCGGGAATAACCGCCGGCCGATCGAGATATATCACGACAATTGTTGGGAGCGTTTGCAGGAGATTGAGGATTTCGGTCTTACGCTCACCTTTGAAGTCCAAGTCGCCGTGATGAAACGCTTTCGCAAACAGATTATCAGACTCGAACGGATACCATGGAGTGTTGATTCTCAGGATCGCCACATCCGCATCTTCGGGGGCGCTTGCAACAGAGGCGTATGGCGAGATCGCGGCTGCATCGATTCCCTCGGCGTAAACGTTTAAAGAATCGGGCAGCAGGGGCAAAACGGCTTTGGATGCGGCGCTCGGGTTCTTGAGCAGGGTCATCGCCCTCATCTGAGATTCGTGACCGAGAAGACTTGCCTCCGCCCTGCCGACTTGCGCTGCGACCGCATCGACGTCCACGTACGGATCATCAAACAGGCCAAGCACGAATTTCAATCGCAAAATTCGCCGCGCGGAGATGTCGATCCGCGCTTCGGACAACTCGCCCGATTCGACCAGCTCGACCACAAGGTCTGATGCCGTCTCACCACCGAACTGATCGATGCCCGCATCAAGTGCCTTCCTGATACGCTGCGCCCTGCTGAGGTGTTCGACACCCCAGGCTCGCCCGGGCCACAAGTAACCGTTGCTCATGGTCCGGTCTGTGATAATTCCCCAGTCGGCACAAACCACGCCGTCGTAAGCGTATTTTTCCCGCAGCAGTCCGCTAATGATGTCCTTATTGAAGGACATGCCAACATCTTCGCTGGTCTGACCGGTCGGCACGCCGTAGTAAGGCATGATGGCCGCCGTGCCCGCCTCAATCGCCGCTGCAAAGGGCTGCAGGTGGTAGTCAAACATCCCGCCCGGATAGCTCTGTCCCTTGTGAAAAACGAAATGCGGATCCAGTCCTTCGGTCTGCGGTCCGCCGCCCGGGAAATGCTTGGTCATCGCGGCGACACTGCTCGCAGACAAACTCTCGCCCTGCAGGCCGCGGACGTAGGCACGTGCAATATCGGCACTCAGTTGCGCATTTTCGCCAAAGCCGCCGTTGATACGCGACCAGCGAGGCTCGGTCGCAAGATCGACCTGCGGGTGCAATGCCAGTCGTATTCCAACCGCGATATATTCCTGTCTGACTATGTCTGTGAAGCGCTCGACAAGTTCGATGTCGCCGATCGCCGCCAGGCCGAGCGTTTCCGGAAACTGACTGAAGCCGGACGAAGAAAACGCGTAAATGTTAGTACTGAAGTGGTGGCGCGGATCGGAGGCAATTGTTATCGGAATACCGAGCCGCGTATTCATTGCAGCGTAGTGCTGCAAATTGTTCTGCCACATGGCGAACACGGCTGGATCGTCAGGGATACTCCCGACATTGAAGTGATTCAGTTTTTGATTGTCGATATTCGGCAGCGGCGCCAGTCTTTCGGGCCCGGAGCCGGGAACGTACTCCAGTGAAGCATCGTCATTAACGATCGCAATGTTGATGAACATCAAGCCAGCTTTTTCGGCAACTGACATTTGCGACAGCAAATCGTCGATTCTGGTTTCAATGGGCTGTGTCACGTCTTCATAGACATCAAGCCTGTTGTTCTTATTGAGATCGCGGTATCCGTTAACCGGTGGTGATTCGTTACATGCTGCGAGCACAGAACAAACGACAGGCACGGCAAACCGGGAAAAGTTCATCAATGCGTCATTGCATACAGGACGTAATTGATACCGAAGCGATAGGCGAGCGCCGTATACTTTTCGGGATACCAGGGCTCGTCAGCCATTTCCCACGCGTCGCCGAGATCAACGTTGAAGTTGATGATCACCATCAACCTGCCATCGTCGTCATAAATGCCTCGCCATGAAGGTACATAACCGTCGTGTTCCCAGGTGACGCCATAACGCAACGCCATGATTCCGGGAATCGGCTTGGTCATATCGACATCGAAGTGCATGCTCATGATTGCGTCTTCCGCGTTGACATCGACGATCGGACGGTCGGAAAAAACCAACTGCATCGAACGCATGAATCCGGCCCATTGCACCGTGCCGTGAAAATCATCGACAACCAGGAATCCGCCACGGAGCAGGTATTCACGAAGATTAGCGGCCTCTGACGGCGTGAGAAGCCAGGTGCCGACTTCCAACGCGTAAATCCATGGCCGATCAAAAAGCTGCTCATCTGTCAGCAGGATTGCCCGACTATTGTCCTCGATATCAACCGCCGTCAGCCGCTTTATTCCTCTGATGAAATGCGCGTCTGCCTCCGGCCAGTCACGCCAGGATGTGTTGCCGGGGCCAGGCAGTGTCGAATAACCGGATTTGAAGATGATGCGGGTGAAAGCGAACTCCGCATGCGAGGTCAAATCGGTTGACAGCTCACCCTCACTACTCCAACGGTCCTGCGCCACTGCCGTCAGGCCTGCAAGCAACAACAATAGTAGAAGCCAGGTTTTTCTCATTCGTATCCGGATTGCAACCATTCAATTATTACTTCGCCAGCGGATCCGGCCGTAGCTGGAAATGTACCACCAGCGGTTTCGTGCCTTTGCCGCCTTCCTTCAACCACGGCGTGCGATCGCCGCTCGGTACCCAGATGCCGCGGCCCTTCCATCCGGCATCCGGGTCATCGATCCTGCCCTCGAAGCCTTTCGAGTAAAAGCCCATCGGATACGGAATTCTCAGCGTGACGAACTCATTGTCGACCAGCGCGTGTATGCCATCGAACAGGTTACCGGTCGCCATCGGCACGTCTTCGCCAAGACCTAGCGCATTGTGTTGGTCAACCCAGGTGTAGTAACTCGACTCGACGCTGAATTGCGGCAAGTCCGCGAAACCGGGTCCCGGCAGATCGTGCAAAGTCCAGCCTTCGGGACAATGTTTGCCAGTTGCGGCCGGTCCATTCAGCGGTCCCTTGCATTTACGCCGGTCGAATTCGCCAAGATGTCCGCTTCCGAGCGAAACCCAGACCACGCCGTTCTTGTCGATGTCCGCGCCGCGCACACCGAATCCCGGCAGCGGCGGCTCGTAGGTTTCGGCGAGCGAAGTACGCGGCGGATTATCGCCCGGTGTCAGGCGGGTGATAGCGCCAGGATAAAAGAACGCATTGGATCCCCAGATCGAATCGCCACGAGGCTCCGGCATCACTGCATAAAAGCCTCTCGGCACGCGCCTATCGAGGCCCGGTTGCGGTTCCTCGCCCGGCTCGGTCCAGGCGTCCTGCACACCATTGCCATTGGTATCGAGAATCAGCGGCGCCCAACCCTGTGATGCGGCCGCGTCGCCGGTCGCCAGGAATTTGTTGGTGTCCAGCCAGCCGACAACGTTGCGGTCACCACTGGTCCACAAAGTGTTGTTGTCGTCATAGGCAAATTGCAAGTGATGGGTGCTGAAGCAGGTATCGACGAACTGGTACTGGCCGCTCGACGGGTCGTACACCGCCAGGTGACGCGATGCCTGTTGCGTCGGATAAACCCTCGCCGAAGGATGCCCGGAACCGTCTTTGCAGAAATCCGGATTGTTTCGCCCGCGAATTCTTGCCGTGAGCCAGACCCTTCCATCCTGGTCGAGCATCGGGTTGTGGATATTGGATCTGCTGTCCCAGATGCGTTCATCGCCCCAGTAAGGCGATGGTGCGACCACTGGCGCTTCATTGCTGGTCGGCGTGTCCTCATCGCGAACCGGCACGTTGTATACGGTCGCGGTATTTGCGACCGGGTCGAGAATCGGCATTTCGTCGGTACTGAGTTCGGGTGCGCCATAGAGTGGGCCATAGCCATTCACCGTCGGATTGCGCCGATCCGTACCGGACAAGTCATGCATGTATAAATGAGGGCTCGACCAGTCCCTGACGGTTGCGACCACATTTCTCTCGACGCCCGAAGGCCGCTGCGGAACCTGCGCTGGCAACTCACCCGCCGCAATGCGATCGGTCCAGTCGGCCAGGTACTTGATCGGCAGCCCCTTCAATCCTTGGGTAGCGATGCGCACCATGCTGTTGCCCGCCTGGCCCGATGCAATACGGCGCGCCCACGCCTCCTCGGAGCTTTCTTCAACGCCGTAGCCTTCGGGCAGCGTACGTGTCGACTTCTGGCCCATCTGGTGGCAGCCGACGCAGCCCATATTCTTGGTCCACATCAGGTAATTGTTCAGGCCCCCTGGAATATCCGCGACCTCCTCTTCGGTTGGCAAACCGAGCATCGCGTACCAATAGGCTGCCGGATACACTTGCGCTGCCGTCGCGGCATCGGGCGCAACCAGCGCTGCAAGATCAATGCTGTCGCCCGGGCTGGCCGCCACTTTTTCGGAATCCTGCAATCCATAACCCCTGACCCAGAGCTGATAGTTTGCGTCCGGCAAGTCCGGCACCAGGTAACGACCATCGTCATCCGTGACGACGATCCTGACGAACCGCGTATCCAAATCCGCGGTCTCCGCGATTACCCAGACGCCGGCCTCCGGGCCGGCTGCACTCCGCACCACGCCCGCAATATCGTCTCCATCCATTGCGATACCGCCGTCGCTTACCGCCGTTTCGGGCTGATCCCGCCCGCAGGCGCTCAGCAAAATGATCGCAAGCCCGGCACCAATAGCCGAAAATACGTTTGACAAAATTCTCATGAGGAGGCCCCGCCTGCTATTGGAATTCGTGAGTCACAAGGATAGCAAAACCGGCCGGCCATTCGCGCGGGGCGGTTGATGCGTTGTGCTTATGCAGAAGCTTCGCCCCAGCGACCGATTTAGCCTGAATCGCTCGCTGGGGCGAGCTCCTACGGCGGATTCGCGCGCCCGGCAAACAACTTCGCTGTAGACCAGCAATGCTCAAAGATTGCGGCGCGACAGCGCCAGGCCCACGCCGGCACCGAAGAGAAAGCCGCCGCTGATCCGGGGCCGGCTTACTTCAGGTGCGCAGGCCAATAGCCAACAGATAGAACACACCGATCCACCTGATCCAGGTCAGTGCGTCCGCGACCAACTCGATCAGTGCCGCCATTCCCAAAACGACGATAAGCAGTTGCAACGAGCGCAATAATATTTTCCAAACCCTATCTCCTGCCAGCTTTCTTCCAGCGCTGAATCAGCAAGAAGCCAAACAGCATGCCGCCAAGGTGCGCAAAGTTTGCGATGCCGGGCGCCCTGCCGCTGAGCCCGAAGTACAACTCGAGACATCCGAACAACACCACCATGTACTTTGCCTTCATCGGGATGGGAGGAAACATGAGCATGATCATGCGATTCGGAAACGCCATGCCAAACGCGAGCAGTAGTCCGAACACACCTCCCGAGGCGCCGACGACCGGATACGGGCTCCCCTGCAAGCCGGTGACAATCAACTGGACGATGCCTGCGCCGATGACGCATGTCATGTAATAGGTCAGGAAGCGTCGCGGTCCCATCATGAGTTCGAGTTCGCGGCCGAACATCCACAGCATGAACATGTTGAACACCAGGTGCATCGTGTTGCCATGCAGGAAACCGTAAGTCACCAGTTGCCAGGCGTAGAATTCCGCCAGGGTGGACTTGAGTGGCCACAGCGCGAAATATCTGCCCAGTAACTCCGCAAACAGCGGGAACTGCTGTGCGGCGAAGACTATCCCATTGGCAATCAGCAAAAGGAAAATGATGCCTGGAATGCCGTCACTGTTGACGGGCCGGCGTTGATAGATGTGCTGATTCAAAAGCTGTTATTTCCAGTTGGGGACCGGTCCCATTTTATAGACATCACGCGATCGGTGCTGAGCGCAATTACTACTGAACGGGATTGCCCCACTACTGTCCCAGGAACCGTTGTACCAGGCTGGATGATAAGCGGTGCCGTTCGGCGCCTTGAAACCCCTGAAAACCGCGGTAAACCGTTCTGCCCACTGCTGTTCCACGCCGAGCGCCAGCGCGAACGGCAGGACTTCTCAAACAGCTTTAGTGTCTTGTCCGGCGGATTCCTGCGATTCATTTCTTCTTTTTCTGCAATCTCCATATATTCCCTGAACCCGCTGACCTCATCGAGCAAACGGCGGCCGAGACCGGTTGGCCGCCGCATGATGACCGCAAACACGGTCAGAACAAGCACCATGAGTGCGATCGTTACTATCACCAGGAACGTCGGTCCCGGCGCAACCTTCAGCGCAAACAACGACGAAGTCATTCCGATAAACAGTGCAGGCAAGTTGAGCAAGTCATTCGTTTGACCGCCAGGCTGAGGACCGCCGCCGTGAGTGATGTATCGTCATAGTGCATTTGTTCCACGTAGGGAAGCGACGCCGGTGAAAAACCTTTTGGTCAAGCAACAGAAATCATCAGCCCTTCATAAACGCCAAGAATCCTGGTGGTTTCAAATGAAGGCCTGCCGGCCGCATCAATGTTCGCCAGGTAATCCTGCCCTGTGCTGCCTTGCCGCCCGGTAAAGCCGTATAAGCTGAAACCGTCCGGCGGAACGTCGAATTCAAATGACACCGTGGCCGACGCTTTATCAATTGGGAAGTTACACTCGCTCCCTGTGACGTTCCAATAGAGTTCGTCTTTATCATCGAAGAACCCGCGTATTCGATTTACCTCATGGCGAAACGCGTAGGTGTGCTCTCCCGTATCAATAAATCTGTCTGCGCTACCGAAATACGTGCAAACGCCATTGCCCATATCCTGAGAATTGAAACTTTCGACGCCATCGTTTCGCAGCACCGCCAGTGGCGTAAAGCGCACGTGATACTCGTTGCCGATAGCGTCCTCATATTCGGTCGGGAAATCACGGTAGATACCGCGGCGCATTTGCTGCCTTCGGCACGCAGCACCGTAATCGCTTCCAGTGTCGCGCGCTCGTAATCTGCGTACTGGTCGACCGCTTTGACGATTTGTGGAATCAGGTCATGCCGACGCTGCAACTGCACATCGATATCGCTCCAGGCTGCATCGACACGGTTTCGATCCCACACGAGACGATTGTAAAGCATCGCCGCCGATGCGACGAGCCCTGCAAGAATCGCAATGGTAAGGAACATCGACTCAATCTGCCTCTACCAATGACGCACGGGAGACACCATTCTACCGGGTTGGGGCGTGTGGGAAAGCGTCGTAGGAGTTCGCCCTTGCAGGATTCGGGCTGAGCGGTCTTGTCCTACATCGCTCGCTCGGTGGGCCGGGCTCCCACGATTCGCAAGCACCGCAGGAGCCCGCCCCGACGGGCGATATGTTCAATACCAGAAAGATAAGAACAGCTGCATGATGTTCGCATCGAGGTGATATAGCGGCTCGGCTCCGAGCGCTGCACCCGTCGAGATATCGCGAAATTCGCTGTAGTCGATCATCAGGCGATCGAACGAGAAATTGACGGTACCTTTGTCCAGGAATCCCATGCGGTTGCTGAAGAACTCGTAAGCGACCGAGAATTTCAGCGTCTGACTGGTTAGCGGGCTGAGTTCCTTGTCACGGCCGCGAAAATTCGTCGCCTCGGATCTCGAGAAAATGTCTCTGTAGAAATGCGCGCCGGTCTGGTCATGCCAGCGGTATTTGGCCGTAAATATGAAATCTCTCCAGGGGTGCGTGTAGGCAATCGATACGGTGTTACCGTTGATGTCCCAGGTATCTTTGAAAAATCGATATTGCAATTCAAGCGCCGCCCGATACGGTAAATAGTATTTCGCTCTGATACCAACAGCATTGGACGTGCGCGTATGCGGATAGAGTTCCGGCTCGAAACTGTAACCAACCGGACTACCAGCATCGAGATAGCGTACCGAACGATAGGGATTATTCAGAAATCCCTCGTCGGTAATAACTTCGAAGTTCAGCGTCGAGATCAGGTTTCTTGTCAGAATCTGTGTCACGCCGACGCCGTAGTGCTGCCGTGTATTGTCGCGAAAGAAATCAGGATCATCAGACCGCCGCACGGTGTCGTCAGCGTAAGCGTAACTCAGGGTCAGGGTCGTCAGATCACCGAACATATCCTGGGCGATCGACAGGTTGTAAGTACTCGAGTCGAAATCGCTCTCTTCACTGCTGGTAATACCAACAGACATCGTTGTGTTGCCGCGCAGGTAATCCGCCGACAGGGAGTACTGGGTGCGCTCTTCCGTATACGGACTTGCAGTGGTAATCACATCGATCGATGCGGAGCTGATCATGTCGACGTAATAGTTGAATGCAACCGAAATGCTCTTGCCAATGCTCTTGCGCACCAGGATGGACGGCCCGTCAATCTCGACACCGCCACCCACGTACTGGTGGTACAGGATGTCGGAACGATCATCCGGCAACACGCCCGCGATGCCAGCCTGACTGAGGCCAAACACTGCGACCACTGGCAGAATGCGTTTGAGAAGAGGTTTCATCGTCACCGACTTCCAGGGTGTGCAGGCTAATTACAGCCGCAGCCACCGCCTGCAGTACCCTCGCCGCCTCGCGCCCCCTCGCGGGCTTCATAGACGTGGTAAATGTAGGCGCTGGAGATCGGATTCGGATCCAGGAACATGATCGGATCGGCCAGATGGTCACGCTCGTAGGGCTTGACCCACGGTTCGATAGGACTACACGCAGACAGACCGAAAACTATCGCCAACATAGGCAGCATCAGCAGAATGCGTGAAAATCGAGCTTTAAGGATGTTCATGCTCTAAGAATATCGCGACACTCAGGATTCGAACCGTGATCCAGTGCCCTGTCCCGTGAATAAATGGGGAAATATACGCGGAACTTTTTGCCGATGGCGAGGCGCGACGACGAGTAGTGGCAGACCCCACTTGAGGAGGAGCAACGACGCCAGCGGCAAAAAGGGCCAGCAGATTTCTCAAGTTATTTGCGGGACAGGGTACTCAACCTCAGAAGAACACCGTAATGCCGAACGAACCCTCGAGATTGTGGACCGTCTTTTCCTCGCCAAGGAGATCGATATCAAACAGGTGGTCCCGGAAATCGACATGCAAGGCAATAGAATCGGACAACAGGAAGCGGTATCCGGCGCCGAAATTGACCGAAAAACGGTCGTCGCCGGCGAAGCGGGTCGAACCAAGGCCGGCGCTGACATATAACGCCGTGTTATAAGCCCGCCCCTCACCAACAAAGCCTTCACCTGGCAAAATATTGTAGCCGACGTTAAGGTTATAGTAGGTAAGCTGGCGTTCGCTGTCGGACAGCAGCGGCGCGCCACCACTTAAGATCTCGAAACTGGTCAGGCCGCCTTCAGTCTGACCAACGGAACCTTCGACGAAAAATCCTTCGGTAACGTGATAGGCAAGCCGTACGCCGTAAACGACGTTTGATCCGAAGTCCTCGATGCTCATTACGCCAACGAATGCGCCGATTTCGAAGTCTTCGGAATCGATGTCCGGTTCTTTGATTTCGCGCCGCTGGACTTCCATCTCGATGATCTGCCCTTCGGGAATCTCTGCCGGCGGTGGCGTTTCCGAATCGCCCCAGCCGAAAAGATTCTTTGTCGCAGCACAACCTGACAGCCCGAAGGCTAAGGCGGGCAGTACTAAAAAAAGAAGGCGAAACCAACTTTCCATTCTTCTACTTCCTCGTTGTCGTCACGGCTCGTGAAAACCACATAGCTCTTGTACTCTGCTCTGAGGATGAAGCGTCGTGTCGCGTAGAAACGGAAGCCGGCTCCTGCATGAGCAATCTGGTCTGTACGATCCTCGCCCTGAACAATGGTCGATTTCGGCTCGGTATGAATCACTCCGGCGCCAAGCGTGAAAAACGGCGAAAATCGCCATTCAGGCCAAGTCTCGTGAACCACGTTAACACTGCCCATCCAGCCGTTCGAAAAATTTCCTAAAATCTGTGAACCCCATACCTCTATTGAGACATTCGGGTTGAGCGAATACCCACCGTAAAGCGAAATGATGTTGGCGCCGCCGAAATCACCGGCCAGGAGGCCAAATTCCCACTTCGCATCGGTGAAATCCTGCTGATTCGCCTGGGCAAACTCGATTTGCGAGCCGGTCGGCTGCAGGGTTCGCTCCATTTGGGCACGGTCGACCCAGCCTTCAGTGCCCTTTGGACCACGTACCTTGAACCAGTCGGTCCGGCGCATGATGATTTCGACGGTTTCACCCCTGTCGATGACATGGAATATGGGGAAGCCGACGCCGGGCCCCGTATGTAATTCCAGGTAGGGATCGGCCACCGCCACCGTTCGATATTCGCCGGCAGCCTGGGCAACTGCGGTGCTGGCGGCCTGACTCAGCAATAGCAGCAGGATCGCCGCCGCCGACCCTGGAAATCTAGTTAGCCGGGGCGTCGAAGGGATTGTTGTAGTATTGCGCTCCGACATCCAGCCATTCCGCAATCAAGCGTTTCTCCGCGTCAGACATAAATCCACTGTGCATATCCCCCGCGTTGTCAAACCGGCTGAAGAATCGCATGGAAGCATTAGCACCACCGGCACTCATCGAAGGACCCACGTTTACCGGCGCAAGGATGTCATTGCCATCCACATCGACGCCGATCACTTCCATAAAATCAACTAAATTGCCATTTGCGTCAACAGTTTGTTCCAAATCTGTGAACAGCAACTCACGATAGGATTTAAATTGGTCAGGTTCGTCAACTGACAGCCCATCTGTAAGGTCAAGTTGGCCATCCGGAATACGTGCCGCACCTGCGTCATCCACAATCGTGTGACAGTTTGTGCAGTTGTTCGTCAACGGCAATCCTGTCAGCGGATCGAGCACTGGCAGTTGGGTGATCGGGTCGAGGACAGGCCTGCCTGTACCCCACAGCGGATGAATATGCATTTCATAATTGACGACGATTCGGCAGCTGGAAATCCAGGCCTGCGTGATGCAATTCACGGTGGTTGGCGGTGGTGTTGTCAGATCGGTGTAGGCGTACCTGAAACCTGGATCAGCCAGGCGGCCCGCCTTTATTTCGTCCGTCCACAGGTCGGTAAATTCCACATCCATCGAGGGCTCGAGTGAAGAACAGGTACCCGCGGCACAGCTAATCCGGGCACGAACCTCAGCCATCGTTTCACCCACCGTGCCAACGAACAGCGTGTCCACTGTTCCGGAGTTGAATTCGCCGATATTGGCGGCGCCGGCATAGGCCGTCTCGAAAGCTTCATAACGGCCATGCGACAAGCCGCTTTGCCCAATGTGGCAACCATTGCACTCGAGCAGTTGCCCGGGACGCAACTGTATCCAGTTGTGATGCCGTGCCGTGATACGGCGGCCATTGCTATCAAGCACACTGATACTCAGTGCGGTATTGGCCGGCACCTTCATCATGACCGAACCATCTGGCTCGACCATTGCGTAACCGACGATTTCCTTCATTCCCAATGCACGGCTCGGACCGAACGCGGTTCTGTTGATATCAAGGAAATTGTCATCCGGAATAGAAACGGCCTTCACGATCCGCAGGAATCGCGCCGGTCTCATATCGGCTGATGTTGTCAGTGCCGGATTGGCCAGGCTGTCTATGTCGACGACTGCACCACCATCAAAATCGTAGACACTGCGGATCTTCAGCACAGCAGCGCCTTCTATTGCCAGATCAGGATCATTCGCAAACACATTAATGCTATCGAGGATAACGGGCGGCGTTGGCCGTGGGTCTGCGGAGACCACTTCCGTGAAGGTGAACCCTGCCTCAGCAATGACAATCGGCTGCTGAGTGCCATCACGCGGATCGTAAATCCAGATGCCGTAGGTCGGATCCGCCTCTTCATAAAGCGGATTGGCCAGGTTTTCCGTCGTGCACGGGTAGAAGATGATGGTGAGCGGCGGCGGATCATTGGGATCAAGAATGTCCGTCAACCGGCATTGGCTCCAGCTGGTAAGCAAGCGCCCGGTGCCATCCTGGATCGGATAGACCGAACTGTATCGACCGCCGGGTGACGGTACGCCGGCTTGTGTCGTCACATTGACGATGGTCGCGCTTTCCTGTGCCGGTCCTGTCATACCGGCGTTGTCCTTCGTCGGTTGCGTATTCTCAAGATAGACTGGCGTGTCAATGGTGATAATATCGCCGCCGCCACTGGTATCTGTAAACGGACGAACCAGGACCATGATGCGGCCATCTTCGAGTTCCCGTGGCTGCAGGAATTGAATGATCTCACCATTAGTACCTGTGTCATGACTGTTCTGGCCGTATAACATCTCCAGGTTTGAACCGTCCGGATTCATCCGATAGAGATTGATCGCGTTATTCGGCCCCGCATGATCCCAGCGGCTAAACACGATTTGTCCGTTCGAGAGCACGGACGGATCCATCTCATGACTTTGGTTGAAAGTGACTTGCTCGATGCTCGAGCCATCCGTGTTCATGACGTGCAGCAGGAACGCCGGCTCATTATTATCTTCATCAAAGGCTTCGAACTGCGGCTTGCCTTCATCGAGCAGAATGGCATTTGACCGCAGCTGGCGCGTCGATGAAAACATGATGCGTCCGTCAGGCAAATAGTGTGGCCCGATATCGTGACCTATTTCGGCTGTCAGGTCCGAAGGTATAAGCCGGCGAAGTGCCTGCGTATCAAAAGCGTATTCCCAGATATTCCAGGTCGGTTGATTCTCATCGTCAATAGCCAGGTTGAGATCAACCGGGGTGCGCATTGCGAATACGACGGCGCTGCCATCGTACGCGATCTCAACATCGCGAATAGCACCAAGACCCTGGGTTATCTCACCGGTTATGTTGACGGCCAGCGAGCTCGGAGAAGCACGATCTTTGAAATAAAGATCGGCGCC
>SMWE01000092.1 GCA_004357475.1 Gammaproteobacteria bacterium
ATCGTATGATCGAACGTCGGGTTACCCACCGATCGAGCGCTTGGCCTTTGCGGGACCGCGCTCGATCCATGGATAACGCTGATCCGCAGCCAGTCCACTTAACAATGGCGGAAATGTGTCCAAAGAAACCGGACCACTTCAATGGGTTCCTTTTTGGGACCCTTTCGTTAGCTGGTGTCGGAAGTTGGGACCTTAGTCGTCCTCGCCAGCTGAATTCGGTCAACACCGCTGTGTTATTACGGACCGGGAGCCTGACTCAGGACGGCCGTGACTCGCTCTATGTAGGTGCGGTGACATGTCAGGCAGCCCAATAGCTCACAGATTGCAATCCGTTCAGAACAGGTCTTGCGATGAGATGTTTGGCGGACTTTACCGGTAAGTCCACCGGGTTGACCAGGCCGTCATGAGGATTAACGGTTGATACGGCGCTTAGCGACGTAACGCATCGATAAAAGCAGCCTTGCGCGGGTCGGTATGGAAGCTGTCAGAGAGTATTAAATAGCCTTGCGGGCCAGCTGGCGATTCAATCAGGTACATGGTCACGTCATCGCCGGGATCCGTGCCATTATCGAAGGTCACGTATTCCACGACGCGAAGCTCACTTGCAATGGCTGTTGCCGCCGACCTTGCATCAAATGCAAAGTCACGCGTGTAGCCACGCGCAATCGCTTCAGCCTGAAAATCTGCAAGATCGTTCGCCATAACGAAGCTGTCAGGAGGGCAAGTCAAAAAATCGGGGGCAGGAACACTTTTACGGCCGTGTTCGATTGAAATCTACCATCTGAGATCTTTAGTTCATGCGTCCTGCCGCCATATAGTGTCCATCGCTGAAGTTGCTGAAAAAGATATCGACCATTGGATGACGAACCGGCGCATTACTTGTGTCCGGCTCCAAGTTGCGCTCGGCCACGTAGGTTTCATGTATTGCATCGTGCACCAGCACACGGTACCAGGGCTTGTCCTTTGGTGGTCGAGAGCGCGCGACGGTCTCGTACCACTCATCGGAAAGCATCAATCGCGGATCCACGTCGACGATGACGCCGCGGTAATCAAACAGTTTGTGATGTACGAGATCGCCAATCGAAAACTGAGCGTTCGCTGCCATTCTCCCGTCCTCCTGCAGTTGCATGGAAAGTATAGCAACTGGCCGCACAGCGCACACGGCCAGCGGAGATCCGGAGACCCGGTCACAGTCACATTCGGCTGACCGAAGGGAATTCGCGATATAATTGAAAGTTGGACCCGAAACAGCAAAAAACACAAGGGCAAATTCATGGCGATTGAACGTCGTACGTTTTTAAAAGGTATGGGCAGTCTTGCCGCCGCCGCGTCGGTCAATACACTGGCGTTCGGCCAGCAACAAAAAATCTCTGTTGGAGTAGTTGGCGGTGGAATCGTCGGTGCATCGATTGCGCTGCACCTCGCAAAAGCCGGTGCCCAAGTCACGTTGTTCGAGAAGACAGCGCCTGCAGCAGGCGCAACCAGCAAGTCATTCGCCTGGATCAACGCCTTCACCAGCGACCCGCACTATCGAGCCCTGAGATTGAAAAGTATCAACGCTTACCAGGAACTCGACAGACAGCTCAATCTGAACATTATCTGGGGCGGTGCGATTCACTGGGCGATCAACCTGGCAGAAGCGGAGAGAATGAAAGCGAGTGCGGCAGAATTCGATCAAGCCGGATATGACGCCAGGATGATAACTCCTGAAGAACTGGCCGCATTGGCCCCCAATGTTCGCTTGGGCCCATTTGATGCGGCATTGTTCAGTCCACTTGATGGCCACATGGATCCTGTGGACGTAACGAGAAAAATGCTGGATGCGGCGAGAGATCGAGGGGCAACTATCGTGCATCCCTGCGAGGTAACGGTCCTTCGGTTCAAGGGGGATCGATTATCCGGCGTATCCACGACGGCAGGCGATTACTCGTTGGACCGCCTGGTAATCGCCGGCGGCGTGGATACGCCGGCATTAGCAGCGCAGGCAGGCTACACGCCGCCGCTCACGCATGCGCCGGGCATCCTCATCCACACCAAACCGACCACGGCATTGGTCGGTCGTGTCATCGAATCCCCGCATATCTATTTCAAGCAGCATCGGGATGGTCGGATCATCGGCACAGACGAGGCTTACGCACCGGATTTGCCGGCGCACCAGGGAATTCTTGAGGGACCGCAGGAAATGCCCGAGGAAATCCGGGCGATGCATGGCGAGCGTATTCTCGGCAAGATCAAGGACAAACTGCCCGGCGCTACCGATGCAGCCTATGATCATTTGACGCTGGGCTTTCGACCTATGCCACAGGACCGGCTGCCAATTGTCGGCGCCTCTCCAGGAAACTCCGATGTCTACATCGCCGTTATGCACAGCGGTGTCACGCTGGCGGCAATCATGGGCCATTATATCTCGCACGAGATTATGCAGGACGACTTGATCGACGAATTGGCGCCGTACCGGCCCGACCGGTTTTAGAAGGGTTACCTCTGTCGTGCCGGTTTCTGGTCGTTTGGTTCGGCTTGGCGTGGCACGACGTATATACTGCCTTCGTGTTCAACCCATTCAGGGAGGATGAATGCGATGCACAGAGTAATAATAACAATGCTGCTGGCAATCACCCTCGCGCCACCGGTGGCTGCCAGGGACCTCGCAGAAATCTGCAAAAAGGTCGGAGAGCTGACTGTTGGGCAATGGGCCGACTATCACAACGACGTACCCTTCGTTGAATCACTCAATAGCCGCTACGCTATTGTTGGTGAGGAAACTGTCGACGACACGCCTCACTTCTGGCTCGAATTAAACATAGCCAACCCCGTGGGTAACACGATTATGCAGATGCTGATACCGGGCTACCCGTATCCCCCACAGGGAATCAGCGGGCTGATAATGCAGTTGGCGCCCGACCTGGTGATGGAATATTCGAAGGAGATGGCTGGCTCAATGAGTAGCCAGGGTGGAGACAATCTGTCCGCGCCAACAGCCCAGGCCTGTAATGAATCAGAGATAGTCGGTACAGAAAGCGTCACAGTGCCTGCCGGTACGTTTCAAGCGGTGCACGTCAAGGCTCGACTTGGTGGCGGCAAGATGGATATCTGGATTTCAGACGAGGTGCCGTTCGGCATCGTCAAGTTTGCGGACGAAGACGGATACGGCCTCCAATTGCTGGCTCATGGCATGGATGCAAAGTCGTCAATAACCGGCACGCCTATGAAGTTTGGTCTGCCGCCGCCGCAATAGAATTAAATGCGGGAGGCCGACGGGCATGAAACCACCATTTTATCCAATAATTTATGTTCGTGGCTATGCGGGTACACAGCAAGAAGTCGAAGATACAGTCGCGACTCCCTACATGGGTTTTAACCTGGGGTCGACCAAGATCCGGCAACTGTGGAACCGGGAGACACAGCGCCACATTTTTGAATCCCCGTTGATTCGACTGATGAAGGATCATGGTTATACGGACGTATACAACGACGGAGACGAGATCGCAGATGGGCAATCGGTGCCGGCTAAGAGTGTCTGGATTTATCGCTACTACGAGTCGGTTTCCAAAGAGGTCGGGACAGGTGTCCGGCCCGAAATTGAAGACTACGCCCGCGGACTCCATGAACTGATCGAAAAGATCAGAGACGCCGTATGTGGGCCGGCCAGCTCAGCCGGGTCCGGGGTCGATCAGGCACGCGCGAAATTCAAGGTTCACCTGGTCGCTCACTCGATGGGTGGACTTGTCGTTCGCTGTTACCTGCAGAATATCTACCCCGGTGAACAGGCAAGTGCCCCGGCTGCTGCGGGACAAAACGTGCCACCGGTGGACAAAGTATTCACCTATGCGACGCCACACGGAGGCATTGATGTTCGGTTGATCGGCAACGTTCCTGCATTTCTGCAGGTCAACAACATTGATAATTTCAATGAAAAACGCATGCGAGACTATCTCAAACTTCCCTCGGGACCAGTAACGTCACTGGGAGGGAATTTTAATCGCGATGACTTTTTCTGCCTCATTGGCACCAATTATCGGGACTACACGGAAGCCAGGGGGCTTTCAAGCGCAGCAGTGGGGCCAATGAGTGATGGTTTGGTGCAGATTAAGAATGCTTGTGTTTACCGGTCGCCCCGGGCATTTGTTTATCGTGCACACTCAGGGCATTACGGGATAGTTAATTCAGAGGAGGGCTACCAGAATCTGCGCCGTTTCCTTTTCGGTGACGTTAAAATCGAGGTTCTTCTGCAGATAAACAATATTTCCTTGCCCAGGGAGGTGCAAAAAGCCAGGGAAAAGGATCATGAAATTCGGGCGTCCTACCATATCGAGACGATCGTCCGTGTCCGCGGTGCACGATGGGATTTAAGTCGGCGGACTGTGGGCGAGACCTCCGCGATATTTGTTCCATTCCGAAGGATTATTGAGCAGAGGCCGCTTCATCTGTTTACGGGTTACCTTCTAAAATCTGCGAGGGTCGGACGACGACGAGCGCTTGGATTTAGTCTGGACATCGGTGTTCTCGTGCCTGAATATGAAGTCGACAAAAAGTGGCGCCTGGATGACCATTATGAGGGCGGCTATATATTTCGCGACAAGGTCAATTTTGATCTAACGCTGAAACACGATGCGCAAACACTCAAATACGGATGGGACAGTAAGACACCGAACCGGTCAACCCGGGCTGTGGAAGCAGTTAGCAGCGCAGATGGATTCGAGTTTCAAATTCCTATTGTGCGAAAACAGCGCCCAGGCATCGATAGTGTGCTGATAATTCGGTCCAAACGAAGACCCTGGTGAAAATGGGGGGTCTCCAACTTTGCTGGAGATGCAATTACCTGGCATGCCGATAGGGTAGGTGAAGGGATTAAAGACCGAACGTCAAAAACCTGGCAGCTCATTCTGCGGCAGCGTTACGTGATTGAATTACGTCCCGGATGAAGCCGGGAATTCCTTCGGTTCATTCAGGCGCTTGAGAATTCTCGACCTGGTCTTTGGTTTTTCTGGTGAGGTCAATGATCTCGTTCCAGTTCTCGTTAAGGATCAGGAATGACATGGCGTAGTGAGCGATTTTCCAGCCATCGTCCTGCAGGGTCAGCACGCCCGTGCCGCGAAAGCGGCCATTCCGTTCGGAAAAGAGCACTTCATCGAACCACGCGATGCTGGCCGATTCGGAAATGCGTATTGTTCTTTTCACAGATTTGTAATTCCAACCGCTACCGTCTTTAAAGCGACTGTCGACATAGTCGCTGAAATTCGGGTGCTTCGGCCAGCGCTCCCACTCATCCGTGCCCATGAACACGGCATCCTCGGTCAGATGATCGAGATAACGTGCTTTGTCACCGTGCGCGGCCGCGTCATGAAAGTCGTCGATCACCCAGCCGATCGCTTCCAGATCGGATTCGCCATTGTCCGCCGCGGCTGTCATGGAGAAGAGCAGCAGTAGAAAGAGCAGGTGTCGGATGGTCATGATCATCTCCGGAAATCGATTTACCGCAACTGGCTATCCTTGCTGCCACGCCGGTTGTAGCCGCTGAGATTGACGGTCTCCTTGTCATGTTCCGCCTGGCAGGGGACGCACAGGCGCACGCCGGGGATGGCCGCACGGCGGGCCGGAGGGATAGTGTTGCCACATTCCTCGCAGTGCTCCAGGCTTTCGCCACGCGGCAGCTGGCCACGAGCATAATTGACTGCGTCCTCGATGGTCGCGTCGATCTGGTCCTGTACTGCGCCGTCTTTCGCAAAACCGCCAGCCATTGAAAACCTCCAGATATTGCCGTCAAAGCCCTTGATAGTGTAATGAAAATATCAGTGAATGGTCACTGGTACCCTTTAGCCTGTAGCTTGAACAGGTGGGCGTATTGACCGTCCAGCTCAAGCAGACTTTCGTGGCTCCCTTGTTCCACAATCGCACCATCGTGGAGGACAATAATTTGATCCGCGGCACGCACCGTTGAGAATCGATGCGAGATCAAAATCGTCATCTTGTTATGGCTCTGAGAGCGGAAATGATCGAATATCGCGGCTTCCGATGCCGCATCCATCGCTGCGGTTGGCTCATCAAGGACCAGGATGTCCGCGTCGCTGCGCATGAACACCCGTGAGAGCGCTATTCTCTGCCACTGTCCACCGGACAACTCACGTCCGCCCTTGAACCAACGACCGAGTTGCGTCTGGTAACCATCCGGCATGTCAGCTATGAAGGGCGCGGCCATCCCTGCTTCTGCTGCCTTGGCCCACCGCTTTTCGTCGTCAATGTACCGGACATCTCCTGCGCCAATGTTCTCGCCGACAGTGAACTGGTATCGACCAAAGTCCTGAAAGATTACGCCAATTCGCTGTCGCAAGGCCTCGACATCCCATTTGTGAAGCTCCAGCCCATCCAGCATGAGGCAGCCCTTCGTGGGCTCATAAAGCCGGGTCAGCAACTTGATCAGTGTGGTTTTCCCTGAGCCGTTTTCGCCGACCAAAGCAAGACTCTCCCCGGGACGAATCTGAAAACTGACGTTGTCCACTGCCCTGGCATTCGAGCCTGGATAAGTAAAAGAAACATTCCTGAATTCAATTCCGCGCGAGGGGTCCGGTCCCTTTTTCGCATCTCCGCCACGAGTCAGTACCGGCTGCTCGAGATAGTCATACAAATTCGACAGGTAGAGATTGTCCTCATACATGCCGCTAATGGCGGACAGGCTCGCGGCAACAGCCGATTGTCCCTGTCGAAAGAGAACCAGGTACATGGTCATTGCGCCAAGCGAAATTTCACCGTTGATTGCCGTTGATACGACCCAGACGTAAGCGCCATAAAATGCCGTCGTCGACAAGAGTCCGAACACGAATCCCCATCCGTCGCGGCGTAACGTCAGGCGACGGTCCTCGACGAACAACTTCTCAAAAATGTCACGATAACGCTGCAGCAGGCGTGGACCGAGCTGGAATAGTTTTACCTCCTTCACGCCGTCCTCCCGGGCGATAACGGTTTCCAAGTACATCTGCATTCGCGTTTCCGGAGAGCGCCATCGAAACAATCTGAAAGCGTCACCCGAGAACTTTGCTTCTGCGAAAAACGAAGGCAGTCCGGCAAACAAAAGAATGACAACTGCCCAGGGAGAAAACGTGAAAAGTAAAACCGCGTAGCTGATGAGAGATATTGCATTCTGTACCAGCGCGAACGTCCGGTTGACGAGGCTGAGTGGACGGCTGGACGCTTCACGCCGTGCTTGTGTCAGCTTGTCATAAAATTCTGAATCCTCGAAGTGTGAAAGCTGAAGTGTCAGCGCTTTCTCGAGGATCATTACATTAACGCGTTGCCCGAGCAGTGCACGCAGCAGCGATTGACTCGCCGATATGCCGCGCTGGCTGGCCGCAACCGCGATGACAACAATCGCTTCGAGTGCAACCAGCCACAACACCCGTGCCCGATCAGGTGTGGTGGACGACATTGCGTCAAGCACGCCATCGACAATTAGCTGACCGATGTATGCGATCACAGCCGGGAAAATCCCGGCAACCAGGGTGAGAATTGCAAGCGTGAAGGTAAGCGTTCGGCTTGTGGTCCACACCAGGGTCAGCGCACGTCGACTGTATCCAAGTACGCCGAGGATCCGGGTCGCGAAACCAGCGGAGGAATCTTTCTCGTCAAACATCAGCGAAGAGCGACCACATCCCTAATCTTGCTGCAGAATGATGGATGTTCCAATTTTTCTTACTCGACAGCCATCAGTGCGGTGCCAACCCGCTTCGGTACCTGCCCTACCGATATGGTGGCAACTTCTTTCATCGTGGCAACGTCAATCGCGTGCGTTTCGTTGTCGCCGGCGGCCCCGATGTACACGTACTTTCCATCGGGTGTGAAAGTTACCCATTCGGGATGCTGGCCCACGAAGACACGGCCGATTTCCTTGAGATCGGGCAGGGAGTACACGTAGGCATGACTGTAGACCTTGCTCGTAGACCACAAGGTTGTCCCGTCTGGTGAAACGCCCAGACCGTGTGCCGGCGCCCCTTGCAATCCATCTGTGTGAGCGTGTTGGCCAGGCACAGGCGGATGTTCCACACGAGCAACTTCTTCACGCTTATTGAAATCGACGACCGCAAAGCCGTGAAAATTGGAGAGCTGCACGTAAATGTTTTTCGTTGAGCCATCAGGATGGGTATCGAATGCCATTGGCCTCACGCCGGCATTCATTTTCAGAGTCCAGACCAGTTCATCGGTCGCTGTGTCGATGACATTAATCGTGCTTGTATGAATTGAACCGGCGACTGCATGTTTCCCATCCGGCGTGACGTAGATATTGTGAATGGCTCCGTCTACCGGCAAGGTCTTGATGTTCACCAGCGCCTGAGTGTCGATGATATCGACAGAACCGGGCATTTCCATAATGCCTACATAAACCTTACGTCCATCCTTGCTGATAGACACGTTATTGGGCCGCCCGCTCAGAGGTATTCGCCGTTTCACCCTCAGAGTCCGGGAATCGACAACATCGAGGCTGTGGAGAGCCTCGTTGGACAAATACAGCTGGCTACCGTCGGGAGCCGAGGCAATGCCATGCGCTATTTCGATATCATCAATGATTCCGACGACTTTATTCGTCACAGGATCGATGATATAGGTATCGTCGCCCGCCGCGCTGGTCTGAATAATGCGAATGACCAGGCCCGATGGTTCCCTGCGATGACTGGCGCCGGCAACCCAATCCGCAATAATGCGCCACTCCGGATCATCTTGGCTGGCGAAATGCTGGCCCCCACCATGAAAGGGATCCCCACCGGCCCTCGTTGCCAGGGGGTGGGTCAACAATCGGCTTTTCAAAGGATCAGTTCCAGGCACCACAAAGGCTCTCGCTGATGCGTAGTTGAGGCGAGATTGCTCGTCGGTCCAGAAAAAGGCACCATCGGCCAACGGTTGCAGTCGAAAACCACTGCTTCGCGTGTGGCATTGAATGCAGCGAACATTGTTGTTGCGCTTGGCCAGGAATATGGGCTGCACTTCGTTCCTGAAGTATTCGAAATCCAGTTCGTCAACCGCTTGCTGAGCAAACGCAATTGGCGCCAGGGAAAACACAAAACCCAGTGGGATCAGGATTCTCGTGGCAACAGCTCTGATATTCACGGCGGCCTCCTTCGTGTCATCGGTATCCGCACTATAAACCGGAATACAATAAAATACGCGACCAGTCCGGGTTGAACTGATCGCGTACCAACAAACTGCGGTTTTGACGCTATGCTGCTTTTACAGCAATATGTTTTATCCTGTTCTGAGCCTCTTTAGTCCTGGGGAGCTCTATTTTCAGCACCCCTTTTTTGAAGGAAGCCTCGACCTTCGATTCGTCCACTTCGCCGGGAAGCTCCAGGGTACGACGGAACGAGCCGAAGGTGCGCTCGCGTCGGTAGAAATCCTTCCTTTCTTCTTTCTCCTCTTGCTTTTTTTCACCACGAATGGTCAGCAGGCGGCCGGACAAGGTTATATCGACGTCTGTTTCGTCCATACCCGGAAGTTCGATGCTCAGGTAAAACGCCTTGTCATCCTCGGTCTGGTCGATATCAGGCATCACCAGTTCGCGTCCCCAGTCCCGTGGAGTGATCAATTTACGTACATGTCTAACCGACATCTCATCAAACAGCCTGTCCATTTCTCTGTGCAAGGATTCCATCTGTCTTCCAAAACCACCGAATGGCCCCTCATCTGTCTCCCAGCGGCGCAGTCCGCCCCATTTCCAGGGTACAATTTCTCTTAAAGTCATGATCCGCTCCAATCGTTCCGTCAAATAGCCCAGTAACACCCGTTTCGCGAGCCGCAATCGGAACGCGCTAATACCCATCGGGTAACATTTGCGGCTCAAATTGATTACGACACGGACGAGTCAGCTTGACAATTCGGAGTTCTACTTATCCCCGGACTGACCGAAATCCTGCGCCGCGAACATCCGCGGCAAGGTTGGATCAGCCAGGCGATCGACCAATGCTCTGACCTTGTTGACCAGGGCTGTCCGGGTCGCACGAAGGTCTTCGACTTCGCTGCCGAGCCGAGTCAACCTAAGTACAGACAACATCGACATGAGCAGGCCGGCCTCTGCTTCGATCAGGCGCACTGACGCGACGAAACTGAATGACAATACGATCATTGCCAGGAGTGCCCACCAGATTCCAAAGTACAGGCCGACGCCTATGGCGATGATCAGATATATGAGAGGTAATAGAAGTATCGTCGCAAATACTTTCAAAGTTGCGATGTCGTCCATTTCGTAGCTGAAGCGTTCACCCACCGTTGCGGCAATCCAGCCAACCGGCAGATGCACGAGTGCACCGGGTATTGCAAGCGGCAACAACGCGAGCATCATCAGGCCGCGGAGCATGATTTTGCGAAACGCATGGCCGAGCGTCACCGGATAGCGCAATTGATAGTCCTTGAGTCCAAGCATTTCGAGACGGGATTGATAGTTTTCGAGCTCATCGCGGAATGCCTGCATCTCCGGGTCATCAATTGCCAACAGATAGCGATCGACGAACCGGCGGCTTAACTCGACGTACTGGCCCGGTGTCAGGTCGGCGGACGACGGTTTGTAAAGGCGCCTGGCCGTCTGTATGAATCGTAGCGTGCGCCAGTCCGGGGCGTTGAGAGTCACACTTCGCAGCGCCTGAGTCAGGTACTCTGTCAGTTGCCTTACTGTGTCCTGCTCTTTGTTTTCATAGTCGCGTAGCCATTTATCGCCAACGTCAATGGGCTCACCGAATTCGATAAGCACCTGACTCCTGAAGCGGTGGCGATGAATATAATTCAATCCGCAGGGCACAATTTTAACGCGGGTTTTGCCGCGCGCGCCGACCGCAAGTGCAATGCGCGCGGTACCGGTTTTTAGTTTTACCAGTTGCGACTCGGCGTGGCTGATGCCTTCCGGGAAAATAGCCATGCAATTTCCGGACTCGATAATCTCGTAGACTTTCTCAAATGCCTGCCGGTTATCGATTTCACCGTCGTGATCTTCACGCCGGTAAACGGGTACAGCACCGGTTGCCCTCAGAATCGGCACCAGCATCCGGTATTTCCAGAGCTCGGCATTGGCGAGGAAATACAAAGGCCAACGTTCGCACTTTGCAATCAACAACCAGCCATCCATTAATGCGTTCGGATGGTTGCCGGCAAAAATGATCGGGCCTTCGGCGGGAATATTTTCAAGGCCTACAACATCGATGCGGCGAAAGAATGTATTGGCAACAATGCGAATCAGCGAAATTATCAGACGATGGAACATCGATATGCCTGCTGAACCCCGATCAACGCACTTTGCGATTTTGCCCGGGAGCTGTCAAATCGGGCGCAACAACTGAGATTCATCATTTGGAGCGATGCTAAGCACTTGATGCAAGACGTAAAAGTGGCGTTTCCACTGCACTATGGTCAACTTTGGAGGAAATAGCTAAGCTAAGCAGCCGGCATTGCGAAAAAAAGACAAAAGATACTGCCGTTCCATAAATGAAGTGACGCCTGGCCGATAATCAGCCGGGGCCGCGCGCAGAAAAAATCGATTACGAGGATCGCCATGAACAATTCAGACACGGTCGCGGCCGACCGCAATTTCCAGAAAAACGCGATGGCATCATTCGTCCAGATCGGAGCACTGCTCGTACTCATCGTCTGGTGCTTTCAAATCATTGCACCATTCATCTCGGTCATCCTGTGGGGCATGCTCATCGCGGTCGC
>SMWE01000093.1 GCA_004357475.1 Gammaproteobacteria bacterium
CCCGATGATAGCCGAATCGCCGAGAACCGACTGATTTGCCATGCCACGCAGGGAGCTCGTGTGCAAAATCACACCACGACACCTCCAGGTGCACGAACTATCCGCTCAATACTGCATCGTCGCGTCAGTTCGCGCTCGGTTTCCGTACCCCAGTCACCGACGCGATAGAATTTCCTATCCTTTATCCTTTCGTGGTTGGAATTGTTGCGGGTTGCCTGGTAATAGCGGCAATATTCTATGCGACGCCTTTGGTCATGGTATCCCCTGAGATAGCGGCTGTCGCATTCGCCTATGTGCTTGTATTGCTGGTCCTGGTTCGCTACAACTTTGTCCGCACAGTGGATGAAAACGCTTTTCGGCGGCGAACACTTATTTACGGTGCCGGAGAACGTGCGGCGAGTATCTCGGATCTTCGTCGTCAGGCCGACCGGCGCGGCTTCAGAATTGTCGGCAAAGTGGCACCGCCGGGCGATACGATCATCGGTGATAAGACTACAATGACGACCAACGGCAAGTCGGTTACCGATTTCGCATTGGAAACGCACGCCGACGAGATTGTTGTAGCGATGGACGATCGCCGCGGCAACCTGCCGGTTCGTGATCTCCTCGATGTACGGGTGCGAGGCATCAACGTCATCGACCTGATGGAGTTTTTGGAGCGCGAGACCGGTAAAATCCGCGTGGACCTCGTGAATCCAGGCTGGTTGATCTTCTCATCGGGGTTTCGCACGTCCCGTTTTCGAAGGTTCAACAAAATGTTGGTTGATGTGTTGGTTAGCGCCACGCTGTTGTTGGTGTCCTGGCCAATCATCCTGATCATCGCAGCCGCGATCAAAATCGAGGATGGTATACATGCGCCCATATTTTACCGCCAATGTCGTGTTGGCCGCAGCGACAAACCGTTTTCAATGATCAAATTCCGTAGCATGAGCCAGCAAGCTGAGTCGGATGGTCACGCCGTCTGGGCAGCCAAAGACGATGATCGCATAAGATGATCGCATAACAAGAGTCGGCAGAATTCTCCGCAAGTGTCGGCTTGATGAGTTGCCGCAAGTCCTGAATGTTTTTAAGGGACAAATGAGCCTGGTCGGGCCACGCCCCGAGAGGCCGGAGTTCGTAGAGAAGTTGAAAGAGCGCATTCCTTACTACTCGGAGCGACATTCCGTGCAACCCGGTATTACAGGCTGGGCGCTACTCCATTACGCCTACGCCTCGTCTGAAGAGGGCGCAATCGAAAAACTGCAGTACGATCTGTACTACGTCAAGAATCATGGTCTCGCGCTCGATATTATGACCATTTTGCAAACGGTCGAAGTAGTACTGTGGGGCAAGGGAGCACGGTAGGTATTTCAGCAACACTGACGAATTTGAGATTGCAATATTGTTGGTACCAAGCTGGCGAATGGTGGCAAAAAAATCAGGAAATAGGCGCGTAGCTCAGCGGTAGAGCGCTGCTACAACATAGCGGAGGTCGGAGGTTCGAATCCTGCCCGCGCCTACCAGTCCACAAAATCGCAGGAGCGGTTTTGGACGCACGCAGTACGCCGTGTCCAAATCGGCGATTTCGCCGACTAACTGTAAATTCTCGGTCGAGTTCGTTGACTATACCAGGCATTGGCGCGAGGTCTCCCAAGCAAACTCCACCTTAATTAATACTGGGTATGTGTATTAGTTGTTGATTTCTATAAAGCGTAGTTCAAACTGGCGGTATCACGGCATCATGGCAGCACTGCGGGTGAGGGGGTTGAGCGTGGCGGGCGAGCGTACCAGGCGATTTTTTGAGGAGCTTCGACGACGCAAGGTACCCAGGGTAGCCGTGGTTTACGCGGCGGCTGGTTGGGTGCTGACAGAGGTTGCGTCAACAGTCTTTCCCGCGCTGATGCTGCCGGGTTGGACCGTTACACTGGTCGTGATACTGATGATCCTGGGTTTTCCGCTGGCGATTATTCTGACCTGGGTATTTGACATTACGCCGACCGGCATAGAGCGGACTGCGGAACTTGCGGAATCTGATGCTGAGGACACTGGCTCGCCGGCGACCACGCGACCCGGATACCCGCCGACTATCGATGCAGCCGTCGCCTCTGTCGCAGTGCTGCCATTCGACAATCTGGGCCCGGCTGGCGGGCATGCGGTGCTCGCCAATGGCATCGCAACTGAGATTCACAGCACGCTGAACAAGATGCATCGTATCCGCGTCGCCCCCCGTCGTTCGTCATTTCGCCTGGCCGCTGGCGACGACACGGTCGAGGAGATTGCCCGGGCGCTTAACGTACGTTACATCCTGTCGGGCAGCCTGATGCGGGACGGCGATCGCATCCGCGTTATCGCCGAGCTCGATGACGCAATCGAAGGTTCGCAAATCTGGTCGGAGAAATACGAGCGCGGGCTGGATCATCTGCTCGCGGTCCAGGCCGAGATAGCTGACGCAGTTGTTGCCGCGTTTGGCGGTGAGCGGCAGCGCGCGGAAATCCAGCGGGCACATATGCAGCCAACCAAGAATCTCGATGCCTGGAGTCTGGTGCAAAAGGCGCGCCACTACATCCTCAACTACAGCCGGCGGTCGCTGGATGAAGCGCAGTCGCTCCTGTTGCAGGGTATAGAGCTCGATCCCGATTACGCCGCAGCACACGCGGCACTCGGTTCGGTGCTCGCGGAGCGAATTTTGAATGGCTTCAGCGATGCTCCGCAGGAAGACTGCGAGAGAGCGATCAAGGCGATACAGTGTGCCCGGAGCCTGGCATCGCATGACGCATTCGTGCTCAAGTTGAGTGGCATGGTGTGGGCCATCTGTGGTGATCCGATTCAGTCCATTCACTCGCTCAGGGCGTCTGTCGAACTCGCACCGTTCGACTTCGGCGCCTGGGGTTATTTTGGCTGGCCGCTGGTGGCCCGCGGTACCGCTGAGGACCTCGAAGAGGTGCACAAGATCATCGATCGGCTACTCAATATAGCAGCGGAACATTCCGGGGTCCCGTACTGGCTTTTGCACAAGTCGGCCGCGCATGTCTGCCAGGACGAGTTGCAGCAGGCCGCGGACATAGCCGGCCAGGCACTGGATAAACACGGTGAACTGTCCTGGATTTGGATCCATCATGCGAATGTGCTCGGCCTCATGGACCAGTTTGAAGACGCGCAAGCGAGCGCCGGCAGGGCGGCCCAGGTCAACAGTGCCATGACGCCCGCGCATTACGCAGCGCGCGTCAGGGCAATGGGTGGCAGTGCAGAAACGATAAGCAAAAGAATAGACGGATTGGTCGCGGCGGGACTGCTTGGCGTCAGTTGAAAATTTATCGGAAGGTTGATCGCGGGCTAACCGGGCGAACTATGGACAATCGTGGCAAGATGCCGCTACGAATTTTAATCAGGGTTGCCACCGTTATTCGCAGCCGATGCGGCCCACGGCGAGTAAGCTAACTGTAGAGTCCGCCGTACGATAGATAGGTGTTCTCAATTCCGGAGATATTCGATCTATCGGCACGGGCGATAAACATTTAGCGGCATGTTGACAACATGCCGCTAAATGTTTGCAAGACATCGCCAACCACACCCGCACAAAAACTACTCCTGCGAGGAAACAGACGGTCATGATTTTTGAGCCGTGATCGCCCGCTGGGCGGGCTCCTACAGCGCCGATTCGCAATTCTTGGGGTTAGCACCACTGCTGTCCCATAAACTCGTACCGGTAGGCGGTTAGGCCCATTGATACTTGAACATTGTGCCAATTCGTTCGTTTCGGACATGCCATTGAGCCTGGTAGATGCAATGATTTCTTGTACGCGCCAGGCACGATACGATCGCGGCAAGATGCCTCCTACGGGACCTGCGCAGCCTTCGTAGGAGCGGCATCTTGCCGCGATTGTTGAGATTCGTGCGATGAAATCGTTGCGTTTAAACTTGGCCAGGAGTTTATGGAACAGCAGTGGGTTTGGACAGGTTTTTCCCGCAGGTTGATGTGGGACTGCAGCGGGACAAGCAGCTTTCGAATCTAAAAGTGCGCCTGGTAGGAGACCTGGTAATGAAAGCCGCGGTCCTGCCAGGTGTCGTTCGGCAGGTTCTGATCATCCAGGTCATTGCCCCAATAGAGTTCCAGGTACAATCCCTCGATCGGGGTCCACAATGCGCCGAGGCCGACGCTGGCAATTGTCTCGGCGGAAGAAGTCGGCAATGCATCATCCTCGTCCCAGGAGCGGCCCCAATCGGCAAACGTTGCGAGACTGAGGTTGTATTTATCACGGCCCGTCTCGTCCACGAACAGAGGGAACTGGTACTCCAGTGACGCGGTGACGCCGTTGTCGCGCACGAACAGGTTCTCGCGATACCCGCGCACGGTATAACGGCCGCCGACGCCGAGTTTGTACATCGCTAGCAGCGGGTCGTTGGTCAGCTGGAACGTCGATTTTGCAATGAAGCGGCTCTCGCGCCAGCCCATGTTCCGTATGTATTCGAGCTGACCGACGAACATGTCGAAGCGCGAGTCCGGCGCGATGTCGCTTTTGCTGGCGCCGAATGCGCCGACGCCGTGATTGTAAGTTACGCGGGCTGCAAACACGCTGCGCTCCCGACGCTGCATCCATTCGCCGGCTAGGTAGAGCGCCGACGCCTCTGCTTTGCCGTCGACCTCTCCGGCGGAGAAGGAGAACGGGAAGCCGAGCAACGTGCTCTCGCTGCGCTTGTTCTCGAATCCCAGGCTTACCTTGAAGCGGCGATCGAGACGGCGGATGAACGGGTGCGAAATCACGATGCCGAGGGACTCGACCTCGCTGTTGATATCCAGGGTGTCGAATGGTTTCTCCAGAATCTCCGAATCCGCATTGCTGTAATAGCCCTCGATGCGGGTGTCGAGCGCGGAGACCGGGAAGGAATACGAGATGCCCTGGTCCTGCACGCCCTGCGTCAGCCCGAAGCGGCCCGCAAGGATATCGCCACGGCCAAACAGGCTTCGATGGGCCAGATAGATCGTGCCGCGTTCTTCGGCAACCGATGGCGAAATATGATTGTCGGCCGCGATAATCAGTTCAAAAGGCGGTTCCTCATTGATCGTCAGATCGAGCCTTCCGGACCCAGGTGTGTCACCGGGTACGAGCTGCGCGTTGACGCTGGAGACCAGCGGCTCCTCCAGCAACAACCGCAAGCTGGTCTGCAGGTCGCTGATGTTCAGCGGATCGGAGATGGTGCGCGTAATGCGCTGCCGCAGGTACGAATCGCTCAGTGCCTGATTGCCGTCGATCACAATGCCGCTCAGCTCTCCTTCGATCACCTGCAATATGATGATGCCATCGGCAACCTGCTGATCGGGAATGATCACGCCCGAGTTGACATAGCCCTGATCGAAATAGGCGCGCGACAGTCGCTGGCGAAGTCCGTGCAACTCCTCGACGGTGATGCTGCGTCCTTCGTATTCTGCCGTGATCGCGTCAAGTTCTGCGTTGCTGAGTGCCCGGTTGCCACGGACGCGAATGTCGCTCACCGTTATGGCCAGGACCGCCGCCATGTCACCGCTCGCCATAATGTCTGTGGGTGGATCGACCAGCACGACTTCGACCTCGGGCGCTTCTGCCTCGAGCATCTCGGCGACAGGGTCCGCGGTCTGCACCGCAGCCGGTTGCAAGCTTTGCGCCATTTGCGCCCAGCCGCACGCCGGAGCAAGGGCCAGGGCAATCAGAATGGTCAATTCAAGTCGCATTGATCGCGTTCTCCACGTTCAGCGAGAAGCGGCATTCATCGGACCAGGACGCCCCGACACGCTCTGCCGATGCCGTTCTTAAGGGACTGGGCACGTAATCCTGCGGCGACCAGTTGTAGGCCTCACGCTGTTCGACAATCAGGCTGCTGCCATCCTGGAATGCTGCTGCCACGCATTTCTGCGTGATCATGTCGGGCACATTCATCGCCGGTGCCTCGAGCAGCAATACCGAGCCGTAGATGTTGTTGACGGTATCGATCGTGATGCGTCCGTCGAGTCCGGTCTGTGACGAGGCGTCGATCACGCTGTTCGTATCGATGATGAATGAACCTGCACGGATATCGATGTTGCCGCCGTTGCCGGCATTCGCCGTGGC
>SMWE01000094.1 GCA_004357475.1 Gammaproteobacteria bacterium
CCGGTCAATTGCGATAACAACCCCGTCGATCCGATCTTCAAATTCGACCGTAACACGGGCGAGATACTCGCGAACTTTGGCGGCGGCATCATGGTGACGCCTCACGGCATCGACGTGGACGCCGAGGGCAACGTATGGGTGACGGACTTCGTGGGGAATGCGGAGGGCACCAAGGGCCATCAGGTCCACAAATTCAGTCCCGACGGTGAACTGCTCATGAGTCTCGGGACCCCGGGGCAGCCCGGCAGCGGACCCAAGCAATTCAACCAGCCAAATGACGTAATCATCGCGCCCGACGGCAGCATCTTCGTTTCTGACGGACACGACGGTCAAGGTATGACGAGCAATGCGGCGATGGAAGAAGGGCGGGCGTCGGGCGCCACGGCCCGGATCATAAAGTTCTCTGCCGACGGCACCCGCCTCATGGAATGGGGACAGATCGGTGTGCGCCACGGCGAGTTCCGCACGCCACATGCGCTGGAGTTCGACTCGCAGGGCCGCCTCTGGGTCGCGGACCGCGGTAACCACCGTATCGAGATCTTCGACCAGCAAGGCAACTACCTCGACTCGCGCTACATGTACGGACGCATCAGCGGCATCTTCATCACCAAAGACGACATGCTGTACGCGATCGACTCCGAGTCTGGCCCGACCAATCACGTGGGTTGGAGAAACGGGGTTCGCATCGGGCATATAGACGAGGACCACATCACTGCTTTCATCCCGCCTTTCGAGCGCGAAGACAGGGTCTACCAGGGTACTGCGGGTGAAGGCGTCGCAGTCGACGCGGATGGCAACGTCTACGCTGCGGAAGGACCGAACTCGCTGAGTTGGGCGGGCGGCGCCTTTACCAGGTACTCGGTTCGGTAGAAATAAAACAAACAGGAACAGCATGAAACTTCAACTTGGTTTACGGCGATTTGCCGGCAGATTCATCACGCGATCCTGTTTCCTGGGGACGCTAGCCTCACTGTTGCCGGCATTGAATGCCACGGCGGAAACGTTTGAGCTGACGACCGCTACGATTGCGGACATTAACAAGGCCTTCGACTCGGGCGCGTTGAACTCGGAGAAGCTGGTGGAACTCAGCCTCGCTCGACTTGCCGCCTACGACGAAGCCGGGCCGAAGCTCAATGCGGTAATGCTGCTGAATCCGCAAGCCATGGAGACGGCCCGGGCGCTGGATGCCGAACGCCTGGACAAAGGCAGGCGTTCGCCCTTGCACGGTATCCCCGTGGTGCTGAAAGATAATTTTGATACCGCCGATATGCCGACGACAGCAGGCTCGTTCATGCTCGAGGGCTCAGTGCCGCCAGACGATGCCTTCGTGGTGCGTAAGCTTCGCGAGGCCGGCGCGATCATCCTGGCCAAGTTGAATATGAGTGAATTTGCCTCAGGCGACGCAATGAACTCCCTCGATGGCCCAACTTACAACCCGCACGACCCGGCGCGGACACCCTCCGGTTCGTCGGGCGGAACGGGAGCGGCCATTGCCGCGGCTTATGCGTCGGTGGGATTGGGTTCCGACACTGGCGGCTCGGTGCGTGGCCCTTCATCGGCAAACGGTATCGTTGGCCTGAAACCGACGCTCGCCGCAGTGGCACTGTGGTTGTTGATGCAGTCTTCGGGTCGAACTTCTGCAACTTAAGGGAGAATATGCCGCTGTCGGTATTCATGGGCAGGTGATCTATATCAATCGAGAAGACAATATCGTTGTGGCGTTGTTCTCGAGTCAGCCTGTCGCTTCAGCGGCTGGAAATGCGTCTTTTTGGTCTAAAATTCTGGCAATCCAGGAGATCGCACTGAAATTGAGGTGACTGCATTGTTAGTGTTGGTTCGATTCGATCTTCAGGCAGTGTAAACAAGGTTTAATTGTGGGCTGCAAGCGGCTACCCTTGATGACAATAACAGACCACCAGAACACCGCCACTTGTCCTTATTCAGCCAACTCAAGCGTCGTAACGTCTTCCGCGTAGGTGCCGCCTACATAGTAATGGCATGGCTGGTGCTGCAGGTGACCGACGTCATAGTGGGCAACATTGCTGCCCCGGCCTGGGTATTCCATGTTCTGCTGCTGTTTCTCGCGGTCGGGTTTCCATTCGCAATATTTCTTGCCTGGGCCTATGAACTGACCCCGGAAGGCCTGAAGCGCGAACACGAAGTGGATCGTTCCCGGTCCGTAACGCCGCAGACCGGCAAGAAACTCGACCACTTGATCATCGGCGTATTGATCGTTGCACTGGCTTATTTCGCCTATGACAAATTTGTTCTTACGGGTGCGGGTGAGGCCGGCCTGGTCGAGGCGACGAGGCACACGGTGACGGGAGGCGAACCTGACAAATCCATCGCCGTTCTGCCCTTTGTCAACATGTCCAGCGACCCGGAGCAGGAATACTTCTCGGACGGCATCTCCGAAGAACTGCTCAATGTCCTGGCTCAGTTCCCGGGCCTGCGCGTGGCCGCGCGCACATCTGCTTTCCAGTTCAAAGGCCGGAATCAGGACATAGCCGATATCGCAAAGCAATTGCACGTAAATCATATACTCGAAGGTTCCGTGCGCAAGTCGGGAAACCGGCTGCGAATCACTGCGCAGTTGATCGATGCGGGCTCCGGCTTTCATTTATGGTCGGCATCGTGGGACCGGGAACTGGATGACATATTTGTCATCCAGGATGAGATTTCGGCGGCGATCGGCGATGCGCTAAAGATCGAACTGCAACTGGGAGCCGGGAACAGCCCCGGTGCATTGCCCTCCATTCCCGCGGCCACGACTGCCCAGGCCTATGAGTACTATCTCAAAGGACGGCAACTCATTAACGGTCGCAGCAGCGATGGCCTGCAGGAAGCCGTGAAAGCACTCGAACTGGCGCTGGCAATCGATGAGCGTTACGCGCCGGCTCACGCACAACTTGCTATCGCAATAATGCTGCAGAAGAGCGGTGGCGGCAGTTACGGCAACCTCAGCATGCAGGAAGTATTGGCACGCGCCGTGCCGCACCTCGACCGCGCATTCGCCCTCAATCCAGACCTGGCCGAAGCATTTGGTGCAAGAACCTTGATCGCCACCTTGAGTAGTGACTATGCAACAGCACTGAAAAACAGCGAAAAGGCGCTGCTGCTCAATCCCAGTTACGTCGATGTCATCAACTGGCGCTACCTGGCGTTCATGAACTCGGGGCAATGGGCAGAGGCCATGGAAACCATGGATCACATGATGGCCGTCGACCCCCTGTCGATTATCGGGCGCATCAACTATGCCTTCGCACTCGCCAGGACATCCCGCATAGAGCAAGCGCGGCAAACAGCAGACGAACTCGCGCAGCAAACAAGCCGCGGCAGTTTTATGGTGCATGGCATGATAGCGGGGGACTTCCTCGGAGAGGTAACCGACAGCAACCGCTGGTATCTGCGAAACCTTGCGCTTGACCCGGGCAATGTATTCATCCGGCATCGACTGGCCATCAATTTCACCGCCATTGGGGAGTTTGATGAAGCCAGGCACCTTGCTCCGGAGTCTCGCTGGTGGACAAACGCCATCCAGCAACGCTGGGGCGTGGCTATCGAACAGACTCGGCAGCGGCTGGTTGACAATGTCGGGGACAACCAAGTCAGGATGCACCTGGCCAATGTATTGCATATGTCCGGTGACCTGGCTGCCGCCCAGTTGATTTACGAGGAACTGCTGGTAAGCACGGGCGGCTATGCACTGCTCGAGGCCGCAAACACATCCGTCATGCCCACCGCGAGAATGGCCTATGGCCGGCTGGCAGCCGGCGACACGACCGGTGCCGGGGAGATCCTCGCGATGGTTAAGAAGGACATACGTTTGCGGAAGCAGGCAGGCATTCGCGACTCCTACATGCTGCGTGCTGCTGCAATGGTCGCGGCTATCGAGGGTGATCACGAACAAGTGCTGGCCAATCTCGACGCTGCGATAGACGCCGGCTTGCGCGACCATTTCATGTTCCGCGAACCGGCCATGCAACCCTACCTGGAGGACCCGGAATTCCAGGCAATTGTCGCGCGGCTGGATGCGATTCTGCAGGAGGAACATCGCAAGACACTGCAACTGATATGTTTCAACAATCCCGCATCCGAAGTCTGGCGACCACTGCCAGCAAGTTGTGAAGGTGTGGAGGAGGCCGGTTGAGGCTGTTCGCTCAGATGAGGCGAGCATCGCCAATACCTTGATGGACTAAAGCGGCTTCAAATACCAAAACGCGGTCACGGCGAGATTCAGAAGACAAGATGCCCCGCAACCGAACACCTGTATGGTCACTTATGCCGATGCACCAGTGGCCGGCCGGCGATCACGGCTTTTACCTCGGGTTGCTGAATGCCTGCATTCCGGTGTCTTATGCGTATAATGTATATTATGTTAAATCACGGATAAATGTGCCCGGGCCGCGTTATCAGGGTCATCCCCTCTTCAGGCAAGCCAGCCAGATACGCCGCCGGTTAGCAATCCGTCAATCAGAGCATCAAGCAATGCTCATGAGAATCCCCTTTATTATTTGCTAGTGTTGGACAGCGTCGGTCACCCATTTCAGCACCAGCACAGGTATGCTCCAGAGCATGTTGATTCGATTGCTGCCATTGATTACCGGGATCGCGCCGATGCTCGCGATTCATGCGAGCTACCTGATCGGAATCCGCGCCGGCATCCTGCCGGCCTGCATTCCCTATGTCGAGGGCTGCCTGTCCATCAGTGCGACCGGCAGGTATCCGCCGGCGAGTTTCCTGTTCAAGTCGGTCATGATGCCCGAGGCCATATTGATGGCGGCCTACTGGCTGTTCAGTGTCGCCTGGTTGCGTTCCCTGGAACGATCTGCAGGTCGCAGCGGCGTGGGTGGCACGACGATTGCGGTATTCGGTGTCGCCGGCGCCCTTTCTCTTATTATTTACGTGACCTTCCTCGGCTCGGAGGGACCCGTTTACGATTTTATGCGGCGTTTCGGTGTGTACCTGTATTTCCTGTTCACCGTCATCGCACAGTTGATCCTGGCCGGCAAGGTTTTGTCAGTTTCCTCGAGTCTGCGCATTCCAGGCGTCGTTCGCATCACGAAATACCAGCTGGGCGTGGCACTCGTTCCTTTCGCGCTCGGCATACTGAACATGGTGTTGAAATCACTGCTCGATGACGCCGTTGCGCTCGAAAGAATCATTGAATGGATATTCGCCCTGCTGATGCACACCTATTTCCTGCTGAGTTATTTCTCATGGCGTGCCACAGGATTTGATGCGTCATTTTCTGTCGACAAATCCCGCGTTAACAGGATTTAGGCTGCGGCCCTGACGATCTCCGGGGGAACCTACTCGTCTTCAGCGTCTGGTGTGGTGTTGTAATCGAGGACCCCAGTTGCGATCATGTCAGTGGATGCCTGAGCGACGGACAACTCGGTCTCTACGTCACGCAGCCTGACTTCCGACTTGATGTTCTCGGTGGCCCGATCAGTAAGCTCCAGGCGTAATTCACGCGTCTTTAGAACAGACTCCTTGAGGTCGGATCGAAGCTGCGCGATATGATCGATCTGCTCGCTGATGAGCTTGTCGCGCGCGACTACGGTTTCCTCTTCTTCCTTCAGGGTTTTGGACTGCTCCTCCAGTTCCGCTTTTGCCTTGTCGGCATCGGTTCGCGCGATGCGCAATTCGGCCACCATCGAGCGGATTCGGTCGTCACGCGGGTCGCGATTCCTGGCACTGAACTTGTTGCCGAAATAAGCACCGATTTTGCCCACGAGCCAGCCCAGCAGAAAAGCGCCTGCTGCTACGTAGATCAATGTTTCGGGTGCGTCCATGAACATTGCCGAATCCTTTGCACGCTGGCAACCTCATAGATTATGCACTAATGCCTGTCAGAGAAGGACGGAGGTCTCAAATCAGCTCCGGAGCGCCATCCTGGCAAGGTCCGGAAAATCAGTGAACAGGCCATCGATTGCCAGTTCGTCGACGAACCATTGAATCATTTCTTGCAGGGAATCGAATCCAGGCGCCAGCTGGTCCGCCCGGAAGGTGTAGGGATGAACCGTCAGCCCGGCATCATGTGCGGCTGAGACAAAGCCCGTGGACACCGGCCTGCCATCTATTTCCGCCGTTTTGACCAGGTGGCCGATCCACGGTCCGACACCGTCAGCGGTAGCTGCAACGTCCCTGAGGCCGGCTGGCGTCTTCAATTGATCGTAATCCGTGTCAGATTCACCCCAGTCATTCTCACCCAGCAGCTGCACGATCTTGAGTTCACAGCCCAGGTCGTGCCGGATGCGGCGCACTTCGCGCGCGTCAAAACACTGCACATAAGCGAGATCATCGCGTGTGCGATAACCGGAATCATCCAGAAGCTGGAGCAACAGCGGACTGACATCGACACCCTCGGCCTGGTGCCAGGCGGGCCGTTTGATCTCGACATAGATGCCGACCGACCTGCCGGTTGATTTATTCAGCCCCTGAACCAGTTTGATCTCTTCTCTCATTGTCGGGATTCGAAAGGCGCCGCCCTGCCCTGTCGGGAATCGTTTTGGGAAAACCGGGCTTATGCCGTCGTCGCCACGCCGTTCCCAGACGCGCAGGGCCTTAAGTTCCCGGAGATCAAAATCGCGCACGTAATAACGCCCGTCGTCGCGCTTGCGGTGCGGATACTTCTCAGCGACGTTAGTGACCCGATCAAGATAAATGTCATGCAATACCACGAGTTGATCATCACGGGTCGCGATAACATCCTGCTCGAGGTAGTCCGCGCCCATGCCATAAGCGAGCACCTTGGCCTCCAGGGTATGCTCCGGCAGATAGCCCGAGGCGCCGCGATGGGCGATGATCAATACGTCGTTATCTGCCATTTTCACTAGGGAAAATCGACCACGTCCCAACGTGACGTTTCTTCGAGCCGCGCCTGGCGCTTAAGCGCGTCGACTATTTCGCGCTCGTTCCATTCGACATTTTCTTTCACACGTTCGACGAGGTCAGGCGAGGTTTGCAGCACGCCTCCAAACGGCCGTATGACGATCAGCGGTTTTTCGTTGGCCTCGGCAACGTCCATCTGGTATGAGACCAAATCGCCCTCCTCCGCATAGAGAGAAGCCAGAACGATGACCGCTTCGCATTCCTTGATCTGCAGAATAAGCTCATCCTTGATGGCTTCCATACCACCACTTTCGGGCACGTTTTCCGGCTTGCTGGTATTGAGGTAGAAAAAGGTTTCCACGCTCTCGAGAAACTCGAATACACGAAGGTAGTCGTCTGTCTCCCTGAAATTGTGGGTTACAAAAACGCGAATCGGATTATCTTCAGGCATCGCCTGCTCCGTTAGCCTCGTTGAGCCTTAGTGTAGCGAATTGACGGATTACATGGCCAGCGGGATCTTGCCTGGCTGCCCTTTGTTCGCGAAGCAAAGCCATGTATCGTAGCCCCGCCAATGAGACTCCTCCTGTACAACATTCGCTATGGCGTCGGTGCCGGCGCATCGATGCATATGCCGCTGCCCGGTGCCGGATATATTCTCGGCAATCAAAACGTGCTGCCCGATATCGTCAGTTTCATCAAATCGGTAGATCCCGACATCGTCGGCCTGATCGAGGTGGATACCGGCTCGATTCGCAGCCGTCGAATCAACCAGGCCGAGAGCATCGCCAATGAGCTCGGTATGAATTCCTCGTACGAAACCAAGTACGGCGCAAAATCGCTCAACCAGCTTCTGCCGATCATCAGAAAGCAGGGCAATGCGTTCCTGGCCGCGCCACGCGTGCACGGCGAGACCTTTCATTATTTCGACACCGGCATCAAGCGTCTGATCATCGAGCTCGAGATGGAGGATTTTGCAGTCTTCCTGGTGCACCTGTCATTGAAATATCGTCACCGACACCTGCAGCTTCGCATGCTTTTTGACCTGATCGAGGAAACCACAAAACCGGTGATTGTCACTGGTGACTTCAATACATTCTGGGGCGAAAACGAAATCTACCTGTTCATGCGAGCTGCCGGTCTGCGCAGCGCGAATACGAAAAGCCTGCCTACGTATCCGAGTCGTGCAGCACGCAAAGAACTCGACTTTGTCCTGTACCAGGACGGCATACAGGTGACGAATTTCGAAATTCCCGAAGTCCGGCACTCGGATCACCTGCCCCTTGTTTGTGACTTCGAGGTTAAATAAAAAAGAAACCCGGTGAGCAGCACCACAACAAAAGGCCTGCAACACTGGCGCCAGGAGACGGACAGCGACGGCATCGTCTGGTGGTGCATCGACAAAGCGGGCGCAGGCCCGAATGTACTTTCAGGAGAGGTGCTTCAGGAGCTGGTCAGTATGCTCGAGCCGCTGGAGCCTGATCCGCCGCGCGGCCTGGTTCTCTATTCAGGCAAGCGAAACGGCTTTGTCATGGGCGCGGATATCAATGAGTTTACAAGCATAGATTCTGCGGACCAGGCTTATGAACTGATTCGTCTCGGTCAGCAGATCTTCGCCCGGCTGGAAGCATTGCGGTGTCCCACAGTTGCTGTCATTAATGGATTTGCGCTTGGCGGCGGTCTTGAACTTGCGCTGGCCTGTGACTACCGGCTTGCGTTACACAACAGGAAACCGATCATCGGACTACCGGAAGTACAGCTTGGCTTGCATCCCGGTTTCGGTGGCACTGTCCGTGCGGTGCAAATAGCCGGTGTACGCGCCGCGATGCAACTGATGTTGACCGGCAAGCCAATCACGGTTGAAAAAGCATTACGACAAAATCTGCTTGATCGCATTGCTGCGCCCGACAACTGGAAACAAGCTGCCCGTGAGATGATTGCGGCGAGAAATCGAAAGGCCAGAGCGCCGTTCGCCGAACGGCTGCTTAATCTTTTTTTCCTGCGACCGTTCATTGTCCGACTCCTGCAGAAGCAAGTCGCTGCGCGGGCAAGGAAGGAACACTACCCTGCTCCATACGCGATTATTGATCTCTGGGCGCAACACGGCGCCTCCACACGCACTGGCTACGATGCGGAGGCACGATCTTTTGCCAACCTGATGGTCGGCAGCACTTCGCGCAACCTGGTCCGTGTATTTTTTCTGCAGAACCGCCTGAAATCGCAGGGCAGCAAGCCACACAAGAGGATCGAACACGTGCATGTTGTCGGCGCCGGTGTCATGGGTGGTGATATCGCGGCCTGGTGCGCGTTGCGTGGCCTGAACGTTACCTTGCAGGATCGTAGCGCCGAATACATCGACCCGGCTCTCAGGCGGGCGGCCAGACTGTTTAATAAAAAAATTCCCGATGCCAATGAGCGGGCCGCCGCGACGGATCGCATACGGGCGGATGTCGAGGGTGACGGGGCAGCAGACGCCGATCTGATCATCGAGGCTATCTTTGAGGATCTCGAGGCCAAGCAGTCACTTTACCAGGCGCTGCAATCGTCCATGAAAGCGGGCGCGATTCTCGCCACGAATACCTCGAGCATCCGCCTTGAAGACCTGCGCACCGTCTTGCGTGCGCCTGATCGCTTCATTGGCCTGCACTTTTTCAATCCGGTCGCAGCCTTGCCGCTGGTCGAAGTCATTCGTTGTGACGACACGGTACAGGAGGTACTGGACTTAGGCCTTGCGTTCGTCAAAGGCATCGGCAAGTTTCCGCTGGTGTGTGCAAGCTCACCGGGATTCGTCGTTAACCGGCTTCTGGCACCCTACATGGCCGAAGCCATGCAGCTGGCAGAGTCCGGTGTACCACTCACGGCCATCGACAAGGCGGCGGTAGACTTCGGTATGCCGATGGGACCGGTCGAACTCCTGGACAGTGTCGGCATTGACGTTGCATTGCACGTAGCGCAGGTGCTCGGTGCGGCCTTCAACCGCCCGGTGCCAGCCAGGCTCGCCGGGATGGTGGAGAAGCAACAATTGGGTCGCAAGTCCGGCAGGGGCTTCTATGAATGGCAGGACGGCAAACCCGTTAAGCCACAGGAAGATGATCCGGACCTGCCGGCAGATATCGGTGACCGCCTGATATTGCCAATGCTCAACGAGGCGGTTGCCTGCCTGCACGAAGGCATCGTGAGCGATGCCGACCTGCTCGATGCGGGGGTCATATTCGGCACCGGTTTCGCACCGTTCAGGGGCGGCCCATTGCATTACGCAAGGCACCGCGGCGTCAGCGAAATAATGCAGACCATGGAGCGCCTGGCGGCAGAGCTCGGCGATCGCTTCCGGCCCCATGAAGGATGGGCGGCATTGCAGGACCTTGCCGAATCGTGACTTCCCTCCGGTCAGCATGTTGGTAAACTGTGCACCGCTTCTCGCTGGGCGAGCAATACTGTATCGGAAGCCAACAAATTGAAGGTAGAATAAGGGCTTAGGGAGACTCGCAGACCTCGATCGGAACCTGCGACAAGAACGAAAATCGAGAGCATTGAAGGATGAGAAATGACGGGTGAGCAGCTGGATACAGAACTGCTCAGGACCTTTTCCCCACTGGATGGACTGAAGCGGGAAAACCTGGCTGCCCTTGCGAGGAAGGTGCAGATCCGTGAGCTGTCGCCTCAGCAATTCCTGTTCAGGGAAGGCGACACGGAAAAACGCACCATGTACGTCGTGTCCGGTTCTCTCGAACTTATCTCCGATGGCAAGGTCGGGGAAATCATAAAGGGTGGCACCGCCGCCGCCCGTAATCCCGTCGCCGCAGTTTTCCCACGCCGTGTTTCTGCGCGCGCCCGCGACCGTGTTCAATACATTTCCATTGACAGTGATCTGCTCGATGTAATGCTGACATGGGACCAGACCGGCTCCTACGAGGTCTCCGAATTGAACGACAAAGGCGGAGGGGATGGTGGCGACGACTGGATGACGATGCTTTTGCAGACAAAAGCGTTCCACAAGATTCCGCCTGCCAACATCCAGGCGATTTTCATGCGTATGCAGCAGATAAATTACAAGACCGGCGATATCGTGTTGAAACAAGGCGCTGAGGGCGACTACTTCTACGTGCTGACCCGAGGCAGGTGTCTTGTTACGCGGGAAACACCACTGAACAAGGATGGCATCAAGCTCGCAGAACTGGGCGTCGGCGATACGTTTGGCGAAGAAGCACTGATCTCTGATGCGAAACGAAACGCGACCGTAACGATGACCACCGACGGCGCAGTCATGCGACTCGGCAAGGATGACTTCAGGAACCTCCTGAATGAGCCAATGCTCGACTGGGTTTCAGTGAGCGAGGCGGAAGAAATCGTCAACAAAGGCGGATTGTGGCTGGATGTGCGTCTGCCCAGTGAGTTTGAAAATAGTCACAAGGAAGGCGCAATCAATATTCCCTTGTATTTCATGCGCCTGAAGATCAACGCGCTCGATCAGGACAAGGAATATGTGTTGTGTTGCGATACCGGGCGGCGGAGTTCAGCAGGCGCTTATATCCTGAGCGAACGCGGTTACCAGGCCTACGTCCTTAAGGGCGGGATTAACGCAACCTGATTACATCGTATGCGTGGGTTTATCCCCACCCAATTCGCCTGCCGGTATTCTAGAACGTGCCTGGTGGGTGCGAATTGATCTTTAGTGCGGTTTCGAATAAGTATGACGAGCAAATTACATGGTGTGCGTGGGTTTATCCCCACCTAAAGCACCCGCCAGATAATTCTCGATCTTCTTCTGCGTATTGCCCTGGTCCTGGTCGCTGAACTGGACGCCGATGCCGGCTGTTCGTTTACCCTGCGCACCCTTCGGCGTCATCCAGATCACGGTGCCGGCAACCGGAATCTTTTCGTCCTCGCCCATCAGGTTCAGCAGCATGAATACTTCATCCCCCAGCCGGTATGAGCTGTTGGTCGGGATAAACAAGCCGCCGTTGATCACAAAGGGCATATACGCCAGGTACAGCGCACTTTTGTCTTTGATTGTTAGTGTCAGAAGTCCAGGTTTTGCCATTCGTATTACACTTTTCCCACTACATCTCCCGATGCGGCAAACCGCCGGCCCAATCAATCAGCAAGCTCTCGAGGGTAAGCTGGACATTGAATGAGCCCGCCGGCTGATCACGTAGTTTATTAATGATATCTAGATAGCAGAAGAGATTTCGCCTGTCTATGCGTTGCAACACAGAATCACTGACACCCCCGCCCGGCATTGCTGCACGCCCACCAAAAATGCGCAATATGCAGAGCTGCACCTGCCTGCACAGCCAGTTCAGAACGAATTCGGGCTCGTGTTTGGCCCAGCGTCCCGCAACCTCCAGAGGAGAAGCGTTGCACTCAGGCAGGGCGGCAAAATCCCTTGCCATCGTCTCCGTATCCTCCATCCGCGCCAGCGACTCTACCGCCGCCAGGGGCGCGTTACCGGCCGCCCGCAATGCCGCCGGCCAGCCGCTGGACACTTGCAGGCGATCCAGCCAGCTGAGACTTAAAGCCTCCGGGGGAAGTGCCACGCTGACCCGCTGACAGCGGCTTAAAATGGTTGCCGGCAAGCGCCCAAGCCGGTCGGCTACAAGAATCAGTAATGCATCACCCGGCGGCTCCTCGAGCGTCTTCAGAAGACTGTTTGCTGCAGCTGCCGTCATGGCATTCGCCGGATCAATGACCGCAACCTTTGCGCCACCCGCATAGCTCGTCAGGCTCAAGGCGGCAACCAGTTCGCGTATCTGCTCGATGCCAACCGCATGTTTGTCCTCGGGTGGCGAAAGCCATCGAAGATCTGCGTGTTCCGGGATGGTCAACGGGTATTGCGGCTCGGACCGCAGTTCACTCATGCCGAGCCGGCACCGGGCGAGCCAGGCCGCCGCACAGCGTTTACCGGTACCCTCTGCCCCAAGCAGCATGAGCGCGTGCGGCACGCGACCCTGCGCCACGCTTGCGCGCCAACCTTCCGTGAGTTGATTTAGCCATGGCATTTCCATAACTTTTATAAGCTTATAAAACTCTCTTAATCTATACTATTACCAAGAAGCCGGTTGATTTCAAGCTTGATCGCGGCCTGAACCTGCTCAAGTTCCCGGCTCGCGTCAATCACCGCAAAACGCTCCGGTTCCGCGGCCGCCAGCCCCAGGTAGCCATCCCGCACCCGCTGATAGAAACCGGCGTCTTGTGAATCCAGGCGGTCAGCCTCACCGCGTTTCTCCGCTCTTGCCATGCCGAGTTCCACCGGTGCGTCGAGCAGCAGGGTCAGGTCCGGCTGCAGGTCTTCCTGCACCCAGTCTGCCATCAGATTGATGCGTTCAAGGCCCAAACCACGCCCGTGTCCCTGGTAGGCGCGACTGGCATCGGTGAACCGATCGCAAACAACCCACTGCCCGGCAACAAGTGCCGGCCGTATTGTATTGCTGATGTGCAGCGATCGCGAGGCGAAAAACAACAGTAACTCGGCAATATCCGGCAACGGCTCCGCGCCATGCTCAAGCAGCATTTGACGAATGCGCTCAGCCATCGGCGTGCCACCGGGCTCCCTGGTCCGCAGTACGGTAAAGCCCTTTTTTTCGATGATGGAGGACAGAAAATCGATATTGGTCGACTTGCCAACGCCCTCGATGCCCTCCACTGTGACGAATTTGCCGCGCATCCTCACTGGCCTCTCGCATTATCGCGTGACGCTCGCTGACGCCGGAGGTATTCCCGCACGGCAATATCATGTTCGGCCTTGGTATCGGAGAACTTGTGACTGCCATCGCCCAGGCCGCTTGCCACGAAATACAGCGCCGAGCCTGCGGCCGGCTGCAGCGCCGCATTGATTGCCGCCCTTCCTGGCAAGGCGATCGGAGTCGGCGGCAAACCACCTCGCGTGTAGGTGTTATAGGGGGTGTCGGTCCGCAAATCCCGGCGCGTCAAATTACCGTTGAAGTCGACACCAATGCCGTAAATCACCGTTGGATCGGTTTGCAGGCGCATGCGCTGCTGGAGCCGGCGTGTAAAAACACCGGCAATTCTCGGCCTTTCGGCGGCCAGCGCAGTTTCTTTTTCAACGATCGATGCAAGGATCAGTGCCTCGTAAGGGCTCGTAATTGGCAGATTTTGGTCCCGCTCCTGCCATTCCGCGGCCAGCGTCTCCTGCATCAACGTGAACGCCTGCCTGAGGATATCAACGCCGGTGGTGCCCTTTGGATAGCGATAGGTTTCCGGCAAAAACAGCCCTTCGGGATGTTGCGCCGCGGCGGCAAACGAATTGAGTATGGCCGGCCAGTCCTCATAGTCGATGCTGACGTCCACCGTATCATTCTCAATCAGCGCCGTGATCAGATGGCGAAAGGTCCACCCCTCGACAATAGTGAACGAATAGAGCGCTACATCACCATCCACGAACATTTGCAGCAATTGCCGCGGCGTGGTGCCGGCGTCGATCAGGTATTCACCGGCGTGTACCGCTGCTGCCTGGTCGGTCAGCCGCGCGTACCAGCGAAACCAGCCGGGATGCTCAATGTAGCCATGTCCCGCCAGGTCCCGGCTGATCGAGGCAAATGCACTGCCGGCGGGGATCTCGAAGACCACCGAGTCATCCGGTATCGCCAGCGCGGAATTCAGGAACTGACTGACCTGCAGTCCCAGCACGGCAGCGCCAAGCGCTACTGCAGCGAGAACGCTGATAACAGCCAGGATGAGACGATTCACGGGCGGTTCAACGCTCTTTACCCCCGGAATCAGTCGACTGCCCGAAAGATCAGGCTGGCGTTGGTGCCGCCAAATCCGAATGAATTCGAGATGACTGTTTTGACATCCGCTTCACGCGCCGTGTGCGGGATGTAATCCAGATCGCACTCCGGGTCCGGATGGTCAAGATTAATCGTCGGCGGCATCACCTGATCGCGAATTGCCAGGATTGAGAATATTGCCTCAACTGCACCGGCAGCACCGAGTAAATGCCCGGTACAGGATTTCGTGGAACTGATCGCCAGGCTGTGTGCGGAATCGCCAAACGCCCTTTTGATCGCAATCGTTTCGCCGATGTCACCAACCGGCGTACTGGTGCCATGAGCATTCAAATAGTCGATGTCCGCCGGGTTGAGCTTCGCGTCATTCATTGCCGCAACCATACACTGGCGTGCGCCCTCGCCATCCGCAGCCGGCGAGGTGATGTGGTAAGCGTCGCTACTCATACCAAAGCCGATCATTTCTGCGTAAATCCGCGCATTGCGTGCTTTGGCGTGCTCAAGTTCTTCGAGCACGACGCACCCTGCCCCGTTACTGAGGACGAACCCGTCACGATCTTTGTCGAACGGCCTGCTGGCCTTCTCCGGTTCATCGTTACGCGTTGACATGGCCCTGGCCGAACAAAAACCGCCAACCGCAAGCGGTGTCGTTGCATATTCGGCACCACCGGCGAGCATGACGTCGGCATCACCATGCATAACACTCCTGGCCGCGACACCGATGCAATGCGTGGAAGTCGCACAGGCCGAAACGACAGAAAGATTCGGGCCGGTGATTTTTTGCAGGATGCTGATGTTTCCGGACACCATGTTGATGATGCTGCCAGGAATGAAAAATGGTGAGACCTTGCGCGATCCACCGGCTAGAAACTTGTTGTGATTTTCCTCGATGGTCGCGAGTCCACCAATACCGGCGCCCATCGCAACACCAATGCGATGCCGATTTTCATCAGTGACTTCAAGACCGGAATCGCGCATCGCATCGACACTCGAGGCGATGCCGTAGTGCATGAAAATATCCATGCGCCGGGCATCTTTCTTTGGCAGATATTCGGTGACATCAAAGTCCGTTATGGTTCCCGCAATTTGCGTTGTAAACGTACTGACATCGAAGTCCTTGAGTTTGCGAAGGCCGCACCTGCCCTCACAGACATTTTGCCAGGCAGTTTCGATTTGGTTACCAACCGGGGAAACAATTCCCATACCGGTAATGACGACACGTCGCTTACTCAAGAGATTATCCGGGTGGTTGCGGCAGAACTGCCATCATCGAAGAACGAATTTGAAAAGTTAGCGCAGTGCCCATCCACTGCACCAACCTGAACTACGAATCGCTTTGACGAGCGCTAACGAAATCGATTGCCTGTTGCACCGTGGTGATCTTTTCGGCGTCTTCGTCGGGAATCTCGGTTTCGAATTCCTCTTCCAGCGCCATGACGAGTTCAACTGTGTCCAGAGAGTCGGCACCAAGGTCGTCAACAAACGATGCATTGTTCGTAACCTCTTCTTCCTTAACGCCCAGTTGCTCGGCAACGATGCTTTTAACCTGTTCTTCAATACTGCTCATAGTGATCGCTTCTCCTCAGAAGAGAAATCTGAAATCTGTAAGTCCTTGATATTTAGGGCCAGACCCATTCGTGGGACGATATTGTATGTGAATCCTATTGGGCAATCTACAGGCGGGTGCGCTATTTTTATGGCGTTAATCCATCAGCAGGCCGCCGTTGACGTGCAGGGTTTCACCAGTGATATAGGCCGCCGCGTCCGAGGCCAGAAACGCCACCGAATCGGCAATCTCCTGGGCCTCACCGAGCCTCCCCAGCGGTACCTGGACCAGCATCGCCGCCCGCTGCGCCGCCGCCAGGACCCGCGTCATGTCGGTGTCGATAAAACCCGGCGCAACGACGTTGACGGTGATGTTCCTGGAACTAATCTCCCTGGCCAGCGATTTGGAGAAGCCAATTATGCCTGCCTTGGCGGCGGCGTAATTCGCCTGGCCAGGATTGCCCATGATGCCGACGACCGAGGCGATGTTAATGATCCGTCCGTGCCTGGCTTTCATCATGCCGCGCAGGCATGCCTTGCAAACGCGGTAAACGCCGGACAGGTTTGTTGACAGCACCGCATCCCAATCGTCTGCTTTCATTCTCATCAGCAGATTGTCACGCGTAATTCCCGCATTATTGACGACAATTGTCGGCGCGCCTTCGTTGCTTTGAATATCGCTGATCAGTTTTTGTACCGATTCATCGCTCGCGACGTCGAGCACGGCGCCCCGGTTGTCAGCACCCAATGCTTCGGTAATCGAGGCGGCGCCACCCTCGGTGGTCGCCGTACCAACGACGGTCGCACCCGCAGCTGCAAGCGTCGCCGCAATCGCGGCGCCAATACCGCGCGAGGCGCCGGTCACCAGCGCAAGCTGCCCGCGCAACATGTCCTTCGAATATATGCCACTCATGTCAGGCTCCTTCCCCTGCTGCCGATGCCAGCGCATCCGGCGAATCGATGCAAGCCGATTGGACTGAACGATCGATGCGCTTAACGAGACCGGTCAGGACCCTGCCCGGACCGCACTCAATAATCGAGGTCGCTCCATCAGCAATCAGGCGCTGCACAGTATCTACCCAGTGCACCGGGCTGGCGACCTGCCGCGTCAGGCGTTCGCGAATATCTCTCGCATCCGTATATGGCGTCGCATTGACGGCGTTGATGACGGTAATCAACGGAGCCTGAAATGCTGCCGCCTGCAGCGACACCGCCAGCGCCTCGCCGGCGGGAATCATCAGCGACGAATGTGACGGCACACTGACTGCAAGCATAATGGCGCGCCGGGCGCCCGCTTCTTTTGCCAGTTCGATGACCCGTTCAATCGCGCTGCGATGACCGGCAACCACCACCTGGCCCGGCGAGTTAAAGTTCACTGATTCGGCAACACCGGACGCTGACGCACTCTTGCAAACGTCGCGGACAGCCTGGTCGTCGAGCCCGAGAATAGCCGCCATCGCGCCCTCACCTGCCGCTACGGCATTGTGCATCAGCTCTGCTCTGCGCTGCACCAGCTTTAGGGCATCCGGAAATTCGATCGCGCCGGCGCACACCAGCGCCGTGTACTCACCGAGACTGTGCCCCGCCATGGCGGCAGGCGTGGCCCCGTCAAGCTGTTGCCACAACCGCCAGATCGAGACGCCGGCGGCCAGCATCGCTGGTTGCGTAACGGTGGTTTCATTCAGTTTTTCCAGCGGCCCGTTCTGCACCAGGTCCCACAGGTCGTAACCGAGACTGTTGCTGGCCTCGGCAAACGTATCCGTTACCTGCGGGTAGCGGGCGGCCAGCGCGGCCAGCATGCCCTGCGATTGCGATCCCTGCCCGGGAAATACCATTGCCAGTGTCAAGCTTGCTCCTCTCCATGCGCGGGGTCGAACTGGCCGGCATTATATAGAGGCCGGTGTCGGGACTCTACGCCAGAAAACGCAGGCGGACAGCGCGCCGCCGATGGCCCCGTACAGGTGCGCATTGACAACGACCGCGCCACCGGCAGCAGCTTCGGAGCCGGGCAGCGGCCCGACAAGCTGTTCATACGCGAGCTTGGCCACAACCGCTGCACAGATAACCACCGACTCCGCGGGTAACGAGCGGAGCCCCCGGATGGCGCCTGCCAGCAACAAACCGTGCAGCAATCCAGACAGGCCGACATACCAGCGCAGGCCCTCATCCAGCCACCAGAACCCGGCATTCATGAGCGCGACGCTGATCGCGGTGACGAGTAACCATTGCCGCGTGCCGTAACGCCGCCCGACCAATAACCAGACAAGTACGAGGCCAGCCAGATTCAACACCAGATGCTGTATTCCGAGGTGTACGAAGTGTCCGCCGAGCAGGCGCCAGACCTCACCTCCAGCGATGGCTGGCCGGTCGTAGCGCAGCAGCTCCCTGGCAGCGTCGCCCCAGGCCGCTGCGACGACGCATGCAAGCGCAAGCGCGAACGGCACTTGCCAGTCAGGAAAACGTCGCGGAAACTGCATTGCTCTTTGATTTGTGAACTTTGGATAACCCCATGTTTGTTATACTGACGTTTAATCAGATCTACAGTCAACGATGGCGGAGCCATACCGTGGGTAAAACCTTAAAGATACATCAGGGCGGCTTCACGCTGATCGAGATCATGGTTGTGGTTATCATTCTCGGCATCCTGGCGGCCATCGTCGCGCCCAATGTCATTGGCCGGATTGATGACGCGCAGATAACCCGTGTGCAGCAGGACCTGAGGGGCATCGAGAGCGCGCTCAAATTCTATCGCCTCGACAACTTTGCCTACCCCAGCAGCGAGCAGGGCCTGCAGGCCCTGGTCACCAGGCCCGGCGATCCGAATATCCGCAACTGGAATGCCGGCGGCTACCTCGACCGGCTGCCAAAAGACCCCTGGGGCAAGCAGTATCTGTATTTGAATCCCGGGCAAAACGGTGAGATCGATATTTACACCTTCGGCCGGGATGGCCGCCCCGGCGGTGAAGGCATCGATGCCGACCGCGGTAACTGGGAACTCGAATAGTCGAGTGTATGGCACACACGGCCAGCCATCGCAATAAATGTCAGTTTGCACGAATCGTCCCACTCGATTCAGCAATGCGGGCAAACTGGGGCTTTACGCTCATCGAGTTGCTGGTCGTCGCTGTCATTATCACCCTCATCAGCGCAGTTGCATTGTTATCGCTCGGCGTCCTTGGAGACGATCGCAATCTGCAGCGTGAGGTCCGCCGCCTGTCTTCCCTGATCGAACTGGCCAATGATGAGGCGGCGATCCAGGGTCGTGACTACGGACTGGAAATCATGCAGTCCGGCTATCGCTTTGTTGAATTCGATCCGTGGCTGAATCAGTGGTACGAAATGATAGGCGACGATTTTCTTCGCCCCCGCCAAATCGAAGAAGGGTTGGAATTCGAATTATTCATCGAGGATCACCGGGTATTGCTCGATGCGAATGCGGCCGAAACGGACCGGGAAGAAAATGAACGCGCCCTTACCGACGACTATATTCCGCACATATTAATCATGTCGAGTGGTGACGTCTCGCCATTTGAATTGAGATTATCGCGGCCGAGCGACCGTGCGGCCGTCACGCTAACGATGTCGCTGGCCGGAAAACTGGAGATCCAGGGCAATGATCAAGAACCGTTCTGATCGCACTGCCGGATTCACCCTGGTCGAGGTGATGGTGGCACTGGCTATCGCGGGTCTCTCACTTGCGGCGGTGGCCGCATCCATCAGTCAGATGGTTGACGCCGGGTATGCAATGCGGCAGCGCACGTACGCCAGCTGGATCGCGCAAAACAAAATTACTGAACTGCGGCTCGCAAACGTAGTGCCGGAGGTCAGCTCGACCAGCGGCGAGGTCGAATACGCCGCCCAGGAATGGGCATGGCGCGCGACCATTTCCGAAACCGGCGTGGAAAACCTTTTCCGCGTCGAGGTCGAGGTTTCGATTGCGGGTTCGGAGGATGTCATTCGAACGGTAACCGGCTTTATTGGGGAACCCGGCGTACCGGGAGAGAGCAACCGGGCTTGGACGAGAAACACGCAGGCCGCCGGCGAAGAGCAGTGAACAGGCGAGCCCAACAGCTTCGCGCATTTACCCTGATCGAGGTGCTCGTGTCGCTCGCGATCTTTGCGATCCTGGCCGCGCTCGCCTATGGCGCACTCGGCCAGACCCTGGATGCCGCGGAATTACTAAACAGCCGTATGGACAGGCTGCAGGCGATACAGCGGACGATGCGGCTTTTGAGCGAAGACTTGCTGCAGCTGTCGCCACGACCGATTCGCAATGAACTGGGCGAGGGCTACGGACCGGCGCTCGATACCGGTTTTCAGTCAGGATTCGCACTGGAGCTCACGCACGGTGGCTGGAGCAATCCAATCGTTTTGCCGCGGGGCACATTGCAGCGTTCCGCCTATCGCATCGAAGATGACGAATTGATTCGCTACCACTGGATGGTGCTGGACAGGACGCTGGCCAATGTACCGCTTAGTGTGGTCCTGCTCGACGGCGTGGAGTCTATCCTGTTCCGCTTTCTTCAGGCCAATGGCGAATGGACGGAGCAGTGGCCGCCGGGTAACCGGCCCGGAGTGCTGGGCGCACGCCAACGGCCGCGCGCGGCGGAAATCATTTTGACGCTGACCGGTGAAGGTCAAATCCGCCGGCTGCTGGAGATTGCGCCATGAGAAAGCAGCGCAAAGACCGCGGCGTTGCCTTGATCACTGCCATGCTGATCACGGCACTGGCAACCATGGTCGCGGCTAATCTTGCCTGGGACAACGCCCTTGATGTGCGGCGAACCATGGTACTGCTGAACCGGGACCAGGCACTCCAGGTCGCCCTGGGCGCCGAAAGCTGGGTTATCAGCATCCTTCGCCAGGATCTTGAAGACAGTCAGACAGATCACCTGGGCGAGATCTGGGCGAGCGAATTACCCGGGCTGCCGATCGAGGGTGGCGAGGTATTTGGCGCCGTAACCGATCTGCAGGGACGGTTCAACATCAACAACCTGATCGATGAGAATGGCGTGGTGGATGAGGAATCCCTGCAGCAATTCCGCAGGTTGCTGCTGGCAATCGGGCTTGACCCGCGTTTCGCCGGGATCGCTGCCGATTGGCTCGACAGTGACAGTGACGCTTTATTTCCTGATGGTGCGGAGGACTCGATCTATACGGGCATGATTCCGCCCTACCGCACTGCCAACCAGAGCCTGAGCAGTGTCAGTGAACTTGCCGCACTGGACGGCATGGACAAACTGACATTCAATGCGCTCAAGCCTCATATTACGGCCCTGCCCGGCCGCACGAAAATAAATGTCAACACGGCGACGGCCGCGGTGCTGCAATCACTGGACGAGAACATGACCCTCGCCGATGTTGAAAACCTGATTGCCGAACGCGAGTCCGGCGGATTTACAGAAATTCAAAACTCGTTCTCGTCACTCGTTACACCGGACGTGATCAATAAACTCGAAGACTCAACGCAGTATTTTCAATTGAAGGTCGTGGTGCGGATTGATACGGTTCGCTTCACGTTAAACAGCGTATTGCAACGGGGGCCGCGCGGCGACGTTACGCCGATCCTCCGCAGCCTGGGAACCCTCTGAGTATGTCCGAATACCTGGTTATCCGGCTTCGCGAGCACGCGAACCAGCAGGCGCACTGGATCGCGGCAGATTCAAGCGGCGCAACGCAGGGTCCTCCGGTGTCTGGAGCGCTGAGTGAGGCGAAGGCGGATATCGGCGATCGCGAAGTCATCGTGCTCGTGCCCAGTGCGGAAGTACTGACCACGAGTGTCGACATTCCGCTCAGGGCCGGCGCCAAATTGCAGGCTGCCCTGCCCTATGCACTGGAAGAATATCTCGCGGACGACATCGATAAACTCCATTTTGCTGCGGGCCCGCGACGCGCCAGCGGCAAAACGCCCGTCAGCGTCGTTAGTCACGAACAACTGGCGGAATGGATCAACCTGCTTGCCGGGGCAGATATTCATGCGTCATCGATCATTGCGGACAGCTACGGTCTGGCACGCATACCGGGAACGATCAGCATGCTGGTTGCCGGGGACCAGGTTTTCATCAACGACGGCGGCGACATTGAACTTGTCATGCAGGACATGAGCCCAGGCGATGCACTGGCGGCGATCGGTGCCCTGGATCAAGGTGCCGGGAGCGAAAATGACAAGGCAGCAGATGCGACACCGCTGCCGCGTCACGTACTCGTCTATTGCACAGCGGAAGATGAAGAGCGGTATCAGCAGGACTGGATTGCAATACGCCAGCAACTGGACAGCGTAGACGTCAAGCTTCTCGCGGACGGCATCATGCCCAGACTCGCGGTGACAGTCGCTACCGGTGCCGGCATCAACCTTTTGCAGGGTGCTTACGGGGCGCAAAAGGAATACGGAGGTCTGTTCAAACCGTGGAAGGTCGCAGCGATTCTGCTCCTTGTCTTCGGTGTCATCGGTATCACCGCAAAAGCCACGGACTACTACCTCCTGCTGCGGCAGGAAACGCAATTGCGGCAACTATTCAACACCGAGTATCAGCAGATATTGCCGGGCGTCCCTGAAACGAACGATCCTGCCCGCGTCGTCGAATCCCTCAGGCGCCGCACCGGCACCACCCGTTCGGCGCCGGTGTTCCTGCAAACGATGGAACAACTGAGCCGCGCAATGCAGCAGAACCGGGAAGCACAGATCGTGGCCATCAGCTATCGCGCCGGCGTCGTCGACGTCCGGGTGACGGCACCGAATGTTGCGATGCTCGATAGTATTCAAAGGGCCGTCGGCCAAAACGGTCAATTCCGGGCGACTATTCAGTCCACTGATCAGGACGGCGAAAAGGTTAACAGCCGCATCCAGATAAAGGAGATCGGTCGATGAGGCGCTGGTTCGATTCACTGGAAGAGCGTGAAAAAATCCTGGTGCTGACAGCCGCGGTGTTTATCGTATGCGTAGCCTTCTGGTTTGGCGTCTGGACGCCGCTCGATAGTGGTCAGAAATCTGCCGCCGCCAGGGTTGAGGTCTGGAAGGTCTCGCTGGCTGCATTGCGGCCGTTAAAAGGCCAGATTCAGGGCTCCGCAAGCGGCCAGTCGATTCAGGCAGGTCAGGACCAGTCACTGGTCGTCATTATCGACAGCACGCTGCGGCAGCGAGGCCTGTACGAATCCCTGCAAAGAAGTCAGCCTACGCCGGCCGGCAACGGCATTCGGGTTGAATTCGAAAGCGCGGCATTTGACGACATGATGCTGTGGCTCGGCGATGTGAACCGCCAATATGGATTGCTGGTTCAGTCCGGCAGCTTCTCACTTGCCGCCGGTGATAACCCCGGCCGAGTCAATTCGACCTTGACCCTGGAACGCTGACGGGCATGAAACGCCTGGTCCTCCTCGGCATCCTGATATTTTTGGGCGTAATGCTCGCAACCTTTCCAGCACGAGTCGCCTACCAGTGGTTTGCACCGGCAGAGGTCCGGCTAAGTGGCATCACCGGTTCGGTCTGGAACGGCAGCGCAGCCGAAGGAATTGCCGGAGGCGCTTACGTACGAAACATAAGCTGGCATTTCAAACCAATGTCGTTGCTGTCCGGAAAACTCAGCTTTAAGACCAGTAGCAATCCTGTGTCCGGCTCGATCAATACAGAGCTTGCAGTAAGCCCTGGCGGAAATCTGACGCTGTCCGGTTTATCTGGCAATGTGCCGCTGGATCTGGTGCATCCGGCATTTCAGCAAAGTGGCATTCGCGGCGATCTTGTGCTGCAGTTCGAGACGATCGTGATCAGCGATGGTATCCCGATCGCTGCACAGGGCTCGGTGATCGTCACCGATTTTTTCGTACCAGCTTTGTCATCGTCAAGAATAGGAGATTTCCGGGCCGATTTTCAGACGATCGATGGCGAAATAATCGGCAGGGTCGAGGATTTGTCCGGAGTGCTCGATGTGAGCGGCACAATAAATTTGCATCAGGACGGGCTGTATTCGTTTATCGGCCTGGTCGCGCCGACGCCTGCCACGCCACCATCGATTTTGAATCAGCTTCGCTTCCTCGGATCAGCGAATGAGCGCGGACAGCACGAGTTTCGCTTCGAAGGGGAACTCTAAACCTCACAAAATTTCTGCAACAAAGGGAAATACAGCGCAGTGCGCACCGGCGCATCGGTCAAATTAGCGTAAAGGGCCGCATACAGATCGAGCTGCGGTTTGTAACGGTCTGCTTCCTGCTGAAGGAATCCCTCGAGGTCACCGCCCTCGTGGGTACTGGTCTTGTAGTCGACAATCCAGTGAACACCTTCATCGTCGATGCGAATCCGGTCGATAATGACCGACCGGACCTGTCCATCGATGACGCCGCTCACCGCCAATTCTGTCCTGCCATCACCGAACAGTAGCCACCGGCCCCGGGCATCGGCCGAGATTTTCTCAAGTGCAATCGCAGCACGATCGCACACTGCTTCGATTTCGTCTTCTCTCACCCCCAGTGCGCGCGCCCACCGCCGGCTTGTCCGCCGCAACCTGTCCTGATCGTCAATGTCGGCGATGCCATCTGACATTCTTTGTAACCAGCGATGCACGATGGTCCCCGCATGTCGTGCAGCCGCACCAACCCAGTGATATTCAACTTGCGACTCGTTGCCCGTTGCAGACTGATCGGGCCGGTCCCCGCATCTCGGCAATGGCGGTGCGTCAGACGGGGGTTCTACCCGCAGCCGGCGCAATACAGGAGCGACCAGCTGCGGTTCATCGTCGGCGCAGGAAGCGGCGCTTTCGGCGATGCCCGATTCTGCAAATGCCCGTGCAACGACCGGCTCGATCGCGGGCCAGAGGCGATGTAACAGGCTTCTGCCCTCTGGCGACCGGTACGACTGGCCGTCCGCTGTCAGGCCAACGTTGCCGATCAGCTGCAGACTCTTAACCGCACGCGTGCAGGCGACATAGAGCAGGCGGTCGAGTTCGAGCCGCTCCTTGTCTCTCTGCGTGGTCTCGATGAACTGGTGCAGCGGGTCATTTTCGACCTCGCTGCGGGGCCCGACCGTACTGATAATCATTTCGCTGCGGCCATCGCTGCCGGTATTGATCAGCCAGCTCAATACCGCTTTGTCACTGATTCTTGCCGCTCTGCCGAGACCATGCAGCACAACGTGGTCGAACTGAAGTCCCTTGGCCTTATGCATGGTCATGATTTGCAGACGGCAGTCAGGATCGGGCTTGCTCGATACCCGCTCCCGGTCCAGCATACGCTCGAGATCGTTAACGTCAGCCAGCGAACCGGCAGACTCGATGTTCCCGATTACGTCCAGGAAACGATACACATGGTCGAGCTGCTCGGCGTCTCGCAACATTGCCGGACCACCCAGGGCGAACCAGGCCAGCTCGACACGATCACGCAAAGTTTCAGTGGCGCTGCCTCGCGTGGCAGCAACCATCCTTTCGCGGAATTTTGTCAGCCGGTCAACGGCGTCGACGGACAGGCTCGCCATTCGACTGGCATCATCAAGCAGCTCAAAGACAGTGCTGCTTGCGTCATTTTTGACCATGCAGTGAATATCGCACCAGGTCAGCCCCACCCATGGGCCGCGCAGCAGGGCCAGCCAGGCAAGCCGGTCTGACTCATGGCAAAGCGCCCTGGTCAGCGCAAGGAGGTCGATGATCTCCGGCAGATCTGTCAACTTGTCGATATCAAGAGCCTGGTACGGAATGGCCGCAAGCCGCAATTCGTGAGTGAGTGCCGGCAAAATTGTTCTGCTGCGAACCAGGACAGCTAGGTCCTCGCCCGGGTGTTCCTGCAGGCACTTCCTGATGACCCCAAGCGTGTATCGGGCCTCCTCGTCGGGACTGGCGTCAAACAACGGATGCATTCGATACTCGCCGGAATTTGCGTGTTCCTCGACTGGCACTGATTCAGAGTAGGAGATTGCACCGCTGGACGCATCGTCCTGCAAGGGCAGAATCTGGCTGAATATTGTGTTGAACCAATGCACAAGATGCTCGCCGGAGCGAAAATTTCTCCGCAGCACCAGTGAATCGAGTTTGACGCCACCGATGCCGTTAAGTCGCGCCAGCAAAAACTGTCCGACCTCGGCATCACGAAACCGGTAAATGGATTGCATGGGATCGCCGACGCAGAACAAGGTGCGGCCGTCCCCCGGCGACCATCCCGCCGTCAGTTTTTTCAGCAACCCGTATTGACTGAGTGATGTGTCCTGCATTTCGTCAACCAGCAGGTGCCTGAGCTGATAGTCGAGCATTAACGCGATTTCTCCCGGTTGGTCGAGCGGCCCAAGCGCATGGTTCGCAGCCAGCGCTACCTGAATATGATCACTGACGCCCCGCTCGCTGAACAGGCGTTGCAACTCCGCCACCGCCAGTGGCAATAATTTGAGCAATGCCAGCAACACGTCCCATTGTTCGTCAACATATCGTGGCTCCGGCAAGCTGCGAATGCGCAACAGGTTTTCATGCAGATCCGGCACCTCGCGCAGCTGATCGACCAGCGCGTACAGGGATTTCTTCTGCCCTTTATCACCCGCCGGGAAGCCGTCGTTCTTGTTGATACTCTGTCGCCAGTCGCCGCCTTTTGTCAGCAGGAGTCCGGAGATTGCCTGCCAGGCAACGCGATCGCCCGCAGCACTGCCCGGCAATTTGCTGTCGCCGGCCAACTCACACAGCGGATGCTCCGGTTTGTCACTTTTATGCAGATTCTCGATGGCATAACTGATCAGGGCGAGAAGTTCAGTCGCACGGCCTTCCGGGAATAGTCTGCACAGGCGGCTTAGTTGCTGCACGACGATGTTCTCGATATTTTTTTCGAGTTGCTTGCGTGCCGCAATGGCGTTCTGTGGATCAGACAGGCCGCTACCGGTCATCGCCAGCCATTGATCCCGGTAAGCGAGCATTCGCGAGATGTGTGAGATATAGAGGCCCGTGTGATTGTCCAGGTGAACCAGCACGCGTTCAACGGACTCTCCGGGTGCACCTGCTGCGTCGAGGCTGTCAAACGTTGCGGCTGCAGCGGCGCGGTACATGGCACTCATCTCCGCGCCGGTCAGCGTGGCGCCGATCCCCCCGAGCCCGGAGCTAAGCGGCTGTGACCTGGCAATACCCGCGCCAAAAGCGTCGATCGTCTGGATTCGCAGGCGGCCAGGTGACTGTATGAGATTCCAGGCTAGCTGCCGATCCCGCGCGAGTGCCGCGGTTGCTGCTCGAAACGTCGTTCGTTCGTGTTCTGCGGCGGGCGCAATGCCATCGCGCGCGCGCCGCAACGCGCCGATAACCCGTAGTTGCATTTCGGAAGCAGCTTTTCGCGTAAAGGTGAGCGCCAGGATTTCCTCCGGATTGTTCACTATTGCCAGCAGTTTCAGGTAACGCTGTATCAGCAATTCTGTTTTTCCGGATCCGGCTGGCGCCTGCACGATTGCTGAGCGTTCTACGTCAAGCGCATCGGCGCGCGACTGCTCGTCTGCCTGCAGTAGCTCGAAGTCAGTGAGCACGCTTGATTTCCTCGATGCGGCTCAGAATGGCAAGTGGGCGCCCTGCATCCGCCGTCAATAGCAGATTGATACGCACATCGCCGGCCGCAATTTCCCTGAGTGCCCGGTGCACCTCGCCGCGCCATGCATAGAGTCGTTGCGGCCATTCATCCTGCCGGGCAACATCCCACTCCACGCTGCCACCCGTCCCTTTGTAACTGATCGAGCGGCTGTCTATGTTGATGAGCGCGAGACCGCCAACCGTTTCCTGCAACACGTCCGCATACACAACAAGCTGCAGGTCCAGTGGATCACCATCCCTGTTGAGAAGGTTCTTAGGTCTGCCGGTCTTGTAGTCGATAACGAGTAGCGAGCCATCCGCGAGACGATCGATGCGGTCGATCCTTAGCTTAAGCCGGACACCGCATGCTGCGGAGTCGACGCACTTTTCTACATCCACAACCACATACGCGGGACGTTCGATCTCCGCGCTGACAAAACTTCGCAAGAGCCGAAAAAGGCGTGCCCGCTCCAGACCCAACAGCCGCATGTGCGTTTTATCCGCATGCCGCAGATGATCGGCAAGCGCCGAGTCGATCGCGCTGCCCAGACGTTGTTCGAGATTCTCCGCATCCCAATTTCTTACGTCTGCCTGGCTCGGGCAGCCCGCAAACAAGGTATGCAGGGCGTTGTGGATGATATCGCCACGCACACCCGGAGCAATACCGCTCTCGATCGCATCGGGTCGCCTGACGCCGAGGCGTCCGTATACGAATGCAGCGAAAGGCTCGACGGATTGTCGCTGTACCGTGTAAGCACCGCCCCTGACGGATTCGTCCGCGGTAACAGCTGGAACGGGATCATCGGTGACGATTGCCGTCGCCTCCGCTCCGCAAAACCGGGTAGCATGCCAGCCCGGATCTCCGGGTCCGGCATAGATATCAAGTGCCATGTCGTCAAGCAGACTGCTGGCCGCCAACTCTGACTCACCATCGCTTCCCGGCCAACTGAGGACCACCGCCGGCGCGCAGCCTGCCAGGCGCTGCAACACGCGCCTCGAAAACAGGAGCGTATCGGCAGGTGTCGCATCGGGCAGTCCGAATTCTTTTTGCAGTTCGCGCGACAGCAGCGACGAGGGATTGCCGGCGGGCGGCCAAAGGCCTGCATGCATCCCGCTGATCCATAGGTGGTCGAATTCCATGCCGGCGGCCTCGAGTATGCCCATCAGCGGCACGACGCCTGCATCTGCTTCAGCTTGAAAAATGACATCCGCCGCAAGCGAGGCAAGCCGTTGCACCGCCTCATGGAATCGCAGTTGCGGCGTTACGATTGCCGTTCTTGCCAGTTCATTCAGCAAGTCGCGCCAGCGGTTGATGAGCTGGAATTCGCTGCTGGTCAGTGCTCCCTCGCCCGGCCAGCGCCATGCGCTCAGCAATGAATCCATGCGGCCTGCCCAATATGCCGGGCTGGCCGCATGCTGCGCATCCTGTTGTAACGCGATGACTGCTTCCATGCCGCGGAACCACGCCAGTGAATCCGCGCTTTCATCCCTGCCTTCGAGTAGCCGCAAAAGACTGCCGGCCGACCACGCCCGATCGGGCAGCCTGCGTAATGCAAGCTCCAGGCGGCTGCGACCTGCCAACGCCTGGCTGGCCAGGCATTTGCTTCGAAGTAGCAGGCTGATTTCTCTCGTGGAAAGGCCGTGATGGATCCACCGCAGAATCAACAATGCGCTCGAAATCGCGGGAAAATCCGACAGCTTGCGGCCGTACGATACGTTGACCGCCGCGCGCAAGCCCTCGCCGCCGTATTGCCAGCCCGGTGCCAGGCCTTCGCGGACCATTCGCGCCGTTCTGTCCGCCTCGCTTTGCAAGGCCGGACTGATGATCGCTACCTTTGCCTGCGCATCATTTTGCAAAATATGCCGGGCCCAGGCGCCCGCCGCGCGCATCTCGGCATCATGATCTGCGAATGCGGCAACGCTTGCCTGATGACTTGTTCCTGGGACCGGTGCCGTTTGCACGCTGCAACCAGCCGCCGTCAGTGCATCGATGACCTCCGTCACCGCGGGCGAAAAGCGGTCGAATCCGGCAAAAACCGCCGCCTTCGGCGCACTGCTGAGTTTGTTTGACAGCAGTCCGGTAACGAGCCGTGGGATGCTGTCCCGGTCGGTCCAGGCAGCAGATTCCAACCGCGCCTGATAATCCGCGGCTGCAGCCGCAAACATCTGCTCATCGGGGCTGCGCGCTGAGTCTGCGAGGTCAGCCAGGGGAACATTCCAGGCCTTGAGTCTCTGCCATGCGTCACGCGCCTGCCGAATGACACCACTGAGCGCAGGCAGATCCTCTGGCGCGTGTTTCCTGAGGCAACGTTCCCACAGGATTGAACTGGAAAAATCATCGACAGGAATCGGCAACGGAAGCGGATCGGCAACGGCTTCGAGTTGCCGCTTGCACCAGTCGTTCCAGAAACTAATCGAGGGTGTTACCCATGACCGGACGCCGGCTGCCAGCTGTTGCGCGGCATACGCAGCCTGAAGTTCGCGCGCCAGGCGCCGGCTGGCGGTGATGACTACTGCATCCCGGTCGATTGCATCCTTAAGCCACAGGTACATCGGGTCACGCGTACTGTCCCAGCAGGGTGTCTATCCTCGAAAATACGTCATTGATAACATCCGGATCCGGCAAAGTCGTCGCCATTGCGTGTTTCAACGATGCCGCTTTTTCCAGCTCGCCTGTAAACACGCACCAGCCCACGCGGTAACCGCAGGCCCGGTAAACTTTCGAGAGTCCGGAATAAGTGAGGCACACCGTATTTCTGACGAGCGTCGCAAGCGGAATAAACTCGGCGTCGTCGTAGACCATCTGGTCGTAGATCTCGTCAGACAGGATCACCAGGTGGGTTGCTCCGCCAGAGCAACCATTTGTTCGAGCAACTCCCTGTCGTAAACCGCACCGGTCGGATTATTGGGGTTAATGATGACCAGCGCCCTGGTGCGTGGCGTAACCATCGCCTCCAGCGCCGCGATATCGGGCGCAAACGACTTCTCCGGCGGGCATGGGTAATGCCTGACAACACCGCCGTTGAGCGCGACCGCAGCAGACCACAGCGGATAATCCGGGCTTGGTATCAGCACTTCATCGCCCGGATTGAGCAAAGCGCGGAGCGACAAGTCGATCAATTCACTGACCCCGTTGCCGATAAAGACCTCCTCGGCAGTGATGCCCATGACGCCGCGGCCCTGCTGCTGCATGACGCGACCGCTTCACGGGCGGGGAAAATGCCCTTCTGGTGGCTGTAGGCTTCCGCCTGACCGAGGTTTTCGATCATTGCCAGGCGCATCGTCTCTGGCGTACGAAATCCGAATAACCCGGGGTTGCCGATATTCAGCGAGAGCATCTCGTAGCCCTGCTTTTCGAGCTCGCCGGCGCGGTGGGCGAGCTGACCGCGAATCTCGTATTTGACATCCGCCAGCGTCTTACTGGTCTGGATAACGTAGTCGCTCATCTGCTATTCCGCGGTTAAAAATAAAACCCGGCCAACCTTGCGGTTGGCCGGGCGGGTCCGCACGGAGATTGCGGATTGCGCGGCTGAATCGCTTGGCTCCTGTTGCCAGGAACCCGTCCGACTCAGCCTAGCTCTTCAACCTCAGCGCCATTCAATTCCGGCGGCGCCGGGTCCTGTATATCGCCCGGGTCTTTCTTCCCGTAGCGAATCATTAACTGTTCAACCTGCTGCGGAGTCACCCTGCTGATCGAGTGAATCCTGGCCTCGCCCCCCGAAAATCTGTCGAAAATTATCGAGTCTCCACCATAGGGGCAAAGCCGGTCGTCACGGGACCTGGTCCCCAGCTGGAACGACGATTTCAATCCGAAACTCGGCCCCAGCAAGCGGACATAGTAGCTTCGCTTGCCGGACGCATGAATCAGCAGGCTGTCTCTGCCCAGTGGCGTGTAGTCTCGGATAGTCCGGATCCAGATGCAATCCGAGCCATTCAAATCGAGGTCTTCGGGGAGCCTGTCAGCCTCTTCAGCCGTCGCAGAAATGCTTAATAAAATGCATGAAATAAATCCCGTGAAGAATTGTTTTATAAGATCTTTTCTCATAAATCACGTCGCTATCAGTGGCCGTGTCCGGAGCGGGCATTGTCGCCGAACTTAATCCGTTGGACTCGTCGAATTAACATTAAGTTCAGGTCAAATCCGCAGCTTCCAGGCGACCGACGGGCCGCGAGCCATCCCGAATCCACTCGCTCCAGGAACCGATATAGACACGCGGTTCATCCAGCCCGGCGATCGCGGCCGCAAGCACCAGGTGACAGGCCGTCACGCCGGAGCCGCACATGACGGAAAATGCCGGTGGCGTATCGCTCCCCAGGAGCGTGGCCCACGCGCGACGTAACTCTTCGCGCGATTTCCAGGTGCCATCGGCATTGATGTTCTCGGAGAAGGGAAAATTGATTGCGCCCGGAATATGTCCCGCAACCGCGTCAACAGGCTCCGTCCGGCCATCGAAACGCGGCCGGGCCCTGGCATCGACAAGATGCAATTCACGACCCTCGCTGATCGTTGCGCTGATTTCGCCGGTCGTTATGACGCGGCCGGCATCGGGCGATGCAGGGAATGAGGATACGGTAACTTCGGGCACCCCGGTTGCCATCTCTCCGCCGGCAGCGCGCCACGCATTAAGACCGCCATTGAGTACCGCTACCCGCGAATGGCCCAACCAGCGGAGCATCCACCACAGGCGGGCGGCCAGCGCAGCACTCGCGGTGTCGTAGACGATGACCTGCGTGCCTGCCCCGATACCCCAGCCTTCGAGCGTCGCTTTGAAATCATCGGCTTCAGGCAGCGGGTGACGTCCGCAGGCCTTGTTTACCGGCCCGGCGAGATCGCGGTCGAGGTCCGCGTACAGCGCGCCGGGAATATGACCGGCCAGGTACTCTGTGCGGCCTTGCTCCGGCTGCATCAAATCGAAGCGGCAATCTATCACCCGGCAATCTGTGCAGCCAGCCATATCCTGGAGTTCCGCGACCTCGATAAGTTGGAGATAGCTTTTCATTCTGAGCCTTGTACACAGGATTAGCCTCAGACACAATATGCGCCCGTTAGCAGCACGGAGTCGTTTGGTGGAGAAAATACTTGTCGGCCTGAAGCGGGTTGTGGATTACAACGTCCGCGTTCGGGTCAGGTCGGATGGCAGCGGCGTTGAGACTGACGGCGTCAAGATGAGCATTAACCCGTTCGATGAAATCGCACTGGAAGAAGCGCTGCGGATCAAAGAGCGTGGCGACGCCGCCGAGGTCATCGTCGTATCGATCGGCAACAGCGATGCCCGGCAGCAGCTGCGAACGGGACTGGCGATGGGTGCCGACCGTGCCATCCTGGTGGAAACTGATGAAGAGACCGATCCATTGAGCAGCGCCCGGGTGCTACTGGAAATCGTTAACCGCGAGCACCCCGGTCTCGTGTTGCTCGGCAAGCAGGCCATCGACAATGACAACAACCAGACTGGTCAGATGCTGGCCGCACTCTGGGGCCGGCCACAGGCGACTTTCGCATCAGAACTCGTCCTCGACGGCAACCTGGCTAAGGTAACCCGGGAAATCGATGTCGGGCTCGAATCAATCGAGGTCGACCTGCCTGCCGTGGTAACCACCGATTTGCGGCTCAATGAGCCGAGATACGTAAAGCTGCCGGACATTATGAAAGCGAAGAAAAAGCCACTGGAGCAGATTCCACTGGCCGAGCTCAACATTGAAGCATCCGCGAGGATCAGCGAAATCGCTTTCGCGCTGCCGGAACAACGGCAAAAAGGAATAATGGTCGATGACGTCGCAGGCCTGGTGGCCGCACTACAAGATAAAGGGCTGCTGTGATGACAAGAATCCTGCTGGTCGCCGAACATGATGGCACCACGATTAATCCGTCAACCGCCAAGTGTGTTACCTGCGCCAGTGAACTACCGGACGCGGAAATCCATGTGGCCGTATTGGCGGAAGATGGCGCCAGCCTGGCGAGCGAAGTTGCCGGCCTGACATCGGTCGACAAGGTCATCCAGGTCGATAATCCCGCCAATTCATATCCCGTTGCGGCAATACTTGCGCCGCAAATCGTGGCAATTGCCGACGGCTACTCCCATGTCTTTGGCCCGTCGACGACATTCGGCAAGGACCTGATGCCGAGAGTTGCCGCATTGCTTGGCGTCAATCAGATCAGCGACATCATGAGTGTGCTGGGCAGTCACTGCTTCAGGCGACCGATCTATGCGGGCAATGCAATCGTCACGGTGGAAGCACCGGCAGGCCAACCAGTGGTAGCCACGGTCAGAACTGCATCCTACGCAAGTGCCGCTGACGGTGGCTCGGCGTCAATCGAGGCAGTATCTGTCGATGCGGACCTACCGGGTCACACGCGTTTTATCGAGTTGCGCTCGGGCAAATCCGACCGACCTGATTTGCAGACTGCCGCCAAAGTGGTGTCAGGCGGCCGGGCCCTCGGTAGCGCAGAGAATTTCGACCTTATTTACAAGCTGGCGGATGCGCTGGGCGCGGGTGTCGGCGCCTCGAGGGCCGCCGTTGATGCGGGCTACGTGCCGAACGAAATGCAGGTCGGTCAGACCGGAAAGATCATCGCTCCCAAACTGTACATTGCAATCGGCATCTCGGGCGCCATCCAGCATCTCACCGGAATCAAGGATGCAGGGACTATCGTCGCGATCAACAAGGACGGCGAAGCACCGATTTTCGAGATCGCAGACATCGGGCTGGTCGGCGACCTGTTTAAAATCGTCCCCGAACTCGAGGCTGCAATCAGCTCCTAGGGGCGGCTCTTACAGTTTCGCGAGAATCGCATCGGCCTCGCTCACCTCGAGCTTACCCGGCGCTTCCACGGCTACATGCGTAGCCGTTCCATCGTCGATGATGATCGCGAATCGCTGCGACCGGGTCCCCATGCCGAACGCCGTACCGTCCATTTCGAGGTCAAGCGCCCTGGCGTATTCGCCGTTGCCATCCGCGAGCATCATTACCTTGTCACCAACCTTCTGATCTTCGCCCCAGGCGTGCATCACGAACACATCGTTCACTGACATGCAGGCAATCGAGTCAACGCCTTTGGCAAAAAAATCAGCGGCCTGATTGACAAATCCAGGCAGATGACTCGCCGAACAGGTCGGCGTAAATGCCCCGGGCACGGAAACCAGGACCACTTTCTTGCCGGCAAATAATTCATCGGTTGATATTGCCCCGGGACCGGCATCCGTCATAATACCGAACACCCCGGACGGCATTTTTTCACCTACTCGAATAGTCATTAATAACCTCCAATAAATTATTGATCTTTATATCTTTTTATTGAGCTAATAATCGTTTTCACCGACATGCACAATAAGACCGTCCCAATCTTCATTCATTTCCAGCTGACAGGTCAGGCGGCTGTTGGCACGCCGGTCATAAGCGGCCTCCAGCATGCTGTCCTCCATGTCGTCCATTGCCGGCATTTTGTCAGTCCAGGCCTCGTCGATGTAGCTATGGCAGGTTGCACAGGCGCAGGCGCCGCCGCATTCCGCCACGATGCCCTCGATATTGTTGTTGATGGCGCCTTCCATGACGGAATAGCCACTCTCGACGTCGACCTCGTGCCGTTCGCCCTTTGGCGTGATGTAAATAACTTTGGGCATTTCCTGAACCTGGGAGTCGCGAATCAAAAAAACGGGCGCCATCAGCGCCCGCTTTTCACAAGGGGCACGAATGGTCAGATATCGCGTTCCCGGCGGCGCTCTGCCAGCTCTCGCTGTTGTTTCCGGGCCGCGGCCTCGGCAAGGCGAATCTGTTCGTTGCGCTGAATATCACTATCGATAACGCGAATCCACTGACGTGAAATTTTACGGGACCGACTGGTTTTTGCGGCCTCACGGAACGCTGCAACCGAAGCCCGGTACTTTTGCTGATTGTACAGGCACATACCAAGAGAGATTTGTGCATGATCAGGGCTCTTGATGCCGCCCTTCTTGATGCCGTTGTTGATCGCAGCGACACACTCGCCAAACTGGCCTAGGTTCAGGTAGGCGTTGCCCAATCTCAGGTCCAGCTCGCCCTCAGTACTGAGCCTGGCTGCCTGCTGCAGCGCAGGAATTGCTTTCTCATCCTCGGCAGCCAGCGTCCAGGCCTGCGACAGCAGCCGATAATTCTTGGCATTCTTCGCAACCCTGCCTGTCTCCATTTCCTCAGTGAGCAAAAGTGCCGCCTTGTAAGGAACTTCCCGCTGCAGGTAGAGCTGCGCCATCGTGACCAGTTCCGACTCTTTTTCGAGCATTCCCTGGGTCATCGCGGCATCATAGGCGGCGACCAGGTTTTGTTCTTCACCCAACTCGGTGTAAGCACCCGCGAGTGAGAACCAGTAACGCTTTTTCGGCCAGTTGACGAGCAGGATTTTCTGGATGTCCCTGACTTTCTCGTAGTCCTCCTGCTGAAAAAAAGCGAAGTTCAGAAGCACGTACCAGTCTTCCTTGACCGTTAGCTCGCGCTTCACCGCCACCGCCATGGCCGCTTCAATCGGCCTTACCATTTCCGCATAGCGATCGATCTGGTACAGGTTTTGCGCGTAAAGGATATAAGGGTCCGGCGGGGGATTGGTTTCCAATACGAACCACTCATCCAGCAAACGAATCGCCTTGTTGTAGTCCTCTTCCATCGTTGAAAGCTGAGCAAGCGTATACAACGTTTGTTTCTTGATTTGTTCTTCGATACTCGGAATACGCAGCATTTCCTCGTAGGTCGCGATCGCTTCCGGCATTTTGTCGAGGTTGTAGTACACGAAACCAATGTAGTTCAGTACATTCTGTAATTCGTAATCC
>SMWE01000095.1 GCA_004357475.1 Gammaproteobacteria bacterium
GGAACGGCTGGCACTGAAAATCGCGATCCTCGGTCCGCCGGTTGCGCTGCTGGTGCTTGTCTGGCTGATGGTGTACGAGGCCGATTATACCTTCCTGACAAGGATTGTTTTTTTCGGCGAGGGTGCTCCTCTGCCGGTGCATCACTAGCCTGGGCAGAAATCTGCAACGCCGGTTGGAGTTGGGAGGTCCCTGTTCATGCGCCGTTAAGCCTTAATCGTTATAATTAGCCGGACTTGGTTATTTCGCATTAATTGAAATCAGGCCATGAACTGGCCCGTAACACAGCCGAAGGAGATTCCGTTGAGCAATATCGCCAGACGCCGTTTCATACAACTGTCGGCCGCTGCGGCGGCCGGTTGTTTCGTTCACCCGGGGTCGGAAGCGCAAGCGCAGGAACTGCCGCGAATTACCGAGGACGATCCGGTCGGAGCGGCGCTTAAATACACGCATGACGCGAGCACTGTGGATCCGGCCTTACGTACCCAGCCTGCCGCCGAACAAAGCTGCATCAACTGCGCTCAGCTTCAGGGTGATGAGGGCGACGAGTGGCGGCCTTGCGCTATTTTTATTGGCAAACTCGTCAACGTGAACGGCTGGTGTTCTGTCTGGGTTCCCAAACCCTGAATTAGTAGTCCGTCCGGCGGCGCGGGTTGGAGGGTTAAAGTTCGTCTCCCGCGCTGCCGCGTTGTGAAAGCATCAGCCGATAGATTTCATTTCGCCCTCGTCCTGTGAGTGACGCAACGACATCCACGGCCCGGCTGCCCGGCAATATCGCAGTAATCTCTTTAAGTAATTGATTTAAATCAATATTCACAGCTGATGTTTCTGTGACTCGTTGCCCTTCGACCACCAGCACAAACTCTCCTTTGATCGAAATTCGCCCGTCGTCAATCATACGTTTAAGCTCCGCAAGCGTTCCGGCCACGCATTGTTCGTGCAGTTTAGTGATTTCGCGGCCGATGAAAGCGTGCCGGTCGGGCCCGAACGAAGCAATCAGATCGTCTAAGCATTCAGCGATGCGATGCACCGACTCGAAACAAACGATCGTGCGAGTCTCCTGCGCGAGCATTTGAAGTCTGCCCTGCCGGGCTGATTTCTTTGCAGGCAGAAATCCTTCGAAACAGAACCTGTCGGTCGGCAAGCCCGCGACAGACAACGCCGCGATCACCGCACTCGCACCGGGCACCGGAGATACCTGAATACCGTGTTCATGGGCAGCGCGCAGTAAGCGATAACCGGGATCGCTGACCAGCGGCGTGCCCGCATCACTCACTAACGCAATGGACTGTCCCTCTTTCAGTTTGCCGATCAGCCCGCAAACCAGCGACTCTTCGTTGTGTTCGTGCAGTGCTATTTGCCGGGTTTTGATGTCGAAATGCGATAGCAATCGCCCGGTGTGGCGGGTATCCTCGGCAGCGATAAGGTCCGCTTCTTCCAGTACCTGCTTTGCGCGCGGCGACAGATCATCGAGATTACCAATCGGTGTTGCAACAACGAAAAGCGTGCCCTTTGCCAATCTCTTAATCCCTAATTCAGATAATCTCAGGTAATCTTGCGACAATGATCCCTCTGTACAACATCCTGCCCGTATCCCGGGTCGTGAGGCAAGTCGTATGATCACGATTGCGAAGCAATGTCGCGTTGCCGCCATGCTACTTGCATTTGCGGCGATGCTCTCTGCTTGTGTTACCGGTGATTTTTACGGCACCAGCGGTAGCCAGGGAGTGCCACGTGCCGAACGGGAGGCAAGGAGTGGCCGTTACGCGGACGCGGCAGGAACCTACATTGGCCTCGCGGCCCTTGCCTCGGGCGACGAGCAAACCAGGCTGACTCTGCTCGCCATCGAGCAGTGGCTCTATGCCGGCGACGCCCGCCGTGCCCGTAACGCATTGCACGCAATGCCGATTCCGTCCGAGGGCGAGTTGCTGTGGCTGTGGAGCGCGGACGCGGCTGCGCTCAGACTATGGGAAGGCCAGCCCGACGGGGCTTTAAGTTTGCTCGAACCGTTGAGCCGTCAGCCGTTGCCGCAAGACCATCGCGCCCGCGTCGAGGCGCTACGTGCAGACGCATGGTTTCAGAAGAGTGAACCAGTGCGGGCGATTGAACTTTACCTGCAACGGGAAATCTGGCTGGACGACGAATTCAGTATCAGGCAAAACCGGAGACGGCTGTGGGCGGGCCTCAAAGTGAGCGACTCGCAAGTGTTGCGTGACGCGGCAAATTTAACCTACGACCGGGACATTCAGGGCTGGCTGGCGCTGGGATCGCTGGCGAATGCGACTGGAGAGCAAGGTATCGGCTGGGGCAACGGTGTGGTGCAATGGCAGGAAACTTATCGCGACCATCCGGCAAATGGCATCCTCGACGAAATGGACCTGCCGGAGGCCCGAGCGCTGGAGTTTCCGCGCCAGATCGCGCTGTTGCTGCCGCTTTCAGGAAACAACGCCGCCGCCGGAAAAGCCATCAGAAACGGCTTTCTTGGCGCCTATTTCAGTGCTACGGCGGAAATCGATGATGCCCAGCTGATCCGGGTGTATGACGTCAATCGTCCGAGCAGCGCCCTGGCCGCCTACGACACCGCCGTGCGCGACGGCGCTGAATTCGTCGTCGGGCCGCTGCTGAGACGCAGCGTGTCAGGGCTGGCTGCAGAGTCACTGCTGCCTGTTCCCGTGCTGGCGCTCAATTTCCTGCCCGGCGATGTGCTCGCGCCACCGGGGTTCTACCAGTTCGCGCTTGCACCTGAAGATGAAGCCCGGTCCGCCGCAAGCAGAATCATCAATGACAACCTGATCCGGGGTGTCGCGCTGGTGCCCGACAACGACTGGGGACGCCGCGTATTGACAAGTTTTACGAGCGAATTCGAAGCAGCCGGCGGACAGCTTCTCGATTACCGCAGCTATCAGCCCACCGATCAGGATTTTTCATTCGAAATCCAGGAGCTGCTGGCACTGTCGCAAAGTGTGCAGCGGTATCGGCGCCTGCGCGCCAACATCGGTAGCCCGCTGCAGTTCGATCCGCGGCGGCGGCAGGATGTTGATTTTGTTTTTCTTGCCGCTGATGCGAAAGCGGGCCGCCTGATTAAATCACAGCTCAAGTTTCACTACTCCGGCGACCTGCCGGTTTACTCGACCTCGTTCATATATTCGATGGACGGCCGTTCCGACACAGACCTTGATGGCGTGATGTTCGCAGAAACACCCTGGGTGGTGAATCCGCCCGCATGGATCGCCGATTTTCCGGAACTGTACGACAAGTATTGGCCGGCTGAAAGGCGCCTGACGCGTCTGCACGCGATGGGCTACGACGCCTATCACCTGGTCGGCGGACTGTTTCCGGCGCGTACCGGACCGATGGATGAGATCATCGGTGCGACAGGTACATTATATCTCGAGGCGGATGGACGGGTACACCGCAAAATGGCCTGGGCCAGGTTTGAGCACGGCAGGCCTGAACCGCTTCCGGAGGTGGATGAGTTTCAATACCTGCTTGATGAGCTTGGTCCCGATTCCTTCTTTAACAGACCACCCCAATGGCGGAACCCACAACCATTGCCGTAGGTGCGCGCTGGGAAAACCAGGCACTCGAACACCTCTTGTCCAGCGGGCTCAAGCTGCTTACCGAAAACTTTCGCTGCCGTATGGGGGAGATCGACCTCGTGATGCTGGATCAGGATTGCCTGGTGTTCGTCGAGGTGCGCTATCGGAAGTCAAATCGATTCGCGTCCGCAGCCTGCTCGGTTGACCGCCATAAACAATGCAAACTGGCCCGAGCAGCAGCAATGTTTCTCGGTCGACATCCTCAATATTGTGATCATAGCGTGCGCTTTGACGTAGTGGCATTTGATGCGACTCCGGACAATCAATGCACGCTACAATGGTTGCAGGACGCATTCAGACCGGAGAACTGATGGACGCAGAAACCCTGGTAAAGGAGCACTTTGCCGAAAGCGTGTCGACCAAACAAGCGGCGGCAAGCGTGCTGGCACCCTTTATCGCGCGAGCTGGTCAGCTTATGGCTCAGTCGCTACTCGATGACGGCAAGATTTTCAGTTGTGGCAACGGAGGCTCGGCAGCGGATTCACAACATTTTTCTTCGGAATTGTTGAATCGCTTCGAAATGGAGCGACCGGGCCTGCCGGCAATCGCTTTGACCACAGATTCCTCGACGCTGACAGCAATCGCCAACGACTATGCTTACAAAGAAATATTCGCCAAACAAATTAGCGCACTTGGCCGGCAGAACGATGTTCTGCTGGCGATTTCGACATCCGGGAATTCAACAAACGTTAATCGCGCGATCGTCGCAGCGCACGAAAGGGCGATCAGCGTGGTCGCGTTGAGCGGCCATGATGGTGGACTCATGGCGGGGCTGTTGTCGGACAACGACGTTGAGATCAGGGTGCCCGCCATACGAACGGCACGAATCCAGGAAGTACATCTGGTCGTGATTCATTGCCTGTGTGATTTGATAGATAAGACCCTGTTGGGTGGCAAGTAGGAGCCCGGCCAAGCGGGCGATCTTCGTTTTGCCAGCGTAGTGGATTCATCCTTCGCAAACAGTGCAGGGCATGTTTTACAAACATGCCCTGCACTGTTTGTCGCCCGGTGGGCCGGGCTCCTACGGGCCCTTCCCACAATTCCAATCTCCCGACTAAGCGGAATTACTTCACAACCTTGAGGTGCGCGCGATCGCTGCGCGGCTTTTCCTGGTCTTCCGGGTTATCAGGCGGTTCAGGCTGATCCGCGCCGTGCGAGAAAATCATCCCCTGGCCGGTCTCTTTCGCGTAAATCCCCAGCACCGACTCGACCGGCACCCACACGTCGAACGGAACTCCACTGAAGCGCGCCCGAAAACTCACGGCAGCATTGCTTAGTTTGAGATTATGTGCGGCCGAATGGCTGATATTCAGAATGATTTTGCCATCTTTAACATGCTCCCCGGGTACCGTAACGCCGTCGATCGAGGTATCAATGACGATATGCGGGGTATGTCCGTTGTCGCCCATCCAGTCGTGCATCGCACGAATCAGGTACGGCCGCTTGGATCTGCTCGGAGTTGTCATCAGCGAAACCGTCGATACCTGCAATTCTTACAGACGCATTTCCTGCTCGAGTTCCGTGAGGCTATCCTGAAACGAGCGCCGCTCAAAGACCCTTTTCAAATACGCATCGATCGGCTCAGCCTGGGAACCCAGTTCAATGCCATACACCGGTAAACGCCACAGTATTGGCGCGATACTGCAGTCAACGAGGGAAAAATCGTCACTGAGAAAATACTTCTTGACGTTAAACAGTTCAACACTGGCCAGGATGCTGTCCCTCAGCATCTTCCGGGATTTTGTCGACAGCTTTCGTTCGCCGTCCGCCTCGTATTGCTCGGCCAGCTGATACCAGTCGGATTCTATGCGAAACAGCGCCAGGCGAAACTTCGCGCGGGTAACAGGGTCAACCGGCATCAACGGCGGGTGCGGAAACCGTTCATCGAGATACTCGATGATAACGCGCGAGTCGTACAACACGAGATCACGATCGACGAGGGTCGGCACCGTGTGATACGGATTCAAATCCAAGAGATCTTCGGGCAGGTCCGGGCCTTCAACATCGGCAATTTCGATATTGATGTTCTTTTCCGCCAGCACCAGTCGTGCGCGATGGCTATGAATGCACGTTGGTTTGGAAAAAAGTGTCATCACGGATCGTCGGTTGGCAATCACTGCCATAATGCGGTCCCCTTCGGCAAGAATGCCTGTAGCGCTAATTTATTGTTGGAATTTATCCAGCCTGACCGTGTCGTCATCAAGTGACATCCTTCCAGATTTCCTTCTTCAGCAGCGAGGCGATAATCCAAAAGAATGCCAGAAATATCAGGACCCAAACTCCCATTGCCCGCCGGGTCGAGGCAACCGGCTCGCTCATGTACTCGAGAAAATTCACGGTATCGCGAACGAAACTGTCGAATTCCCCAAGCGACATCGATCCGGATGTCAGCGGTTCGAAATGCCCGAACACGCTCGTTCCGTGCTCGTCTTCAGTGAAAACACCGGTTTGAAAACCCTGCAACTCCCACAGCACGTGCGGCATACCGGTTCCCGGCAGGACACGATTGTCTACGCCAGTCGGACTGTCGGGATCGAGATAAAATCCTTTGAGAAAATTAAATATGTAGTCGGTGGTCCTGGCCCTCGCCATCAACGACATATCCGGCGGCGTCTGGCCGAACCAGCGTGCAGCATCATCGGCAGCCATATTGGCCTGAATGGTTTCAAACGTTCTTTCGGCATTGAACATGAGGTTTTCGATCAGTTGATCTTCGCTCAGCTGAAGATCGTCCGCCATGCTATTGAATCGCACGTATTTCGCTGAATGGCATCCGCTGCAGTAATTCATGAAATTCCTGGCCCCACGCTGCAAGGAACTGACGTCGCCCACGTCGTTTTCGGCAGACTCCAGCTCAATGCTGGTGGCGGAAAATACGTCACTGCCGGCAAGTAGCGCTGCTAGCGTCACGGCGATCATTGTCGCCTTAGCCACGATAGACGACCCTGTCCGGTACTGGCCTGGTCTTGTCGATTACCGTGTAATACGGCATCAGCAGGAAAAAGCCGAAGTAAACGACCGAGAAGATTCGCGACATGGTGACGTAGATGCTTTCCACAGGCTGCATCCCCAGCCAGCCGAGCGTAACAAAACTAATGACAAACAGGGTAAGTGCCAGTCTGTGCATCCAACCCCGGTAACGGATGGACCTGACCCTCGAACGATCCAGCCATGGCAGGAACAGCGGCAGCAGAACCGCACTGGCCATCAGGACTGCACCCCAGAGTTTGTCCGGAACTGCGCGCAAAATCGCGTAGAACGGCGTGAAATACCAAACTGGCGCGATGTGCTCGGGCGTCGCCATCATATTGGCAGGCTCGAAATTCGCATGTTCCAGGAAGTAGCCGCCCATATCGGGCGCGAAAAACACCACGGCGCAGAAGACCATCAAAAATACGATGATGCCGACCAGGTCCTTGCTGGTGTGATAAGGATGAAATGCCACACCATCCAATGGGATGCCATCCGGACCCTTGTGGTCCTTGATCTCGACACCATCGGGATTGTTCGAGCCGACATGATGTAACGCCACGATATGCACGAAAACCAGCGCGATTAACGCGATCGGGATGAGGACTACGTGCAGTGCAAAAAAACGATTCAGCGTAATGTCCGAGATCGAATAATCGCCGCGGATGTATTCGACCACGGATTCGCCGACAGCAGGTATGGCGCCGAACAGGGAAATGATGACCTGGGCGCCCCAGTAAGACATCTGCCCCCACGGCAACAGGTAGCCGGCGAACGCCTCTGCGAACGTTGCAAAGAAAATCAGCATGCCGATGATCCAGATCAGCTCACGGGGCTTTTGGTACGACCCGTACAACATGGCACGGAACATATGCAGATAAATCACAATGAAAAAAAACGATGCGCCGGTAGAATGCATGTAGCGGATCAGCCAGCCCCATTCCACGTCACGCATGATGTACTCAACTGATGCAAACGCCTCGTCGGCCGACGGCTTGTAATTCATCGTCAGAAAAATGCCGGTGAATAGCTGTATTATCAGTACGACCATTGCAA
>SMWE01000096.1 GCA_004357475.1 Gammaproteobacteria bacterium
ACGCCGGTGGACTGTTGCAGATCGTCCCGGCCGCGATTAGTGAGTGCTCCGCCCCTGGCATTGCCTTCCGCCAGCCGTTGTAACGCGCGCCGCAGTTGCTGCGTTGCCGCCAGCGTTTCGGCGAAGCCATCCCTGCCCGCTCCGCCACGACCTTCGCCACCCTGTCCAGCCATCTCTTGTGCGCGTTGCAGGTCGTCGCGCAGCTCGCGCAGACCCTGTGTAACCGCGCTCTCGCTGGCCGCAATGTAAATTGCTTCGCCTTGTTCTATGTACCTGGCAGCGACGGCAAGGCGGGTTTCAATTTCCATCTCGCGAAGTTTCCTGAGCGCTTCACGGATTTCTTCTGCCGCACGCGGATTGGCATTATCGAGGTTCCTGGCCGAGTTTCGTGCGTCCAGTTCGAGGGCCTGCAGTTCCGCTTGCAGGCGCCTTTTCTCCTCTGCGATCTCGTATTCTTCATTCATCGTCAATCCGCTGTCAAAGCGTTCAAATTCGTTGATTCCAGTCAGTACACTGCGAATGGCCTCCTGCAGGCGATCCTCGAGCGCCGACTGGGTCGCATACAATTCTCCAGCGCGCCTGGTCAGTTCACTGACCGATGCCTGCAGCATCCTTTGTTGCTCCTCGAGCGCGCGATCTCTCGCGCCCTCGAGCTGACGCTGTGCTTCCGCCGATGCCCGGCGCAGATCATCGGCGTTGCCGCCGTTGCGCATCGCCTCGCCGACTTCGTTCATGGCACGGACGGCACTGTCAAGGCGGCGCCTGAGATCATCAAGCTCTCTTGATGAGTCGCCTGGCTGCCCGTGCGAACCCTGCCGTCCCGATTCAGAACCCTGGCCACTTTGTCCGGATTGTGATCGCGACTGATTTGCCACCGTCTGCTGCTGCAGTCGCTCGAGCCGATCGCGCAATTCTTCGACGTCCCGGCGCAGCATTTCCTGCTGCCAGCGTTGTGCGGGCGTCGCTGTCCGCGCGCGATCGAGGTTTCGTGCCAGTTGTTCCTGCCGCCGTGCAAGCTCAGCGAGCTTGTCTGCAGCTTCATCAATCTCCTGTTGCGGCGCATTCGGCGATGCCATGCTGCCCGACTCGTATTGATTCTTTTTGAGATCCATCTCGAGTTCGAACATTTCGGTCAGGTCGCGGCCTGCCTGCCCACCACGACCACGATTGTTTGCCTGCAACGACACGCTGATATCGGTAAATACGGCTTCGGCCGCCAGCAGGTGTTGCAGGGCTTCCTGCTCCGGCAATATTGCCTGCTCCAGCTCCATTTCGCTTAAGGCTTCTGCCGCAGGAATCATCGCTCCGCCCGCCTGGCGGAGGTGCTCGGCGAAGGTCGCGATGTCCTCATCAGTTGCGGTCAGTTGCCGGGCACGTGCGCGTTGCGCCAGCGTCTCGACCTGCCCGCGCAATGTCGCTTGCAGCCGCGACAGGAGCGCCGCGTTGTCGGGAACATAGGCCGCGTCATTCCGCCGCTGTTCGGAAAGTTCGCGGATCAGGTTCCATGTCGATACGATAATCTCGCGCTGCCGATCCGAGATTTCACTCTGCTGCCCGCCTTGTTGTCCGCCCATGCCGCCAGACTGCTGCGACTGTGAGTAACGGCGGTCGAACGGCTGTACATCAATGAAGAAAATGTCGGTGCGCGCGATGTTTTTCCGATCCCTGGCAATCGCATAGTAGGAAATCAGGTCACCCGGGCTCATTGCCGCACCGGCATCATGACCTGATAAGGATTCGAGAAAAAATACGTGATCGATTTCCACGACGTTGGTGTCGACCGGCCACTCGATCGACTGCCACTCGCTGGCGTTGACCGAGTAACGCAACTCCAGTGATTCAAGCGCAAAATCATCTTCTGCCGATATTCTTGCAGTGACTTCCTCGATGCTGCTGGCGCTCCAGTCCCGGCCCGGCCGCACAAATTTGATACGCGGTATTTCATCATCAAGGAGTGTGATGAAGTAATCGTCAGTCAGGCGAATCTGCTCGCCACCGATTTTGGCGGCGACAAAGTACTGACCATCCTGCACTACCGTAAAGGTCGCTGTTGCCGTGTCGCCATTGATTTCGAGCGCAATGACCTGGTCGTCCACGATCAGCTCGCCCGGAGTCATCACGCGATCGGATCGAACCGTTACCTCCACTTGTGTATCGGCAATCGCACGTACGTCACCGCCCGGATCATGAGTCTCGGGTTCGCGCCTGGTCCACTCGGGAAAAGTAAACTCAAGCACCAGGTTCTCAACGATCGGCAAATCAACGACCTTGACCTTAAAGGTCGGACTGCGAACATTCGCGGCCGACACGTAGTACGCCAGCGGCTGGCGAACCGAGAAAAAAGTAAACGCAAACAGTTCGTCTTCGTCCGACATTTCGACCTGTTGCCACTCGCCATCCCCGAAACTTGCATGCACCCAGGCGCGAGCCGGCTCGAATCCCCGCATCGTCGCACGTACGCGAACCGTGCCGCCAAGGCGAATGCCATCGTCGCCGGGGATGACTTCGATACTCTGTGGCGGCAACAGTCCGGGAATCGCCCAGCCGAACCAGAGATGACGAACCCCATAGGCATAATTTCCCGGCCCTGCAATGGCGAGGAACAGGAGCCCTGCTATTGCGACAGCAGTCACCGTGTAGGCAAACGTGAATTCTTTCTTTGCAACCTGCGAGTCCGGCGGATGTTCTTTCGCAATTCTCGCTGCGTCCTCGGCCAGTAACTCGCGCATCGGATTGCGTTCGTCATTAATTTCTACATAGGTTTCGACCCGGCCACCGAACGCCTCAGTTCGTTGCTCGATGTCCGCGGCGCCATTTTCGTCAATGCGCCGCCTTGGCAGAATCACAAAACGATATACCAGCGCAGCCAGCAGAGCGATGAGAACCAGGCGGGAAGTAATGACGATATGATCAGGAAACCCATTGCGAATTGCAGTGCCAACGGCGACGAGCGTAACAAGCAGCGCCACCACCGACATCATTGCCGCGCCGCGGGCGAGAACCAGTTGCTTCAGTCGCAGCCGGAACTGATGGAGGTATTGATCAAGTTCCTGCGTAGATTTCATCGATTCGCCCGTGCGAGTGGCGCCAGGTAAGTGTTGCCAAGCATCGACTCAGCAATGACGACCATTGCCAGTATGAACAGCAACCAGTGCCACAGCTCCACGGGTTCCGGCTCCACGGTACCAGGCTGGCCGGCAACGATGCCGTCCAAACGCGCAGTTGCATCCTGCCATCGATCCAGCAGCTCCTGGGAGATCCTGGTGAGATCGGATTCGCGTGGATCAATGTTGGCGGCCACCAGCATGTTGTCCTGAGAAGTGTAGACCTCGTAGAAACCCGGTTTATCCAATTTTATTTGCTGCGCGCGAGTCGTATCGGCCAGTGACAGGACCGTGTTGCCGTCCGGATCCACGACCTGGCCGGAGGCATTGCCAACCAGCGACAGGGGTAAACTTGCGCCGGTCGTATAGGTTTTCGAAATTTCGTTGATGCCGGACAAATAACCAGCGGTTTCAATGATAAAGCTGACAAACACGGGGCGGAGCGGCAGGTCGTTCCAGCGATTGTCGAGACCATTCAAAAGCAGCAGCAGCCGCCCGGCCCCGATTCTTCTCTCTATCAGAAATGGCTGCTTATTCTCCAGTCGAATAAGGACCTGGTCCGCGGCCTGTACCTCGATCGGGATGGTTCTCGATACGTTGACGGTATGCCAGCCTTCGGTCTGCGCAAGCACCGGGTGAGAAGTATCAATCTGTCCCGGCGACTGGAACTCGCTGCCGCCGATATCGACAGTGGCCGCGCTCAATCGATGGCCGGTGACAGGAAGGATACTGGAGCTCGCAGCCCGAATGCCGGAAAATGCGAGCAGGTTGCCGCCATTTTGCAGGTATGCGGTCAGTGCATGGTCGAGTTCTTCGTCAATTGCTCCGATGTCATCAAGCAGTGCCCAGCGGTACCGGCCAAGCACACGCGCATCGAATTCGCCGATGACCAGTGGTTCGACGTGGTAGCTTTGTCCGGCATCTGATTCAAGCGCTGCCGACAAATAGGTGACGGGCAGGCCGCCGCGATTGAGCGTAATCAGCGGAACTGACGCCGGCGGTTCATTCTCCACGACATGGAACCACTGATTGTCAGCCGCCAGGTCGTCGTCGGTATTGATCCTGACCTGAATCCGATTGTCGCCCTGTTCGTATTGCAGATCCGTGAAGCGCAATGTAACAGGGCCGGTTTCAGAGAGCCCCCGCATTTCGACAACTTCGCCGTTGAGTAATAGCTCAACATCTGCGAGCCGCTCCCGATCACCGAAACCGAACAGGCCGACGTCCAGCCCCTCGGCCGTCTCGCGGACAAACTTGACGGACCAGTTGAAAGGCGCGCCGGTGCCAACGACATGCGGAATCAGTCGCGTCACCCGGGAGGGAACCACGTCGGCAAACCTGACCGGCATCGCGCTGCCCTGAAAATCACTGATCATGTGCAGTGTCACCGGTGGCGGCAGCGACTCCGCCAGGCGATCGACGGCAGCCATTGCGCTACCAAAATCCAGGCGCAGCGCGCTGACCCTGAGTCTCGATACTGCAGCACGATGATCCGATTTGTCTGCTGACAAGCTACTCCCGATATGCAGAGCATCATCGACGTCCAGCACCTGCAACAGCGCACCAGGTGGCACATCGTCGATAGCCTGGCCGGCAACCGCGATTGCCTGATCGAAAGCGCCGGCACGACTCATCGAAACGGAAGTGTCTACCAGGATCAGATGTGTACCGGCAGCACCCGCTGTCAGTGATCCAGGCGGCCTGATGAGGAAAGGCTTCGCAAATGCCAGCGCAATCATCAGCAGCAACGCGATACGCAATGCAAGTAATACCAGGTACTTCAGCTTCTTTTGCAGATGTACACGCTCCTCCGTTGTCTCGAGCAACATCGCCGAACTGAACGATTGACGATCTGAACTCTGCGTCTGCAGCCGATGCAGCCAGATTGGCAATGCAATCGCGAGTGCGCCGAACAGGAACAACGGTGCGAGGAAACCCATTACTATTTTCTTCTCTGCCGGAACAACAGATAGTTGCGCAGCGCCTCATCGAGTAAGTCGCTGGTGTTCACGAGCACGTGATCCGCACCAATACTGGCCGCGGCGGCCGCGAGCGAGTCGATATGGGCACGGATGCGCTTAGGGTATGCCTCGCGCATGAACTGCGGCGCCACCTCGATTGCCTTGCCGGTCTCGAGATCTTCGAGCAACACGTTGTTGCTGAATTGCGGGTCGAGTTCCTGCTGGTCGAGCACCTGGAACAGAACCACATCCTGCCCGTGCCAGGCCAGTGGGCGTACACCCGCCAGCAGGTCCTCGGCATCACAATAGAAATCCGAAATCACCGCAACCAGGCCGCGGCGCGATATCTGCTCCCTGAATTTATCGAAGGGCTTGTCGAACCTCGTGCCCACGGCGGCCTCAGCCGAATCGATGCAATGTAAAATGCCCTGTAATTTGCCGGCGCGTGACGACGGCGCACGATAATCCCTCACTTCTTCGTCAAAAATCATGCAGCCAACCGCATCGTGTTGACGCGCCGCGAGAAACGATAAACTCGCGGCCAGGAACTGGCCGTAACGTAACTTGGTAACGGGCGGGCCACCAAATCCCATCGACGCACTGGCATCAAGGAGAATCATCAGGTGTGAATTCGTGTCGCCGAGGAATCGTTTGATGTAGGTTTTTCCCGTGCGCGCGTAGACGTTCCAGTCGATAAACCTGGGATCATCGCCCTCGGCATACGCCCGGTACTCCGCGAACTCCTGGCTGAAACCGAAGCTCGGCGAACGGTGTAGCCCGATCAGGAAGCCCTCAACCACCGAGCGCGCGACGAGATCGAGATTCTTCAGGCCGGCCAGGACTTCGGGGTGCAGGAGGTCGCGGGCCGTTGATCGACTGGGCAGCATTCCGACCATGATTTCAGCCGTCGATCTTTTCGAGCATTGCGTTCAGGACATCGTCGACCGTCATGTTGTCGGACTCCGCAAAGTAGTTACAAAGTACGCGGTGACGCAGCACCGGCAACGCCATGTCACGAACATCGTCTTTGGTCACGTGATACCTGCCTTGCAACAGGGCGCTGGCCTTTGCGGCAAG
>SMWE01000097.1 GCA_004357475.1 Gammaproteobacteria bacterium
AAAATTTAGAATTCCAGCGATCATACTGCTTGCGATTTTGTCAGCAACCAGCTCGGCGCAGCAATCCGTTGCAACCACCCTGTTCCAGACGGATCTGCCGGATATCGAAGGGCGCGAGGCCGTTGTCCTCGAAGTCGAGTATCCGCCCGGCGTGGCCTCGGCCAGTCATCGTCACAACGCGCATACGTTCGTTTATGTTCTCGAGGGCACAGTCGTAATGCAGGTTGCAGGCGGTGAGCCGCAGACACTCGTTGCCGGGCAGACATTTTACGAGTCGCCCAGTGACATCCACACGGTGTCGAGGAATGCCAGCGCCACCGAATCGGCAAAAATCCTCGTGTTTTTTATCAAAAAGATAGGTGCGCCGGCGTCCGAACCGGCTGATGACTAGGTGTAGATGCCCGGACCTGAGCGCCCAGACATAGTCCGACCTAAAAGCATCTCCTTAGTCTGTCTTGATTGTGGATTCAACCGGTCGCTGCAACATCTAAACTCTAACGTTAGAGTGGGGGATGTGGAAAATGAAGCAAAGATCGAGGATCAAATGGCGACCGGGGAGACTTTCGCATCCTGACAAACTCTATTGAAATCTGGAGGAGTTTTGAGGGCGCAGGTCATACATCCAATCTAGGAATGCAGCTGCGATTTGCGATGGCGTTACTCTCTTGGCGCTAACCAATGCAAGTGACCATTCAAGGGATGGCGTAAGTGGGCGGCAGCATATTTGATTTCGGTCCTGGTCTGAGACAATGTCCGGGTCGACGACACCAATTCCTCCACCTGCGCAGACAATATTAACGATCGCGCGCTGGGATTCTATTTCCACGCGAATTGTTGGTTCGAGTTCCTGTTCGTTGAATTTAGTGTCTATCAAAGTGCGCAAAGGGGCGCCCTTAAATTGATGGATGAGCTCGTGGTCCAAAAGGTCGGACAGGGTAATTTTCCTTTTTTTTCTCAGGATATGGTCTTTAGGAAAAATACATACGGCACTGCGCTTGATGGAACTGCGAACGGTAATCAGAGCGGAGGTCGCTGGCAATGTCGTGATGCCCAAGTCCACCTGTTCGATCGCCACGAGTTTTTCGATTTCCGGCTTTGCCGCTGCAATCAGCTGAATATTAATTCCCGGGAATTTGGCCATAAATCTGGGTAGGCTGCGCGAGACAAATCCATCCACATAAACCGCCAGGGCTGCGATACGTAATTGTCCCGCCTCTTTGTTCAGGATGGATTTCGCGGTTTGATTCACATCGGCGAATGCGGCATAGGCGCGCTTTACATCCTTGAATAGTTGCTGGGCCTCACGAGTCGGGCGGAGGCCCGTGCGCTCACGATCAAACAAACGGAAGCCGACAATGGCCTCAAATTCCTTCAATGTACGGCTTACAGCCGATTGGGTCATGTTAACGTCCACGGCCGCGCTGGTGGCGCTACCATGAATCATAACCGACCGAAATATATGCAGATGTTTGTATTTGAAGTGCATTGATATTAATGCATGATATGCGGAAATGGACTATTTTGCTTACAAAATAGAATTGTACAACATACCTAGATTTCCCTTATGGTCACGACAATTAGACTCATGTAGGACAAGATCATGGTTCACAGTAATGCACCAGCGAGCTATGAGGGGCCTGCGAACTGGCGCGGCCCGAACATAAGAAACTCCGAGGATTGGCATATCAATCTTACGAAGAGCCACATTTCAGAAATCAAGAAGGCAGTCCAGCGAAGTATCGACAACAGAATTCCAATTCTGGAACTCATTCCTGAATGCTTTCATTTGCCGCGCCTGGCGCAGGTGTTGCAAACGACCTACCAGGAGCTTCTCTATGGGCGCGGCTTCGTAGTGTTTCACGGCATGCCGGTTCAGGATCTCAATCGTGAAGAAATTATCCGAGCCTACGTGGGGATCGGATCATGGCTTGGCGAACCTGTGCCGCAAAATCAGAAGGGTCATATTCTGGGCCATGTGAAAGACATTGGATTTGATCACACGAACCCACAAACTAGAATCTACGGCACCAGCTACCGCCAGCTTTATCACACGGACGGCTCGGATTTGGTAGGACTGCTTTGTCTGCAGAAAGCGAAGTCCGGTGGCGTGTTCTCGCTCGCAAGCTCGGTTGCGATCTTTAACGAAATTGCAAGACGCCGACCTGATCTGGCTAAGGTACTGTCATCGCCCTTCGTAGTGGATCGGAAGGGTGAAGTACCGGATGGAAAGCAAGACACTTATGAAATAGAAATTTTCCACCATTACAAACACCGACTTTTAACCATTCATGATCGCGTTTTTATCAATGCGGCACAGCATCGGGACTATGTACCACGTCTGACCGATCAACAAATTGAAGCACTGGATTTGTTGGATGACCTCGCAGGCAGCGAGGAATTTCGTCTGGATTACGAATGGCAGCAGGGGGACATGAATTTCGCCCACAACCATCAGATCCTACATGCGCGTACGGGCTATGAAGATTATCCTGAGTTGGACCGCAAGCGACATCTGTTGCGTCTTTGGCTTTCCACAAAGGATGGGTGGGAATTGCCGCCGATTTTTGCAGAAAAATTTGGCACAGTCGAACGAGGACAGCGGCGAGGCGGCATTCATGTTCCGGGAATGAAACTGACTGTGCCTTTTGAGGCGGAATAGTAAATCAAACAGATAAGTTATTTCAATCTTGCGGACATCCTCCAGATATCTCGGACATTTAGCGATTATCTCAACCAGTTACCCTAAAACCCTGAGTTACGCTGGGAGTCGTCGTACATACGGGTCAGGAAAGTTCGGATGGCGGGCTCAGCTTCCTGGTGCGTCATCAGCTTTTGTTGTTCGAGCATCATCGCCATGTCGGCAATCGTCCGTTTGCCGTCGATCAGGGACATAATATAAGAGTAAATCTGCGTCGAAAGCGCCTGGCTCCTGAATGATTTCAGCAGTGGCACCGGCGCCTTGCCGGTGACGATCCAGTCGGGCAGTGCCTTGTGTCTCGCGGGCGCGTCTACATCGCCGGTCTTGGTCGCGGAGAAGGTGAATACGGTTTCCTGGCGGCCGTGGCGGCTCGCCGGCGAACACATGTACGGAATCGATTGCTCCCGCGTATGCGGCGGTGCGAAGCCTGCCTCCTGGACAATCGCCAGGGTTTCCTCGGCACTGTAACGGTGTGCACGCACCGGATGATCGAACGCGAGCGAACCGAAATTGATCCAGCGGCCCTGTGGTTTAAGCAGCCTGTTGATGCGCGCGGCCTGAATCGGCAGCGCCTCATTCACGATATCGATAATCCACGGAGTAACCACAGTATTGAAACTAGCCGGTGCAAACGGCGGTCGCAGGGCGTCCCCGAAAACGAGGTGAAAATCTTCGCGCACGGGTTCAGGCGCCGATAATTTTCTCAGGACCGCAAAATCCTCCAGCGTCTTCGGCGCAAGTGGAAACTCGTAGAGTTCCGGCTCATCTCCCTGCATGACGCTTTTGGCGACCAAAACCAGCAGCGGATTGAAATCCATTGCGATCGTTCGCTCGGTGCCGAGCTGCATGTGAATGTCGTAGGCAAGCCGGCCGGCGCCCGCGCCCAGTATCAGCGTGTCGCCAAGAGCACGGTTATCCCCGTCGCCTTCGCTGACGATCGCCTTGATCTCGTTGATTGATGCCTCGTTCTCGGTGTCGCCCCAGCACCAGTCACGATGGATGTTCGCGTAATAGGTCTGTATGCCCTGATCAATCGGCAAGCGTGTTCTGAGTGCGAGGTAGGACTCATGGCTGGCTTGCATCGACTGCATGTCGATCGGCTCAAGAATTTTGCGCAGCATGTTGCGGTGCTCGTCGACGGCGCATACCTGGCGTTCGAGACGTTTGCGAGTCAACGCACCGATGTTATCGGCAGCGAGTTCGGCCTGCATGCGTTGTGACTCGTTCGAAAGTTGCTGTAAGGAGAAGTGCAGCCGGTTGCGCCACTCACCAAGAGTGGCGTCCGGTTCAGCGAACAGCCAGGGAATATCACCGACCGACGCGTAATCTACCTTGCAGGCGCTGCAACGGTAACCACCATTCTTTTCGGACAATGGTGTTTTGTCACAGCGCGGGCACGCAAACAAGTCGGCAATACGGTTGTCAGCTGGCATAGAGAATCGACGAGACGCAAGTTCGGGGCATTCTATAAGAAACGGCCTGGCCGTGGAGGCCATGTCAGAACTTGCCAGTGTCATTGCGAGGAGGGCGAAGCCCGAGGAAGCAATGACACTGGTGCTGTTGAAGACTTAAGTAGGATTAGGGAGAGGGATAATGCCACTCACGATCGGCTGGAACGCCGTCAGGCTGTCGCGCATCGCGACAGTTCCCAGGCTATGGTTCGGGAACAGCGTAGCAAAGATGCCTTCATCGCCATGCAAGGCCATGTAATTCAGAATCACGGCATTGACGAGAAGGTTGACGTTGTTCGCCATCGGTGTCGCAGCCCGCTGCACCGATGCGCCAGCGTCCATGAATCCAAGTTGCTGGTGCTGGACGGCAGTTTTGCCGGGGCTCGTGCGCAGTATGGCTGGACCCGCCGGGTTGAAAACCATGAAGAACGCGGCCGCTGTCGATGAGTTGTCACTGACCCACTCACCCTTGCCGCGACCTTCGGTGGAGTTGTCGATCGCACCGTTACTCGAAACCGATCCGTCACTGAATACGTACATCATCAGCGGTACACCAATGCGACCGGCATATTCGATGCAGGCGCCCATGCAGCGGCCGGCGCGGAAGTCTTTGACTTCGCCTTCGGCGCGCGCACCGCCGTGATAGTCGTAGCCACCCATCTCGATGACGGCCGCACCGGCAAAGCCGTTGATGACCAGCTTCATTATGGACGCAGTCTTGCGAAATTCCCGGCCATCCCGGCCGCCATCAGCAAATTCAGCGGCGGTGAAAATGCCGGCTGGCCCGACGATCATTGGGTCGTCCGTCGGGTCCAGCGGCGTGTCGCCAAATCGCTCGGCGATATCCGCAGACTTCAGGTAGCCGCACTTGACCATGTCTTTAACGACCGCATCGGCCGTCACGTTGGCCATCTTGTCGGCACTGATGCGATATATCGATTCCATTACCGCAACCGCGTCATCCGGACCCAGGATGCCGACCAGCTGACCCGTATCCACAAGCCCGGTAACGTCACTTGGACGATCAATCTTGGTCGGACGGAGTTCCGGATCCATCATCATCGCCGGGATCATCGAGTTGCCGCCCGAATCGCTATTCTCAGTGCCGGCCAGCGTCAGGATGGAGCCATCTGCGCCCGCGGCAGCGATGCCATACAAGGGGTTATGGGGGTTATTGCCAGTGTCGTTGTCGGAGCGAGCCGGAATAACTGCACCGTTCAATTGTGATGCGCGGAGGGCTGACATACTCGCCTCCAGACCGCGTTTGAACGCGCTGTCTGAATGGAAAGCCAGCCCGAAATCGGTGTTGGCATATGGCAAACCACTTAGCGGGTCGTTCAGACCGGGAACCATGTCACCCGGCAGTCCAAGTTTCTGGTAGCCCGACGTATTCAGGAAATCCATTTGACCACCTTCCTTTCCAACAAGTACGTTGGAGCCGGCGATATTTGCACCACCCGCCAGGTCGAAAGCGATGAATGGAATTTTGCCGGCACCCTCAGTCGCAATGTTGCAAGGATTGGATAGTAAGGGTGCAAGGTCACCGGACAGCGCTGCAAATGCTTCGCGCGGATTGGAGAACAAGCTCATGACGCCGCCGCCGAGTACAAACGCAGATCCGGACAGAAATCCCTGGGAGACAAAATCGCGGCGTGTTACCGGCCGTGCATGGTCGGGGTGGCACAGCGGGTCATCCCAGTGCCTGGAATTACGTTTTTTAGCCATAAGATATGCCTCTTCTCAAATCTGTCTACTGAATCAGCATTACCGCGCTGCCGAGAACGGCGGCACAGGCGCCTTTTGAGATCGAACGGGTATCGGTTCCGCCCGCGATCAGCCTGTCGATCAGGTTGATCGGCCGCAGGGTAACCGGATCAAAAATGTTGTAAGCGATTTCGCCCTCAACGTCGACAGCGTCCGGCTGGGTCTGGATTCCAATACCCATGACTCTGTCAACCAGTGGTCTGATCAGCGCGTTGCGATTGCCAAAGGCAGTCAGCGGCGCTGCATTGAAATCAAAGCCCGGGAAGTACAGGGCAGTCGAGGTCGCACCGCGGTTTTCGATCAGCGCATTGCAATACTCGATCGCAAGCTGCGCGACAGCGACCTGGTGAGAAGACAGGAATGCCGCGGGATCCTCGATTGCCGGCAATGATTGCCTGAGACTTTGGAACACGGTATCGACAGCCGGGTCCTGAGCGCTGACATCGGTGACCGCACTCATTGTCGCGTTGATCTCATCGAAGGTGCGTACGCCAATTCGCTGCGCAGGCGGCAAGTCGGATTCTATGATCACCAGTGGCGGATCATCGGTCCGCATATAAGTTTCCGTACCCAGGAGATCGAAGGTCAGGAAAAACTCGTCGCCTGCCGGTCCTCTCTCGAGCGGTATCACAGCACCAAGGGAACCCAGTGGCTGTCCGAGCTCACCAAACTCCAGGTAGTCCAGCATGTCATCCATGTTTGCGTAACTCTGGCTCTTATCAACCTCAGCACCATTGATACCGATACGCAGGCCCTGGATAGGAATGTTCTGCGGTTGTTGATTGATATCCAGCGTAATAAAGTGCGGTCGGGTGAACAGGTAGCTGTAGCTGTCGAGCTGAGCGACCTCGAACAGGATGTACGCGGTCGGTATATTGATGATGTCTTCGATACCGAACAGCATGTAGAATTTCTCGCCGACACCCACATCGAAGTTCTGCACGATTTGTGCCTGAGTCAGCTCACGATTGTGGATGGCAACGAGGCGCAATGTGCCCTGCCACAGACCATCACCGGACGCCTCATTACCGAGTACGAATGCGAACGTGTCCTGCCAGGCGGCCAACGAGCCGGTAGCGACCGGATCCGGTTGTGTGACCAGGTTGCCATTGACATAGATTTTGCGTCCTGCAACCGGTCCGTAAGTAGCAACGACGTGCTGCAGTGTGGCCTGCAATACTTCAGCGGCAGCTGGCGTCGACAGTGCAGGGATACCGTTCAGTCCGGTTGTGTCGCTGCGATGCCTGAAATCATAGTCGTAAAGGTTTTGCTCGAGCGAGAAGTTACGCGCTGCATCACCAGCAGAGTAAGTGACGATGCGAGACATTTCCTGCGTGACGTTATTCGGCACAACCCAGGCTTCGATCGAGTATTCGCCCGTCGCCCTGATCAGGTCATGCAGTTTCTTACTTGAGGTCGTATCGCCCTGCGCACGGCCATCATTGATCATAATGCCCCAGCCGCCGAACCATTCGACGTCACCAATAAGTTGCAGGTTGATAGCGGGTTCAACACCACTGGTGTCGAACGCTGTCGTGCCGGAGCCGGTCTTGAACTCCCACAGACCAATCTGCGCATTCTCGTAACGGTTACCGCCAGAGGCGATCGTGCCGTCGATAAGGCGCAATGCTTTACTGTTCACGAGCAGCGGATCGATCTGTGTAATTGGAATCGTGTTTGCAAAATCGACGATTGCCTGCTGCATCACGGCAGCGTCGGCGGCACAGTCAGAGCTCCAGCAATTGTGGAACTCATCACCCAGGCGGAGCACGAATCGTGATGCGGCAGGATCGTTGATATCCATCTTCGGCTTGGCGGCCTCAAATGCAACTGCCGCATCCGCTTCTGCGAAGTACGGCTGCTGAGCGGTGGCCGACTGCGAGTTGTGGCAACCGGCGCAATAGGTTGTCAGGACCGGACCGTGAACGAAGGTCGCGAAATCGGCAACCGTCGCGTTGACATAGCTCCGGCTGTCGCCAGGATCAACGGGGTTTGGAGCCGTCAGCGTGATCTGACGTCCGCCACCGGCAGCTTCGCCGGCCCAGCCTTCAATCCAGGTGGTCATGATATCCGCGCAAGCCAGATCGTCGGTAAGCCAGCAGTTGTGACCCGCGCTCACCCTGCTGACGAGCAGCGAATTCGAAGGCACGTCCAGATCTGCAACCAGGTTGGCTGCTACGTAAGCGAGATTGATATCATCGTTGCGCGCGAAGTAGCCATTACCCTGGCCACCCTGAGCGTGACAGCTGCCGCAACGGTTTGACGCCTGGATGTTGTCCCAGACGTTCAGTTTGAATGACTGAATATCGGCAGTCTGCGGCGGCGGGCCGTTGTAGGTTGATGGCGGCGTGACGCTGGTTATCGGGTTGTCGGTCGTCGGAGCACCACCACCACAGGCGACGAGGACGGCGCCCGATAGTCCGGCGATCAGGATGAGGCGCAAAGTACGTGCGATGCGGCCAGCGAACTGTCGGGGCAGTGCAATTGCTGTTGCTTCGATCATTGTCACAGCCTCCCTACTGGCCCATGCAATAGACAGCCGCTTCCGCGAATGTCTGCTTCATTTGATAGCCTGCCTTGAAGGACGGAACCATCACGTTGTCGACCTGGCTCCGGTCAGCAGGATCTTCCGGGTCCCTCAGGCAAACAGCTCTGAATACTTTCCTGACCTGGCACTTTGCAAACGCATCGCTGTTGGCGAGCTCCTGGCCCATCGATGCGGCACCGAATCCGCTGCCGGGTAGCAATGTGTCCCAGCCGAGGAACTGGTTTTGACCATTGCGCCAGTAATTCGCCCACGAGTCGTCTGTCGTCCGGTAGCCGAATTCGAAATTGGTATCATTATTGAAATACTTCGGCTGAACCACGCCCGGCGTGTACTCGACGCTGCCGGTAGTTTCGTTGAAGTTGTAATACGCGAACGCGCCTGCCAGCGGGTCCATGCCACTGTGGCAACCGATGCAGTTATTCAGGAACAGCCGGCTGTCGCCACCCGGGCTGCGGCTGACGTCCTGACGAATGCGATCCGGCGTGCGCTTGACGTCATGCACCTGTTCCATGTCGTTACACAGGTGGTTCAGCATCGTGAAGCGAAATTGCGCCCGGTTGGTTCCAGCGATGAAGAATGCTTCGGCCGCCGCACGTGTCGTCCAGATACCGGCGGTCGCGGCGGGCGGCAAACCGTTGAATGTGGACTGTGTAACCGCTTGCAGTCCGGTCATCATGTCCACGCCCTGGCTTTCCATCTGCTCGTAATGATTATTGTTGCTGTTCGAGTACGGCGGCAGGCTTCCGGGACCGATGTACAACAGGTCTGCAGAAAACAGGGTGTTGAACGCTACGCCGTCCCTGATCATGCCGATGACCGTTGCGATGTAATCGTTAAGCGGAACGAACACGTTCTGGTCGCGATTCGTCCAGGGCGCCGCGAAATTCTTCAGCGTCACGTTATAAAAATTGGGGTTTTGCATTGCCTGGTAAGCAGCATCGATAGCTGCGCCGGTCTGCCCGGAGACCTGCGCCTCCATCGATGACAACACCGTTTCATTCGGCGGCACACCCGCCAAACGGTCGTGAATCCGCCTTGCCTGTTCGCGCGGTCCGGCAGATGCTGTGGTTACCAGGCCAATGCACAGCAGCCCGAAGGTCAGCAATTTAATCAAGCCCCCGACCCTGTCCTGACCGTCGGCATGTCTGTTTCCTGTCCACGTCCTGTCTTTCATAACTATCCTGCTCATGACCAGTACGATTCAACAACGTGTGCCTATGCTCTCCGACAACAAGTTTTCGCCGTCTTTACGGAATTCTCAGGGGCAGGTGAGGGCGCAATACCTTGGCGTGTTGCCCACCTGGTCCCTGGCAGTACCGCCAAGCGACCGTGCCTTTTTCAGAAGTCCGTTTTGTTAGAGGTTCTTCCCTGAACAAGCTGCATGACCAAACAGATGGACCGTCTTCAAAAAATTGTGCCCAAGTGATTAGCAAAAGTCCGTGACTACACGCACAATCCACGTATTTCCGTAATCCCCGAGCTGCAAAATGCAAGTGCTCTGGTGTATAGAAGCAATTGCTGTGCCAGTAATAGCTCCGCTTGCGAAAATCGGCTGAAACTGTAGTAAAAACCGCGAGTTAAGTATCCCTACCGGGGGTAGCTCCGGTGCAATATATGTCAAGTCATTGTCGTTCCTTGCGCACATATTTGGCCGCGAGAGTCTTAAGCTATTGATTGTGTACAGCGTCGTGCCTGTCGGTGATGGCAGACAGAGAGTGACATTGGTCACATGTGTGACCATTGTCATTGCGAGGAGGGCGGAGCCTGACGCGGCAATCTCCTGACATAACTACGATCTCGAAGGGGCTGCCGCGTCGATTCACTCCACGCAATGACCTCGGTCTTCTTGAATGCGCAGCGAACTCGCTCGCAATGACGCTAGTGCTGTTGAAAAGTTTTTCGTTAGTTAAAAATGGAATTTAACTTTGCGTACTGTCGTCCTTTCGAGACATTACATTACTGATTTTGCTTGATTAGGCTGGTGTCAAGCCGCGCTCTTTTTGTGATCGCGTTAACGGTAACTCCGGGCGGTCGCGTCCACCATTACACGTTAGTCAAATGATGGAGTAGTGCGCATCAAATTCACGAATCGGTGAAGCGAACGGATTCACTTTCCTGATTTGCAGAGGTGAAAGGTACGAGCATGCTGTCGCATATCAAACTGGATGGATCCAATTGTCTTGGAGCGCACATTGTTGCGCTGCTTGCCGCAGCTGTCGCAATCGCTGCCTGTGACGGCGCTAACCAGGGCGTACAAATCGGTAACGGCCAGGCGCCGGACCCCGTCATCGTGGATTTCCCGATCGCGTATATCAAGGCACCGCTGCCGGTCGATGACCGGGGCGAGTTCGCACAGACAGATGCAAGGGAGCTGATCAGTTTCGATTTTGGCGCCGATCTTTATTTCAAAGATCGTGCTTCTCCGAGCTCGCTGGCCGTCAACATAACCGGTGAGATAACCCAGGGTCTTGG
>SMWE01000098.1 GCA_004357475.1 Gammaproteobacteria bacterium
CGGCAGCTGCCATCACTAACTCTCCAGCCAGTCCATGCGGCTTCTGAGATCCGCGCCGACTTTTTCTATCGGGTGATTGAGATCTTCCTCCATCATGCGCTTGTATTCCGGCTGACCGGCCTTGTTTTCAGCAATCCATTTCCGGGCGAAGGTGCCGTCGCGGATGTCGTCCAGAATCTCCTGCATTTTCTGCCGGGTGTGTGCGTCAATGACACGCGGGCCACTGACCAGGTCGCCATAGGCGGCTGTCTCGCTGATGAACTCGTGCATTTTTTTCAGACCGCCTTCATGCAGCAGGTCGACGATTAGTTTCAGCTCGTGCATGCACTCGTAGTAAGCGACCTCCGGTTGGTAGCCGGCTTTCACCAGCGTCTCGAAACCTGCGACGATAAGCTCGGTTGCGCCGCCGCAAAGGACTGCCTGTTCGCCGAACAAATCGGTCTCGGTTTCTTCGGCAAATGTAGTCTCGATGACGCCGGCGCGGGCACCACCAATTCCCTGCGCATAGGCGAGCGCCAGTTTCAGGGCGTTGCCGCTACGGTCCTGGTCAACTGCAACCAGGCAGGGCACACCGTGGCCGTCTTCGTACTGGCGGCGGACAAGACTGCCCGGTCCCTTCGGGGCGATCAATATGACGTCGAGATCGGCACGCGGCTCAATCTGCTGGTAATGAATATTGAAGCCGTGCGCGAACAGGATCGCAGCGCCCTGGTCCAGGTTATCCACGACAGACGCGTATAAGTCCGCCTGCGTCAGGTCCGGTGTCAGAAATGCCATGACCGCGGCGCCAATCGCTGCTGCAGCGGGCTCCTGCACCGCCAGCCCGTCTGCCGCGGCTTTTGCCCAGCTGGCACCCGTGGGCCGTAATCCCACGACCACATCATGTCCGCTGTCTTTGAGATTGAGCGCGTGCGCCCGTCCCTGACTGCCGTAACCCAGAATAGCGATACGTTTACCTTCGAGGCAAGAGGCGTCGACATCTGTTTCCGAGTACATTTGCATTTCGAATCCTTAAAAATCTGGCCTAAAAAAACCCCACGATCCGGTCGGGATGCGGGGTCGGCGTTTTCTTTAATTATGGTTCCTGCTCGCTACCCGCAATGTCTCCCGATAAGGACCACAAGGGTAAGAAGAAAGTTAAATGCGAGTTCCATAGCCACGGATCATGTTGTATGCATCAATCGAAGTCAACTGCTGAAATCTGAGTATTAAAGTGTTACCACCAGTTTGCCGACGGCGTGCCGCTCAAGTAATGCCTTCATGGCCAGCGGCGCATCCTCGAGGGAGTAGGTCCGGGAAATACAGGGCTTCAATTTTCCCTGCTCGAACCAGGCCAGCAACTCACGCATGTTGTTGCGGTTTGACTCGGGTTCGCGCTCTGCGAAAGTGCCCCAGAAGACGCCGACGATCGATATCCCCCTGAGCAGCGGCAGGTTGGCCGGAATATCCGGAATCGTGCCGCTGGCGAAACCGATAATCAGGATCCGTCCACCCCAATCGACCGAGCGCAGGCAATCTTTGAATAACTCGCCACCGACCGGGTCGAAAATGACGTCGACGCCGCGGGACCCGGTGAGCCCTTGCACCTGTTCCCGCAAGCCGGCCTCCGTGTAGTTAATGAGGTGGGTGGCACCGCGGCTGCCGGCGAGCTCAAGCTTTTCGGTGGAACTGGCAGCCGCGATCACCTCGGCGCCCATCAGCCGGCCAATCTCGACGGCCGTGAGCCCAACGCCGCCGCCGGCGCCAAGCACCAGTAATTTCTCGCCTGGCTTCAATTGGGCGCGTTGCCTGAGCGCGTGGTAAGAGGTGCCGTAGGTAATGACGAACCCGGCCGCACGGGTAAAGTCCATCATGTCGGGTATCGGCACTACACTGGTGGCCGGCACGCAGATTTCCTCTGCCATTGCCCCACCCATCGATGTCGCCGCCACCCGCTGTCCCGGGTTCAAATGCGTGACGCCTTCGCCCAGCTCAAGTATTTCACCTGCCAGCTCAAATCCCGGCGAAAACGGCAATGGCGGCTGTACCTGGTATTTGCCGGCGATGATCAGGTTGTCGGGATAATTAACGCCACAAGCATGCACGCCGATGCGGACCTCTTCCTTGCCAGGCACTGGTGCGGGTACATCTTCGATGACCAGGCTCTCCGCTGGCCCATACTCTTTACAAAGTAATGCTTTCATTGTGGCACCTATTATATGGCGGTATGCTCCGGCGACTTATGGATTTCGATTTGTCCCCGAAGGTCGCCGAACTGTCGTCTCGCATAGCCGGGTTCATGAAGTTGCACGTGTATCCGAACGAATCGGCCTATTACGAATACCTTGATCAGGGTGCTTCTCGCTGGGTGATTCCGCCGATCATGGAGGACCTCAAGGAGAAAGCGCGCGCGGCAGGGCTCTGGAACCTGTTTCTTCCGGAAAGCGAACATGGGGCCGGCCTCACCAACCTTGAGTATGCGCCGCTGGCGGAACTCATGGGACGCTCGCCGATTGCCTCCGAGGTATTTAATTGCGCTGCACCCGATAGCGGAAATATGGAAGTTCTTGCCCGCTACGGCAGTGACGCACAAAAGAAGGCCTGGCTTGCGCCGCTGTTGCGAGGCGAAATCCGTTCCGCATTTGCCATGACCGAACCTGATGTGGCTTCTTCCGATGCCACCAATATCAGGGCGACGATTGTCAGGGATGGCGATGAATACCTTATCAATGGACATAAGTGGTGGACCTCAGGTGCGATGGATCCCCGTTGCAGGATCCTGATATTCATGGGCAAGACGGATCCGGAGGCAGACCGCCACTCTCAGCAGTCAATGATCCTGGTACCGATGGACACACCGGGCGTGCAGCTTGTGCGGCCGTTGACCGTTTACGGCTATGACGACGCGCCCCACGGCCATGCGGAGATGCTGTTTGAGGACGTCCGTGTGCCCGCCGCTAACCTGCTGCTCGGAGAAGGGCGTGGCTTCGAAATTGCGCAGGGCCGGCTCGGACCCGGACGCATACATCACTGCATGCGTCTTATCGGCATGGCGGAACGGGCGCTGCAAGATTTATGTCGCAGGGCCGGCGAACGGGTGGCATTCGGCAAGCCATTGTCGGCGCAAGGTGTGGTGCGGGAAGCGATTGCGAATTCGCGTATTGAAATCGACCAGGCGCGGCTCCTGACCCTGAAAGCGGCGGATATGATGGACAAGGTGGGCAACAAGGCGGCCCGCGCTGAAATCGCGATGATCAAGGTGATTGCGCCGTCGATGGCCCTGCGTGTCATTGACCGTGCCGTTCAGGTGCATGGCGGCGCAGGCGTCAGCGGCGATTTCGGTCTGGCAGCCGCGTGGGCGGCAGCACGGACCTTGCGCCTGGCGGATGGTCCCGACGAGGTTCACCGGGTGTCGATTGCAAAGCTCGAATTGGCGCGACATGCGGTGCATTAAGGCTAGTTCCAACAGCGTTACGTTAAGTCACTGTTGGGCTGGCGATAACTGAAGCATGTGCTATTCTTGGCCTCCAATAAGGTCGGGCCCGGGAAATTTGAGACTGGCATCACAGGGGAGAAATGCCGGTTGAACCATCCGAAAATTACAGGACAATTTAGGGTCAAAACCAGAATTTTTCGCCGCGGCGGTAATGGAGAGGGTCGCGAGCGCAACGGGGATTGCACAGATCAGGGGGGTGTAGTTGACCTGTTTTTTTTGTGCATTTGTCCTAATGATTTCTGCGCATCCCTCTCCCGAAATCCAACAACCATATTAATAGATCAATTTAAGGAGTATCCATGAAACGGTGCAAATTCAGCAGCCGGCCGATAACAACTGCAGTGCTTGCTGCTTCAGTTATCGCAGTCGCTGGCGGTGTCTTCGCCCAGTCGGTGACCGTTGACCAGGTCCTTCAGGCTGGCCAGCGACGCCTGAACCTCGCTCAGGAATCGCAAGAGCGTATTAATCAGGTGGTCGAGCGCGCGCGTTCTCTTGCGGACCAGTATCGGGCAGTCAACAAAGAAATCGATGGTCTCAAGGTTTACAACCGCCTGATGACGGCGCAAACCAACGGTCAGAACGCGACCCTTGAAGACATCTCGATATCCATGGATCAGGTCGACGTGATTAACCGCCAGATCTTTCCGCTCATGGAGCGCATGATCGACGGGCTCGAGCAGTCGATCGCGCTGGATATTCCATTCCTTCTGGATGAGCGCACGAAGCGTATCGCTGATCTGAAGGAAATCATGGAAAGGTCCGACGTTAGTGTCGCCGAGAAATTCCGCAAGGTGATGGAAGCCTATCAGATCGAAAATGATTACGGCATTTCCAGCGAACATTACGTGCAGGCGCTGGAGATCGACGGCTCCACAAGAGAGTACAACATGTTGCGTATCGGTCGAATCGGACTGTATTTTCAGTCGGATGACACCAGCATCACCGGATGGTGGAACGCCGAGATTGGTGCCTTTGAGCAACTGAGTAACAGACATCGCAGCGAAGTTCGCAAGGGCATCCGGGTTGCCCGGCAACTGATTGCGCCGGAGCTGATGTTGCTCCCTGTGCCTGCACCTGAATCTGCCGGGGGAGCTTGATCCATGAGACGACTAACAATAATGATTGCCAGCCTTTTCCTGATTGTGGGCGTGGCGCAGGTGCAGGTGCAGGCGCAGGAAGACGCCACCAGCATGGACGCGCTCCTGAAGCAGATCGAACGTGGTCAGGCGAGAGAGTCGGTAGAAGCGCGGCAGCGAGAACAGCGCTTTGCCCAGGCCAGGAATGAGCAGCAAAATCTGCTGAACCAGGCGCGTCAGGAACGTGCCAGGCAGGAGCGGAACAGCGAGCGCCTCGAGCAGCTGTTCGAGGACAATCAGACGCGCATCGTTGCGGCACGCGTGGCGCTGGACGAGCGTCTCGGCGCATTGAAAGAACTCTTCGGCGTACTGCAGACGGTGGCCGGCGATGCGCAGGGCAGGTTTAACGAGTCACTGGTCAGCATTCAGTACCCGGACCGGGAGGCTTTCCTGGTCGATCTGGGTAACAAGATGGCTGGCGCCAGTTCGCTTGCGTCGATCACTGAAATTGAAAGACTCTGGTATGAGCTGCAACGCGAAGTGACCGAGTCCGGCAAGATCGTCCGCTTTAGCCACCAGATAACGACCAGCGGCGGCGAGGTCATCACGACAGATATCGTCCGTGTCGGTGTATTCAATATCGTGTACGAGGACGGTTACCTGCGGTTCAACCCCGAGTCAGGGTCTGTTTCCGCGCTGACCCGCCAACCGGAGCAAGGCCGCTATACCAACTCGACGGCTGACATAGTGGAGGCTACGTCCGGACCAGTGACTTTTGGTATCGATGGTACCCGTGGCAGCATCCTGGCTTTGCTGGTCGAATCGCCGACAGTCGGTGATCGTCTGCGGCAGGGCGGCATCGTCGGCTACTGCATCATGGGCCTTGGCGTCATCGGCTTGATGATAGCGCTGTGGCGCGCGGTCGGTTTGTCGACGGCAGGCCGCAAGGTATCCGCACAGCTGAAACGCGAATCCGCCAGCACCGACAATCCGCTGGGGCGTGTACTGGCTGCCTATGAAGCCAACCGGGGTGCAGACACTGAAACCGTTGAGCTCAAACTGAGTGAAGCCGCTTTGAAAGAAATGCCGGATCTGACCAAGGGTCTGCTGATTATCAAGGTAATTTCCGTCGTAGCGCCGCTCATGGGTCTGCTCGGAACGGTTACCGGGATGATCAAAACCTTCCAGGTAATCACACTTTACGGTTCTGGCGACCCCAAGATGATGGCTGGTGGTATTTCCCAGGCGCTTATGACCACGGTACTCGGACTGGTGGTCGCTATTCCAATGGTACTGATCCACACGCTGGTCAGTGGCCAGAGTCGCAAGATCATCAATATAATCCAGTCACAGAGTGCCGGCATTGTTGCGACGCATTCAGAGAAGCACGGCTAACGTAATGCTGTGGCTAACTGACAGTTTCGAGGCCATACGCGATTTCATGGAGTTGGGCGGCCCGGTTTTGCGTTGGATCGCGTTCACGATCTTCGTGATGTGGGTGCTGATCGCTGAGCGGTTGATGTATTTCCGCTCAGAGATGAAGATCATGTCAAGAGACATTCATGACCGCTGGGAGTCACGCCCGGAGCGCAAGTCATGGAACGCGCACGCAATCCGCGAGGGTATGATTTCACAGTTCTCGATGGCGACCAACAGGTCCATCCCGATGATTCAGACCCTGGTGGCGCTGTGCCCGTTGCTGGGTCTGATGGGCACCGTAACTGGTATGATCAAGGTGTTCGGGGTCCTGGCGGTTTCCGGTTCGGGAAATGTGCGGGCAATGGCTGGAGGCGTGTCTCAGGCAACTGTGCCGACAATGGCGGGTATGGTGGGAGCCCTCTCCGGAGTGCTCCTGGTGACATTGCTGACCCGCCGTGCGGCGCGCGAAGTGGAGTTCCTCGAGGACTCGCTCACGATGGATCATTAAAAGGACATTGAAAAATGCGTAGATCGATTGCAGGAATAGGCGGAGAAGAAGAGGAAAATGAAATCAACCTGACGCCAATGCTCGATGTTGTTTTCATAATGCTTATTTTCTTTATCGTTACCGCGTCTTTCATCAAGGAAGCGGGAATCGACGTTAACCGGCCGGATGCGCCGACCGCCGAGAGTGTCGCTGATGCCAACATACTGATTGCAATCAGCGCGAACGACGAGATCTGGATCGATCGGCGTATGATCGACCCGCGTGCAGTGCGGCCCAATATCGAACGATTGCACGCCGAGAATCCGAAGGGATCGGTGGTCATCCAGGCCGACAAAAAGTCGACCAACGAGATGCTTGTTATCGTTATGGATGCGGCTCGCCGGGCGGGGGTGTATAACGTGTCCATCGCTGCAAACCCGTAAGCGGAGCGCTGATCATGATTGGTAGATACGCAATTTCCATCGTCGTCGGAATGGCTGTCACCTTATCGCTGTTATTCGTCATGCAATTGTTAATCGAACATGCCGAGGATGCCGTCACCAAGGAACGGACGCGGTACCAGCTCGATTTTGTCCGCATCAAAAGAAATGAGACCCTCAATACCGAGGATTTACTCCCGGAAAAACCCGAGAAACCACCGGAGTTGCCGCCGGAGATGGCGCCTCAGGATCTGGACAGCATTGATCCGAACGCACCGACGATCAACATAGCGCCGCCACCGGCGGTAACCAACGTTGACATTGGCGGACCCGCTGGCATGAATATCGCCGAAGGCGACTATCTGCCGATCGTCCGGGTTGCGCCTATCTATCCTGCGCGCGCATTGTCACGTGGGGTCGAGGGCTACGTGGACATGAGTTTCACGGTGACCGCCGCGGGCACGGTCAAGGATCCGATTGTTGAATACTCGACCAGCAGCCTGTTCGAACGCGCGGCGACCAGGGCCGTGCTGAAATTCAAGTACAAGCCGCGGGTCGTCGATGGGGTACCGGTCGAGGTGGTGGGCGTCAAGACGCGAATAAGTTTTCGAATCGAAGATTAGCCGGAAACAGCAGTGTTATTAAGGACATCATGCTTATGAACAGCAAGCACCGTTTGCTCTCACGTATTTTCGTAGGGCTGGTTTGCGGAATCTTCGCCAGCGGGGCGGCCTATGCTGACCAGAAAGACGACGAACGGGATAACCGGGATAACCGGAAGACCAAGCAGGCGCAGGCAGTGAGTAAGACGGTCTATGACCGGATTCAGAAAGCCCAGGATGCGATCGACGCCGATGATTCCGCAACCGCACTGAAAATACTGAACACGCTGAAGGGCAAGAAAGGACTGACGGATTACGAATTACAGAATGTACTGAACTACATTGGTTTCGTGTACTACAACCTCGACAAAATGCCGGAAGCGATCGCGACCTACGAGGAAATGCTGCGTATTCCGAGTATCGAAGAACAAATCAAGAAACAAACGTTGTA
>SMWE01000099.1 GCA_004357475.1 Gammaproteobacteria bacterium
GATGATGTAGAACAAGCGCTTAAATTGGCCTTAAAAGCGGCCGAAGATGAAGACGCAGTTGACAAACACCCTGTCACGCCCGGCGAGGTAATTCCAGCAAGGGAGCTTTATGCCGATATGTTGCTCGAAGTGATGAAATATCCTGAGGCTTTGAAACAGTACCAGGCTGTCTTAAAGGGCTCGCCCAATCGGTTGAATGCGTTGTTGGGTGCGGCTATTTCAGCCGATAAATCGGGGTATGGAAAATTAGCTAATGACTATAAAGCAATTGTAAAAAATCAGACAAAATCGGGGAGCAGAAAAATTTCAATGCTATAGCGCAATATGGAATTGGAGTAAGACACTTTTGGCAAAAAGCTGCAAGCCGACGCAAAAAAGCGGCGCGCTCGGAAAGTAAATTATACAGAGGCAAATGAACATGAAAGCTGAATATGACCTTTCCAGGATGAAGTCTAGAAAAACCCCTATGTTGCCAAATTGAAGCAATCGGACCGGCGTAACGCTGGCCGCTGATCAAGCCGTTAGACAGCGCTCCAAGCGTATTTCTTTGGAGATTGTTTGCAGTGTTGAAGAAGGGTTAAGATTCCAGACACAATCCTTAGCCGAAAATCTGCTGAAAGTGAAAAAAATCGTCGTCGCCTCCGGCAACCCGGCCAAACTGATGGCGGTCAAGGACGCCTTCGCTATCCAGTTCCCCCATGAAACGCTGGAATTTCTCCCCGCAGACGTCGTATCCGGTGTCAGCGATCAGCCGATGTCGGATCGCGAGACACGCCTGGGCGCGTGCAATCGAGCAATCGCGGCTGAAAAAGTGCATCCAGACGCCGATTTCTGGGTTGGCCTCGAAGGCGGCATCGAGGTTAGCGGCAAACAACTCATGGCATTTGCCTGGATGGCGATTCTGGGCAGTGACGGGTCTATGGGTGAAGCACGTACGGTGACCTTACCGTTGCCGCCCGCCGTCAAGAAACTGGTGGACGACGGGTTGGAGCTTGGCGAAGCTAACGACCGCGTTTTCTCCACCGTGAACAGCAAGCAAAAAGGGGGCGCATTCGGTTTGCTTACCAACGGACTCTATACGCGTGAAGGTGTTTACACGCAGGCACTCGTTATCGCGCTGCTGCCCTTCGTGAATGAGTTGTATGCGCCGTCAGGCAATCAATAGGCGGTCAACGTACTGCCCATCTTCGGTACGATTGCAGTTCGATTCGGCCCCTCAAGGGTAATCGGCACCGACATCGGCTGCATACCGGCATTGCGAATGACGGCGAAATGCAGGTGTGGACCGCTCGAAAATCCAGTGTTGCCTGAATCTGCGATGTATTCACCGCGTTCCACAATATCGCCCGGATTAACGCGGATCGTGTTCCAGTTAAGGTGCGCATAGACGCTGTAGGTACCGTCTTCGTGCAGAATGCGAATCAAATTCGCTGCGGCGCCGTCTTGCGCCGCATCAAGGCCACCGCGAAAATTGGTGCTTGCTACCTCGAATACCGTGCCGCCGCGCGCCGCATAGATATGTGTCCCCACCGGCATGACGATATCAAGCGCATAATGCGCGTCAGCCGTCATGTGCGTGGTTGCATAGGGAAACACTTGCGATATCACGTGACTGTTGGCAACTGCAAAAGGTGCACGGTAGGGCTGATCGGGTTGATGCCGGCTTTCCGGATCGCCTGGCAAGTACCGATAGTGATATGCAATAACCGGTGAGGTCGCATATTCGAGCGCATCAAACGTGAGTAGCAGCGTCTCGCTCTGTGGCTCCAGAACAAAATGCAGAGATTGTTCCGGCGGTGGCAGCGTGACGTTGCGCAATTCGTCCAGGGTGAGCTCGACCTCGACGGGCGCATAAAAGTCATTTTGGGCAAAGAGCCGAATCTCGCGACCGACAAGACGGTGAAAAACCGTCACGGTCGGCTGCACCTGAACAGCATTTAATGCACGGATTTCAACCGTCCGTCGATCCTGCGGCGGTCGGTCGGCGTACATCCACTCACCGTCGGTGCCCCGATACTTGTATAACTCCTGAGCCTCGGCATCGCCGCTGAATATCGGCAACATGAGCGCCAACGAAATGCAAACTGCCACGGATGCTTCGCGCATCATATTCTCAACCTATCGCAGACCGCTTCCAACCATCGTCCGAGCGCCGGATCTCATAGGCAGGCCAGTACTGATTGTCCAGTTTGAGCGTAATCACCTCAATTGCGCCGTTCCAGGTGACTGTTTTCAGCCGCACTGAAGTCTGGTCCTTTTTACCCGCAACCACTTCGACAAACGTTTTCAAATCCGGCGTTTCCACGTCGTCGACTGCAACAATTCGGCGACCGGCCCAAAGACCGTAGCGTGTCGCAGGAGACCCGTAGTTAAAAAAGGCGACATAGACACCCATCGGCTCGATACCACGCTGCGCGGCCATGGCACGATGCGGGTCTTGCAGCAAAGCACCCGCCCACAGTACGGCGTGTCCGATCCCGTCGCCATTGAGTGCCACGGTTTCAATCTCGATTTCCTCCGCCTTGCCATCACGCCACACTGTGATGTTAACGACCGGTTGCTGCACAGCACGTTCCAGTTCGCGAAACGTGGTCACGACCTGGCCGTCGATCGCAAGAATCATGTCTCCGTTACGCAGCTTCTCCATAGCCTGCGATCCAGCAACAATTCGGTTGATGGTCAGCGCACGGCGCCCCGCGGGGTTGTGCGCTTCCAGACGATCCGCCCAGGACTGATCCAGACCGAGTTTGCGGGCCGCAAACAGCGGTGAGTAATTCATTTCGGTCTCAAGCGAGTAAAGCGGCTTACCCGAGCGAACGATGTCGAGCAACTCGGCGACGAGTTCACTGCCAATGCCCCGATTGAACTGCCCCGAATCGCCTCCTGTCTGGAAGGAGAAACTCGACCAGATCGCCGTGACCCGGCCACGACTGTCGATGCATACGCCATCGACGTCGCGCGGCGCATTGACGAGACCAATGCCCTCAAGATTGGAGTCACGAAATCTCAGCGTGCGCGACAATGGCAGGACCATCGGGTCGACCGAAGATACCGTCGTTTTCTGGTGCACCAGACGATGGTCGCTCTTCAGACCGACCACCCAGACACTGTCACCGGGTAACAACTCAGCGGTGCTCAACTGGGCCGATTTTACCGGTGTATCGCCGATGGATGCAGGATCGTAGGAAACCACCGCAAGATTGTGCAGCGGATGGATGTACTCCACTTTGCCGCGAACCTCAAGTGATCCGGCAAAGGTAATTCGCACATCACCCATCGCAACCGGGACCGTGTTGCGGTCAACCACCACCAGGCCGAGATCTTTGTCTACGATCAGCCCGGTACCGTAGTAGTGCTTCTCAGCGACACCGGACACGGTATACGGCAGATCGAAATTGACCATCACCAGGGAGGGCGCAATGACGTCAATGCGCCGCTCACCGTAGTGATTGAAGCGCGTACTGCCGAACTCCACAACAGGTTCTGCGGGACCATCATCGAGGTCGCGGCAGGGCCAGATACCGGACACATCATCACGCTTGCAGTTTCCCGAAGGGAACCAGGTTCGATCCATCTGGATCGACCTCACGATACTGTTGCGGGGATCGTCGATCGTATGGTATCGAATCGTCGTGCGATCCCCATCCGCAAGCGTCGCAAGAATACGTTCCATATCGTCGATTGTATCGACCACCTCACCACCCACTTCCGAGATCACCGCGCCGCGAGGAATGGCTGCATTCGACAGCACATAGCCTGGATTGGCGACGTATACTCCATTGACCGGACGGTTGTAGTGTCGTGCCTGCTGATAGGACAGATTGTTGACAATGGCATCGCCAAACTGAAGAAACTGATCCGGTGAAACACTGTGTAAATCGGTCACCGCGATCTCTTCGTGAATGGTGCGTCCGCCGCGCTCAAGTTCGATCGATATCATCGCGCCAACATTATCGTCAATGACTTCAGCGAGCGGCACGAATTCCGTTATCAAAACGTCGTTGACTCGGATCAGTATGTCGCCCGGTGCCAGTTTGCCGTCCGCAGGCGACTCAGGGATGACCATTTGTACCGTCAGCATGCCGGTCTGCCCGGGATTCGCGGCGCGCACCACTGCTTCGGTCTCGTCAGACAGCCCCAAACGCTTGAGTTCATCATAGGGTTGTCGCACGAATTCTGTCTGCAGGGTGCCACGCGGGACGGGCTGATCCGCCTGTAGCAGCTTCAGAACACGATCAATGCGATCCAATGGCAGGAAAAAGCTGCTGGCGGACGAACTGTTCGCGCCGGCATTCAACGCGACAACCTCTCCTTCGATGTTGAGCACCGGCGACCCTGACGAACCGCCCGACGTTCCGGACGCGGCCTGGTAATAAAAGGTGTTGAAGTCGTTATACTTGCCGCGACCGTAATCCGGTGCTTTGCGGTCCAATCGTGCGATGGTGCCGGCCAGAATCGATAATTTTTCACCGGCGTCGTTACCGACCACACGAATTTCGTGGCCAATTCCTGCCGCACCCGGCACGAGCGGCAGTTCGGCCGGCTCAATGTACCGCAATTCGCTCGGGTCATACCTGAAAAAGCCGAAATCGTGCACCGGATCCCGATACACCGGCGTCAGGCGTACTTCCTCGTTATTCAGGAAAATCGCCTCCGCCACCACCGGCCCGGAAGTGACGACATGCCGATTCGTCAGGATCAGGCCTTTCTTCGCATCGACAACGAAACCGGTGGCTTGCGATGACGAATTCCACTCAGTATCAAACGCCCGCGTACTGTCGACTCGAATGCTGACAATACCGGAAGATATTCTCTCGAGTGTACCCACCCACTCCGCTTTTTCAGCCTGCGAGGGGGATGACAGGAATACCAACGCCAGAATGGCGGGGAAAATTTTGTTTTGCATAATCACCTTTAGTAGCCGGCAGTTCGAATTGAATCGCCTTTACTGAAAAGACCCAATTTCCGGCGACTGGTTCCAGACAAAGAGAATTGTTCCACTCAGCGCGATTATGCGCCAATTACTGCTGGCACTTCCGGCGCCAGGTCCACAAATCGACTATTCGGCCGGGACTTTATAGGCCAGATCCAGGTTTCTGGCGGCTTTAACGTCATCGAGACGTCGCACGGGCAAAGAAAACGGTGCCTCTTTGTGACGACTCTCGCCACTCCTTGCGGACTCGATAATAGCAATCATCGCATCGCAGAATCGATCCAGAATGTCCTGTGTCTCCGTTTCAGTGGGCTCGATCAGCAGGCACTCGGGAACCAGCAGCGGGAAATAGGTCGTTGGTGCGTGATAGCCGTAA
>SMWE01000100.1 GCA_004357475.1 Gammaproteobacteria bacterium
GCGCCACAGATCACAACCACAAACTCGGCGCCGGTTGCCAGGCGAATTTCCCGAATTGGCACGTCATGTCCGGACGGGGCCCCCAGGAGATTTGGATCGGTTGAGAAGCTGTATTGCGTCTTCGCCATGCAGATCGGGTAGTGGCCGTAGCCGTCCTCCTGGAACTGCGCAAACTGGTCGCGAATCTTCTTGTCCGCGATGATGTCCTCGGCGCCGTAAATTGACCGTGCGATGCGCCGGGTCTTGTCCCACAAAGTGACTTCGTCCTTGTAGAGTGGTCGGAACTGCGATTTGTGATTGTTAACGAGGTCGATCACCTGTTCTGCGAGATCGATAGCACCGTCGCCGCCATTTTCCCAGTGCGAGGATACGATGCACTCAACACCAAATTCCTTGCAATAGTTCCTGATCGCCAGGTGCTCTTCCTCGGTATCGTTAATGTATTGATTGATAGCGACGGTCACCGGTACGCCGAACTGACCGATGTTGCGGATGTGACGACCGAGGTTTGCGCAACCATTGATGATCGCATTGGCGTCTTCCTTGCTGAGGTCGCTCTTCGGTACGCCGCCATGCATCTTGAGTGCCTTGGTCGTGGCCACCAGCACTACAGCATCGGGGTGCAACCCGGCTTTGCGGCACTTGATGTCGAAAAACTTTTCCGCGCCGAGATCGGCGCCGAAGCCTGCTTCAGTAACGACGTAGTCGGCAAGCTTCAATGCAGACTTGGTCGCAATCACCGAATTGCAGCCATGCGCGATGTTCGCGAAAGGTCCGCCATGCACCAGCGCGGGGTTGTTCTCCAGTGTTTGCACGAGGTTTGGTTGGAACGCATCGCGCAGCAGTGCGGTCAATGCGCCTTCCGCCGTCAACGCTTGCGCCTGCACGGGTTTCCGATCACGCGTATAGCCGATGGTGATGTTGCCGATGCGTTTGCGAAGTTCATTGAGATCGTCAGCCAGGCAGAAGCAAGCCATGATTTCCGACGCGGCCGTGATGTCGAATCCGGCCTCGCGGACGACACTATTATTGAACCCGCCGAGACCGGATGTAATCGTGCGCAGGGCCCTTTCATTCATATCGAGAACGCGGCGCCAGGTCACCCGCCGGGGATCGATGTTGAGTTGATTCTCCCAGTGCATGTGATTGTCGATCAGGGCCGCAAGGAGATTGTGCGCAGCACCGATTGCGTGGAAGTCGCCGGTAAAATGCAGGTTGATGTCCGTCATGGGTACGACCTGGGCATAACCGCCGCCCGCGGCGCCACCTTTCATGCCAAAGCAGGGTCCGAGGCTGGGCTCTCGCAAGCACACCACTGTTTTCTTGCCGATCTTGTTCAGACCGTCACCCAGTCCGACCGTGGTCGTGGTCTTGCCCTCGCCCGCAGGCGTCGGGGAAATCGCGGTAACGAGTATCAGTTTGCCGTCGGGTCTGCCGTTCAAACCCTCCAGAAAATCATAGCCGATTTTGGCCTTGTCATGGCCGTAGGGAATGATGTCTTCGGCAGGAATACTTAAGTTCGCGGCAATGTCCGCGATCGGCAGTTTGCTCGCCGCCTGGGCAATTTCGATATCCGGGGGTACTCTACTCATGGGGCTCATCCAATGGCTGGAGCTGCTTGATTTTCAGGCGTTTTAGCGCGAAGGCAGGCGATACTATGTGAAAATCACCGTGCCAGTCCAGCGCTTCGTTCAGAGATGTAGAGAATTAACCGGGATCGAACCGAGGGTTTCTTTAATCTTCGGTGTGGCATAAAAATTTCTCAGGAGCAGCGTCGATACGACCAGACCAGCATCGCTTCGGGTTAATTCCATCACGTACAGTCTGGCGCCGATCTATTCCATATCTATTATAATTTTTCCTTGAGCGTGTCCCTCTTCCGAATACCGGATCGCCGCCGGAACCTCACTTAATCGGTAACGCCGGTCAATCACTGGCGTCACAATGCCTGCCTGCATCAGGTCACCCAGGATGGCCAGGTCATCCTGGTGAAGTTGCGCCAGAATCATGACGAACTCCTGGTCCACGAACGGCGACATTAGGAGCGCCTTGATTGGATTCATCATAGGCCCGAGCCAATTGCCTTTTCCACCTCCGACGATAACGAAGATGCCCTCTAGCTTCAGAACACGCCTGTTCGCTGATAGCGAGTGATTGCCGACCATGTCGATGATCAGGTCGTATCGTTGCCCGCTTTCGGTGTAGTCCTCTTTGGTGTAGTCGAAGACGTGATCTGCGCCGATTGATCGGACCATCTCCACATTTCGGGTACTGCATACGCCGGTCACCTCCGCACCGAATGACTTGGCGATCTGCACTGCAAACGTACCCACACCACCGGACGCGCCGTTAATCAGGACTTTTTGCCCTGGCTCTAATTTTCCTGTGTCGCGAAGCGCCTGAAGTGCGGTGAGTGCCGCTATTGGCACAGAAGCCGCCTGCTCAAATGACACGTTGGCCGGTTTCGCCGCCAATGCCCCGTTCTCACCAACGGTTATATACTCGGCGAAGGCCCCGTTTCCCCCGCCAAACACCTCATCTCCCGGCTTGAACCGCTTGACGTTGCTGCCAACCGCTTCGACCGTGCCCGCAAAGTCCACTCCCAGCCTTGTTTCATTGGGTGCGCCCAGGCCGGACATCAAGCGCAAAAAATACGGCGTGCCTCTCATGAAGTGCCAGTCGAGCGGATTGACGGACGCAGCAACGACTTTTACCAGGACCTCATCGTCCGCCGGCGCAGGCTTTTCGACGTCTTCGAACTCAAGCACATCGGGTGAACCATAGCAGCGATACACTATGGCTTTCATCAACTCCGTTTCATCGGAGACTGTGGGCGCCGGTCCGCAAGCAGAGGTGTGGCTTAGAACAAGGGCCAGTGACGATATCGCTATGCCTGAGAAAATCAGGATACTGCCCGCGATTTTGTAACGAAGCTTCATCGACCTGTCTCCCGCAAGCCCGGCGTGGATGCCATACGATCCGACCGCAATTCTGTAGCCTACACGGTGGACGTTGGTAAGAGAACTCCCTGGTGGCCGCTACGTTGCAGCAATGGGTATATGTATCGGTGACTCACTGCATTGCGTCAAGCAGTCGACCCGGACCGGGATCGCCGTTCTAGATAGCCTTCGATAACCTGTTGTCGTTTGTGTTTTCCTGCAGGTGGCGGTCAAAAACTATTGCGACACTGCGCATGAGTAGACGGCCACTTCCGGTAATCTCAATCTTGCCGTCATCGATACAGACCAGCCCATCTGCTACGAGTGGTGTCAGGCTGCTCAGCTCATTCTGAAAGTACGATTTGAAACAAATGCCATGTGCGCTGTCAAAATCATCGAAGTTCAAACCGTCGTGGCACATCAGGTTTTGGATAACGTCAGTTCGCAGGAGATCGTCCCGGTCGACCTCGATGCCACGTCTTATAGGCAGACTGCCGCAGGACAGTAGAGTTTCGTACTCCGATGTCGAGGTTGAATTTTGTGTATGGGCATTGCCAATGCGACCGATCGCACTGACGCCAAGACCAATAAGGTCGCAATCGCCATGCGTGGAGTAACCCTGGAAGTTTCGCTGCAATGTTCCGTTTTTCTTCGTTGTCACGAGGTCGTCGTCCGGCAACGCAAAGTGATCCATGCCGATATAGACATAGTCGGAGCTGCCCAGCTTGTCGATGGTGTGGTGCAGGATACCAAGCTTGGTCTGCGGTGAGGGAATGTCCGCATCGTTGATCATGCGTTGCCCTTTAAACCGCGGGCAGGTGAGCGTAGTTGTAAATAGCGAGTCGCTCGGGCCGGATGGCCAGCACCAGGTCGAGCGTCCGATCGAAGCTTTGAACGGTCTGATGCGGCAGGCCGTAAATCAGGTCGAAAGATACTGATTTGAAGTTATTTTCCCTGGCCTCTGCAACCAGCTTGCAGACTTGTTCAACCGACTGCACGCGATTCACCGCCTTCTGCACCTGTGAGTCAAAATCCTGTAGGCCAAGGCTCAGGCGGTTGAACCCGAGGTCAGCGAGCAACGCAATCGTGTTCCTTTCGACAGCGCGCGGATCGACTTCTATCGAAAACTCACGATCGTCGCTTTCATCGAAAGAAAATGCCTGGCGAATGTCTGCGATCAGCGCCCACATTTGTTTGCGGTTCAGATAGGTAGGCGTGCCCCCACCAAAATGCAATTGTTCGACGCGGCGGGAGTCGTCGAACAATATGGATTGCAGGTCGATTTCCCGTTCCAGGTTGACGAGGTAGTTTCTTACGCGCTCCGCATTTCTGGTGATGATCTTGTTACAGGCGCAGTAGTAACAAAGTGACCTGCAAAACGGGATGTGAACGTAAATGGAAAGTGGCCGCCCGGACTGGTTGCTGGATCTCACGACCCGCTCGTAGTCGGCGGCCGTAAACCACTCATCGAACTGCAAGGCGGTCGGATAGGACGTGTAGCGCGGACCGCGCCCACCATAGCGCGCGATCAGGTCCTGATCAAAGCAGACGTTATTGTTATTGATTGTCATGCCTGAATGCTCTCGCATCCGGAGTCGCCAGCCAATGGGTATAAACCGTAATAGGGGTCAGAGCCGGGCTCTGACCCCACTTCAAACGCGTCTCAATCCATGGCACAGGTAAAGCGCCACGGTAAACAACAGCATGCCAATCGCCTGGTGGATTGCGGCGAGGGATACCGGAACCACCAGCAACAATGTTGCGATACCCAGCGCAACCTGCAGCACGGCCGTGTGGAGCAGGGCATTCACGCCTTTGGCTAGCCTCGAAGGCAGGTCCGTTTTTCTGATGTGGACCCGGTAGACGATGATCAGAACAAAAGTGGCGATGGCGAGAATGCGATGATCAAACTGCACCGTGGCCATGTTGTCGAAGAAGTTTCGCCACCAGGGCTCGATCGCGAACATCCCTGGCGGGGCCCAGTATTCGCCCATCATTGGAAAGGTATTGTAGATCTTGCCGGCCTTCAACCCCGCCACGAATCCGCCTGAGATGACGGTGACCATGATCAACGTCGCTAACGCCAGCGTCTTTCGATACCAGGGATGCGGCGTCTGGCTGGCGGACGGAAATATCAGGTTCAGTGCGATCCAGAACATGTACCCGTATATAAGGAATGCTGCGACCAGGTGTGCGACCAGCCGATACTGGCTGACATGGGGATTGTCGACGAGCCCGCTCTTCACCATGTACCAGCCGAGCACGCCCTGCATGCCGCCGAGCACGAACATCAGTGAGTACTTCGGCCACTCCTGTTTTCGAATGTAACCGCGCCATGCAAATACGAGAAACGGAACCAGGAAGACGATGCCGATCGTGCGTCCGAGCAGTCGATGCAGGTACTCCAGCCAGAAAATACCCTTGAAGTCATCGACCTCCATGTGGCTATTGACCTTCGCGAACTCAGGTGTCTGCTGATACATCTCGAAGGTTTTCTGCCAGGCCTGGTCCGACATCGGCGGCAGCGCGCCGAGCACGGGCCGCCAGTCAACCATCGACAGTCCCGAACCCGTCAGCCTGGTTACGCCGCCGAGTACTACCATGATAAACACGAGCGCGCAGCAAACCAGCAGCCAGGTGGCTACCTTGCGATTGTTGTCAGCGGTATTGCCCTGCATCGTGGTCCCGTCGATTAATTTCGGCGGGCAATGGTATCAGAGATAGTCCAGCGGCAAAGCAGTCGTGTACTTGATGGTCTCCATTTCTAAAGGGCGAATAAACAATATTCGCGATCGGCAGAAACTACTTTAAACTACTGCGCGATTGCGGTCGGATGAATTCCCTCGCCATAGACGAAGCGCGATCCGACAGCGCCCACGACCGCAGTACGACGGTTGAGGTTCAATTCTGCCCGCAGACGTATCAGCGGCTCGATACCGGTGCAGTGGCCGGCCATCAGGTTCTGTATGCCGATTTTGCGCAGTCGATCCGAAGTCCAAAGAAGCGTTTCGTCGCTTGCCGAATAAAGATGCATGCCGCCCATGAGTGCATGGATAGAATGGTCCTGAATGGATCGCTGGACCTGTTCGAGCAAATTGACACTGCCCGAGTGGCCGCAACCCAACAGAACAATTGGCCCCGCGGGCGTCACGATTGTAAGACCCTGGCTGTCTGGCACATGGTCTACAACCCAGGCGCCGTCGATCCTGACCTGCACAATCTGCGCGTAATTTTTCTCCGGGTGATTCCTCTCTACCGGGCCGGTGACCCAGACGGCAGGTGAGATTTCTGCAGGTCCCGGGTATTCGATGAATTCGACACCTGCATCCTCCAGATCCTTGCGCATGGCAATCATCCGGTTCATTTTTTTATAGCCGCTGCCGCTGGGAATACGGCGGGGTAGAAAGAATCCCTCAGCAACGTGGATTCTGCGCATTGCGTTGGGGTTTCTTGAACGAAGGTCTTCGAGAAGCGGCAGCAGACCCGTCGTGTGATCGGCATGGAAGTGGCTGAGAACAACATCTGTCACACAAGATAAATCAACGCCGAGCGATTTGGCGTTGCGAAGAACAGTATCGGGGTAATTTCCTGCATCGAACAGAATGCATCGGCCATCAACTTCCACCAATGCTGAAAACCCCCACTCCCCGACAGTTCCGCCGCTTGCAAGATTGGAAGACAAGATCGTCACTGTTACCGATTCGGCGGCCCTGGGATTCGCAGCATCTGCCGCGCCGCAGGTGCTGGCAATAAGAAAGCCAATGACAATTATTGGTGTAATAAGAATACCTGGTCGAAAAGTCATATTGACTCCAATAATCATTCAGCGTCAGCTACGATTACATTCGCGGCTGACGCTGCTGCTGGAGTGCATTTAAGCTCAGTTGGGTCCTGATTGTTATCGTGACAACTGTTATTCATCCTCAAAAGTAAAACCTTTTGCTTCAGCCAGTGATTTCAGGCCTTTCTGGATAACCTCATCGAGTCTTTTCGGTGCTGAACCTGCCTGCTTTTTCCGCACATTTTCGATGAATGCCCGCCGATCTTTGCCGAGCTCACGGATCTTGGCCTGCAGTGCTTCTCTTTTCCCGGCCTGTTCTTTGACGAATGCTTCACGCTCTTCATTGTCCATGGCTTGCATTGGTACCGGGAGATTCTCAACTTCGATTTCTTCAAGTGCCTTGCCTGAATTCACTGCGTCAACCAGGTCCCACTTGGAGGAGTCGTATAGTTTTCCTGCCTTGGTGACGACGCGGCTGGCGATTGCCGAGGAACTCATCGCGCCGGCGTTCCTGTCCTGGTCGAGCTGATTTTCACGATACCGTTCACCCGCTTCGCCATAGGCGATGTAGGTGTCGTTCAACGCCTGGTTGAGCTTAGTCAGTTTCTCATCCATTGGTGTTGCAATATTCGCTACCGCGGCTGAATTCTGATCGATACTCGCATACAGGCCGTTGGTCATTGAAGCGACCTCTCGCCAGCCTGCAGCAAGACTGTCGTTGGCGTTGCCACAGTAAATCGTGTTGACGACAATTCCTCTGGCATTCGCTAACTGCGTTGCCTGCCGTACAGAAATCAATGGGTCCTGAGTGGCCGCTTCGTTGCCGGCGACAAACAAGATCCGCAGGGCATCCTGCTCGGCGCTCCACGCCAGCTGACTAACGGAGGTACTCACCACCCTGGCTACATACTCGTCGCCACCGTTGGTACTGAACCCGAACAGGGTCTGGTTCACGGCATCCAGATCGCTGGTGAAGGGCAGGTCAATTCTCACGAAACCAGTGTCCGCCCCATACTCGGGATTGCCGTAGCTCACGATTGAGATACGTAACTGGGGCTGCGGTTGCGCCCGACCCAGTTCGTTGACGATGTCCCACAGCCTTTGCTTGGCCGATGCAATCAGGCCTGACATGGAACCACTGACATCGAGGGCTATCACGACATCGACCTTTCTGGAGTGCTCAGTACCCTCTGAATTCGGGTTTGCGAGTACCGAATCTGCGACGCTCGTTCCCAGCAGTACGCACAAAAGCAACGATGCTGATATCTTGTTCATCCTGTTCAACATGGCCGGTCTCCTCATTGGTGTTCAGGTGCAAAAATAACCAGGACAGTGTGAGGTACCGTGGTGACTTAAATCAGGCGTGATGTGGTAAAAACTGGCAGATCGGATTTACAAGAAGTTTACGTTCGCCCGCTTAGGAAAGGCTCTTACGGGTTCATCCATAGAACCGTGGGAGCCTTTCCTAAGCGGGCGATACTAATCAGGACGCATCAGCCAACGCCGGAATCGCCTGCCGCAGTCGCAGGTACATCGTCGCGTAGATCAGCATGCCTGTTAGTGCCGC
>SMWE01000101.1 GCA_004357475.1 Gammaproteobacteria bacterium
ATCGTATACGCCCCGAATGACCCGGGTTCCATGCGTCAGTGCGCGGTACTGGGAGAAGCCACTCCAGATCGTGAACAGCACGCCAGTGCCTGCGATGATGAGAATCCAGGTTTCGTTCCAAAGAACGGCATTGATTGTCGCCAGTGTCGCACTTAGATCCATGCTGTCTCCCCCGCTACAGCTTTGCGCCTGCATTTTTTCCTAGATCACGTCCGTAGGAGGTCGCCCCCAATCGACGAACGGCGCGGATTGATCTTCAGTGCAATCGTCTGCAGGCCCGCCATCGCTCGGGCGGGCTCCTACGATGGCTGTTACGCAGCTTCCATAATAGCAGTCACGCCCATGCCACCGGCAGTGCAGACCGAGATCAGGCCACGGCCACTGCCTTTTTCATGAAGCAATTTGGCCATGGTAGCAATCACTCTCGCACCGGTCGCCGCAAATGGATGACCGATCGCGATGCTGCCGCCTTTGACGTTGAGCTTTGCGAGCGCAATCGGTCCCAGCGGCACATTTCGGCCAAGACGATCGCGGCAGAACTTCTCCGATTGCCAGGCCATCAGAGTGGCGACAGTTTGCGCAGCAAACGCCTCGTGAATCTCGTAAAAGTCGAAGTCCTGCAGACTGATATCTGCATCTTTGAGCATTTCGGACACCGCGTATACAGGCGCCATCAACAAACCTTCCTCATTGACGAAATTAACCGCGGCGACTTTGCAAAAAGTCAGGTGAGCGACGACAGGTAGATTTTTCTGCCGAGCCCAGTCTTCCGACGCCAGCAGCACAGCGGCGGCGCCGTCTGTTAGCGGTGTGCTGTTGCCGGCGGTTAATGTGCCCTCGTCGCTCTTATCGAAGACAGGTTTGAGTGCCTGTAATTTTTCGAATGTCGTGTCGCGGCGAATGTTGTTGTCCTCTTCTGCGCCATGAAAAGGAGTGACCAGGTCTGCATAGAAGCCAGCGTCGTATGCAGCCGCTGCCTTAATGTGGCTGGCGAGGGCGAGCTGATCTTGATGCTCCCGGGTGACATTAAATTTTTTCGCGGTTATCTCCATACTTTCGCCCATCGAGAGATTGGTGCGAGGTTCCGTAACGCCGGGAAACTGCGGTATGAAATGGTTCGGCCGAAGTCGAAACCACGGAAGCACTTTTTCTACGATGGAATGACCACGATGGCTTGCCAGTATCAGGCAGCGAAATCCGTCCGCGAACACCATCGGTACGTCGCTGACCGAATCGCTACCACCGGCTATGCCGGCCTCTATTTGTCCCAGTGCGATCTTGTTGGCAATGTTGATGCAGGCTTCGATACTGGTGCCGCAGGCCCGTTGCATGTCAATGCCTGGCGTGCGCAACGAAAGGCCGGAACCAATTACGCATTCCCTGGCAAAATTCCAGTCGCTTGAATGTTTGATGACTGCGCCAAGCGTGACGTCACCGAGTGTCTGACCTTTCAGATCGTACTTCTGCACCAGGGCGGCCAGTGTTGCTGTCATCATCTCCCGGTTTGATGTTTCCGCGTATACGGAATGAGCACGGCAGAACGGAATCCGGAGCCCCCCGATAACAGCCACCCGTATCGCTCGCCCGTCATGCAACATACCTGTCTCCGCGAAATCCAGAAGGCGTGAAGTGTTCGCAACTTTACACTATTACTGCAGGGTATCGTAGGCACGCCATGCTAAAGTCGGGAATCGAGCACGACAGACGAATCAATGACCACCTCCTCATCGACTAATAGCTGGCTGCATGAAGCCAGGGAGCTGGCGCGTCTTGCTGGCCCGTTGATCATCAATAATCTGTCGATCGCCGGCATGCACTTCGCTGATGCCGTCATGGCTGGCCGACTTGGTGCCGAGGCACTTGCAGCCGTCGCTGTTGGCGCCAGCATATGGTTCCTTGGCTTCACGGTGTGCCTTGGTTTGATGATGGCGATATCGCCAATCACCGCAACGCGATTCGGCGCCGGAGAAATGTCGGCGATCGGGCGCTATACGCGGCAAGGGCTCTGGCTCGCGGTTGCACTGGGTCTGACGTTGATTACCCTGGTACACCTTTTTGTCGCGCCCGTGCTGACATTCATTGGCATTGACGTCGAGTTTCGGCAGCTCACGATCGGTTATGTCGAGTCTATTATTTATGGTGCTCCCGCAATTTGTGGCTTTCTCGCATTCCGCTTTACGACGGAAGGCATCGGCTTCATGCGTCCGATCATGTATACGTCACTGTTTGCGCTGGTGTGCAACGTGTTCCTGAACTACGTGCTGATATACGGTCATTTCGGTGTGCCCGCGTTCGGCGCCGTGGGTTGTGGCATCGCCAGCGCTATAACCATGTGGCTGATGCTGATCATTATCGGGTCCATTGTTTTTTTTCACCCGATCTATGCGCCGTTGAAGATATTCGAGCGTGTTGCGCCGGTACGCCTGCCGATTCTCAAAGAAATCATAAAACTGGGGATGCCGATCGGCATTACGATTACTGCCGAAGCGGGTCTGTTTTCTGCGGTATCAATCCTGGTAGGGACACGTGGCGCCAGTATCACGGCGGCGCATCAGATTGCGCTAAATTTCTCATCTATGATGTTCATGATTCCTCTCGCGTTCAGCTCGGCAATAACAGTGCGTATCGGGCATGCGCTTGGCGCCGGCGACGCGCCTGCAGCAAGGTCCGCTGGCCTGATGGGCATTGCGATGTGCATGTTGTTCATGTCGTGCTCCGCGGCGTGCCTCCTTCTGTTCAGGCATGCGGTGGTTGATCTGTACACGAGTGATACCTCAGTGCAGGCAATTGCGATAAGCCTGCTCCTGATGGCGGCGATGTTTCAGATCGCTGACGGTGCACAGATTGGTGCGGCCGGTGCATTACGTGGCTACAAGGACACGAAAATTCCGATGGTCATCAACATGTTTGCCTACTGGGCGTTAGGATTCCCGCTCGCCTACATGGCAGCGATTACGTTTCGTGCACCACCCAATTATGTTTGGGCAGGGTTCGTGCTGGGATTAACCGTGGCAGCGATTTTGCTGACGCTGCGATTCCTCAGAATTTCCGGGGATCTGTTATCTGTGGCGCCAGCGGAAGGCATTCGGAGCTGAAGCCCCTCTAACAATTTCTTGAAATAAAGGGACTGTTTACTTAATTGCTTTAATTCCTAAGACAACGATGGGCACGGCTGTCAATTAAGTAAACTGTCCCCTTATTTACGCTGCCCGAATGTTGGGACGTCGCCTCCAAGGTACTCGTTTTCCTCCGCGGTATTTTCGCGCTCCAGTATTTTGTTCCGGTGCGGGAAACGGCCGAATTGCTCGATGATATCGGCATGCAATTCAGCGAAATGGAAAATGGTCTCGAAGGTTTCTTTGTAGGTTGGTGAAACGGTCCCGGACAGTCGTCCGTAAACATCCCGGGATTTCTTTTGCACGCTGCGCGATTCGGCATGTTGCAGGGGCATATAGAAGAATGCACGTTGAATCGGTGACAGGTCCTTGTCCATTTTCTCCATCGCACCTTCGACGCACAGCTTCAATGCTGCCTTATCTTTAGCGAATGCATCAGCTGTATTGCGATAAATGTTGCGCCGAAACTGATCGAGCAACAGGATCAGCGCAAGCCGGCCCCTGGGTTCATGTGCCCAGTGATCGAGCTGACCCTCGGAAGCACGATCGACGTCGTCAGAAAATTCCGTCAGCACTTCCTGGCCAAAAACATGGTCCTCGCCGAACCACAAATCCATGCGGCTGTCGATCTGTGGTGCGCTCAGCGTTTTTTTCTTGAACCAGAACGCCAAGATTGCATCGATTCGGATATGATCTTCGTCAGTAATAGTTGCTTCGAGGGCGTCGCTAAGAAGTTTTACTGCCATTGTTCCGATATTCCAAATCAATGTGTCATCGCTGCGCTCTTCTCAATGAGATTTTTGCGCAGCCTCGGCCGATATGCGAACCACGTCACAGAAAATTCGTGGTCCGACCGCTCATAGTGTGTTGTACCACTGGACTCTAGCAAATGCTGTGCGCTGGAAGCGGAATTGCGATACAGGCATACCCGAACACGTTTTGCCCTGATGAGTTGCAACAATGCGAATTGTGATATTCAGCCTGATTTGCGCATTCCTGGCAGGGTGCGGCGGCGGACCCGAAGCAGACCCAGAGGAGGCTCTGCGGGCCTGGGTTGAAGCTGCTGAAGCTGCTGCCGAGGACAAAGACCGGCGAGACCTGCTGGCAATGATCTCAGAGAACTATGCGGACGCACGGGGCAACGATCATGCGCAGATCGGTAACATGCTGCGACTGTACTTCCTGCGCCAGAAATCCGTCGCCTTTTTAACACGTATTGATACCATTGTGCTCATGGGGGGTACCGCAGCGCAGGTTAGTTTGACGGTGGCTATGGCTGGCACGGATGCGAGCGCATTGGGCATCCGGGCGGATGCATATAATTTCGAGCTCGAACTCGAGAACACGGACGATGAATGGATGCTGATTGGCGCGCGTTGGGGAGCAGTTGGCCGCAAAATGCGTTGATCGGGAGTGATGGGAGGCAGATATGAGGCAAATCGAAATTTTTTGCAAGTATTATTTGTTGTCCGCGGTTGCTTCTTTGTCAGCGTGTGCAGGCACAGGGGCTGTCATTGATTCTCCAATAGTTGACCTGACCGGCATAGAGCTCACGGCAGCAAATTTTCGGCGGCAGACATTCCTGTTGAGTTTTGACATCAGCAATCCGAATCCCTTCCCCTTGCCAGTGACGGCAGTTGAGTACCAGTTGGTTTTCGATGATGAAAAATTCGCCGGCGGCGAAACGCAGGGAAGTTTTACCGTGCCTGCGCGCGGGGACGATTCCTTCGCAATCAGTGTTGACCTGGATATCCTGAGCTCCGCAACATATCTGACCTCGTTATTTCGTGGCGGCTTCAGGGAAAATGTTTCCTACGAGTTGCAAGGTAACCTTACTGTCGATATTCCGTTCGTCAAACCGATTCCGTTTTCGAGCTCAGGCATCATCAACATGACACAAACGGCGTCCGATCAGTTCGATTGAATACTGAACGCAGCTTGTCGTTTCGCGGGAAACCTTTCTGAGCGGAGATTCAGGCACGATTCTCACTCGAGAAACGGCACTAAATCGTGCAGGCAATCGAGCGGTCATGCGATTTTTCGGAATTGCTGGATGAACTTGCAAGCAGTGTCATATACTCAATGGTTCGGGTTGTTCCGTTGAATTGTCAATAAATCGTTCTCCGCCGCGTTGCACAATAATGGTGCAGAACAGCTTCCATCAGAAACGAACTCGCGTGACTTGAGCAGCTCGACAAGGCGCTTTGTGGCGCTTGTACGTCTGGGCGACGTAATTCATTCGACAAAACTAGTGGGCGTGCAATTGATGCAGGCACTGTTCAACTGGCTTGTACGATCCGTCATTCGAGCACGACAGCTGTGGCTTCGGCCTCATTGCCAATCTCGATGACAATGCCAGTCATTGGGTGGTTGAAACGGCTATCGCCGCCCTCAAGAGGCTCACGCACAGGGGCGTCGTTGCTGCGGACGGAAAAACCGGTGATGGCTGCGGCCTGCTAATCAAGTTCCCCGAGTCCTTTCTGCGTGCGCTCGGCACCGAACTCGGTCTGCAACTCGACGAACGCTTTGCCGCGGGCATGGTATTCCTTAACCAGGATGAAAAACTGGCGGAGAAAGTCAGGTACGAGATCGATACAGGGATCCAGTCCAGCGGCCTCGACGTTGCGGGCTGGCGGGAGATTGCTGTGCATCCGGAGGTTTGCGGAGAGCTTGCGCTCAGAACCTTGCCACGTATTGAACAGGTGTTCGTTAATGCGCCGGCAGGCATGGCACGCGGTGCATTCAACCTGGCTTTGTTCCTTGCACGCCGTCGTGCCGAGAATCGATTCCAGGCAATCGACCCGATTGCATATATTGCCAGCCTCTCCTCGGCAACCATCATCTACAAGGGCATGGTGATGGCGGACGTATTGCCCGAGTTCTATCCAGACCTGCGAGATTCGAGGCTTAAGTCTTCCGTCTGCATTTTCCATCAACGTTTTTCCACCAATACGTTGCCCGAGTGGCGCCTTGCCCAACCGTTTCGCTTCCTTGCGCACAACGGTGAGATCAATACGATCAGGGGCAACCGCAACTGGGCGCTGGTAAGGGCACGGAATTTTCGCTCGGAGAATCTGCCCGACCTTTCCGACCTGTATCCGATCATTTCATTGACGGGTTCCGATTCAATGAGCCTCGACAATATGCTCGAGGTCATGCGGGCCGCCGGCATGGATGTGTTGCAGGCAATGCGCATTCTGATTCCGCCGGCATGGCAGGCAATGGATACGCTGGATCCGGACGTTCGTGCTTTCTATGAATTCTTCGATTGCCAGATCGAACCATGGGACGGGCCCGCAGGGATCGTGCTGACGGACGGCCGTTATGCTGTCTGCTGTCTTGATCGCAACGGCTTGCGGCCGGCGCGCTATGTCATCACGAATGACCGGCATATCACGATCGCATCTGAAATCGGCGTTTACGACTACGACGATAGCCAGGTCGTCAGGAAGGGACGGTTTGGTCCGGGAGAAATGCTGGCAGTCGACCTGGAAAATGGCGTCTTGCTCGAGACAGACGATATTCATGACGAATTGAAATCATGATATCCATATAAGAAGTGGTTGAAGCAGGGCGTATGGTACCTGGATTCTGAACTCGTCGACCGGCACATGGCTGCCGAGCCGTTCGATGAAGATACGCTGGCGACGTATCAGAAAATGTTCAATCTCTCACGGGAGGAATTGAACGAAGTAATTGCGGTGCTGGCAATGGCCGAGCAGGAGGCGGTCGGATCGATGGGTGACGACACGCCGATGCCGGTGCCGTCACAAACGATCAGATCACCGTTCGACTATTTTCGGCAACAGTTTGCCCAGGTAATCAATCCGCCGATCGACTCGCTGCGGGAACGCATTGTGATGTCGTTACAAACAAATATCGGCCGTGAATCCAGCCTGTTCAACATTGGGCCGCAACACGCCAACCACGTCATCATGAATTCGCCGATTCTATCGCAACGGAAATTGCGCCAACTGCTCGGCTACAGCATGTTCGCGGACAGTCATGCTTTCATCGACCTGATTCTGCCGAAGGAGCTGCCACTGCCCGAGGCGCTCGAGAAAATTTGTGCTCAGGCGGAGCAGGCAGTTGCCGACGACAAGCTGATATTGATACTCAGCGATCGCTACCTGAAGGAAGAGTTGTTGCCGGTACATGCATTGCTGGCTACAGGCGCCGTGCATCATCACCTCGTAGCCCTTGGCTTGCGCTGCGCGGTCAATATCATCGTTGCAACCGGCGTCGCCCGGGATCCGCATCACTTTGCGTGTCTCATCGGTTATGGTGCGACGGCGGTCTATCCCTATCTTGCCTATCAGTGCCTGCAGGATTTCGCGCGGCAGGGCGCGATCTCCCGTCAGCAGCAACTGGGTCGCAGCTATCGACGTGGAATTCGCAAGGGCCTGTTCAAGATCATGTCGAAAATGGGTATTTCGTCCGTGTCGAGTTATCGGGGTGCGCAGCTTTTCGAGATTGTCGACCTGCACGATGAAGTCGTTGATCGCGGTTTCAGAGGTACGGTCAGCCGAATACAGGGTGCGAAGTTTGCAGACTTGCACGACGATCAGCAGGGACTCGCGCGATCAGCATGGGACCCGTGTCAGCCGCTTAAGCAGGGCGGTTTCCTGAAATACGTGCACGGCGGCGAGTATCACTGCTTCAATCCGGACGTGATCGCCACCTTGCAGGCAGCAGTTCGTTCCGGTGATTTCGACCGATACCAGGAGTATGCGAAACTGGTCAATTAACGGCCGGTCGCGACCATCCGCGATTTGTTCCGGGTCGTGCCCGCCGGGCCGCCAATCCCGCTCGACGAAGTAGAGTCGATCGAAGAGATATTGCCGAGATTCGACAGCGCCGGTATGTCGCTGGGCGCGCTTTCCCCAGAGGCGCACGAGGCACTGGCGATCGCAATGAATCGCATCGGGGCCCGCTCGAATTCGGGCGAGGGCGGCGAGGATCCTTCGCGTCACGGCAGTGAGCGAATGTCCAAAATCAAGCAGGTCGCGTCCGGCCGTTTCGGTGTTACTGTCGAGTACCTGGTCAACGCTGAAGTGCTGCAGATAAAAATCGCACAGGGCGCGAAACCCGGCGAAGGTGGTCAGCTGCCGGGACACAAAGTCAATGACATGATTGCGCGGCTGCGTTATGCGAAGCTCGGCGTCGGTCTGATTTCCCCGCCGCCGCACCACGATATTTACTCCATTGAGGACCTGGCGCAGCTGATCTTCGATCTGAAGCAGGTGAACCCCGAGGCACCCGTGTCCGTCAAGCTGGTTGCAGAACCCGGGGTTGATTCAATCGGCGCGCATCCGTTTCAGACAACGAATCCGAAAGTCTTCGCAGGCGGCGACATGGTACGGGGTTCCGACCTGGTCGTGACCGCCGTTTTTGAAGGCCGCGAAGCGGCTGCGGGCATTTGTCGCTATCTCGGAGTCTGCTCGTGATTTTGCGGTCGGATTCAGCCAAGAGTTCGAGTTATTTGACTGATAGCCCTGAAAGTCGGTGATTTCCTGGTTTGCATTCAGCGTGGAAGTGCAACAGTTAGTCGAAAATTTTCTCCGCGAATAACCCGGTAAATTGCGAATCCGGATATCGAGAAATAGTGTCCGCAAGCGTCTGCATTTCAACATGCTTGTCGTGGAACCGGGGTTCGGGTCTTCGCAGATGATATTGCCTGAATCGCGAAAATGACGTGGCTGTTGCGGCATATACCGCAAAGGTCTTCAGGGATTCCTGCTCGATTGAGTGAAGCGTTGTCTCTTTCTGATAACCTCGTAAAAGTTTTCGCGCTTTTTTGAAAGAGATTCCCTGACGATCCCGGCAAGCACCGACGATCGCCATTCCCAGATCGAAGCTGCGGTAATAGTGGCAAGCTTCTTCGAAATCAATGATTGCCTTGAGCTGATCACCCTGAACAATCATGTTATCGAAGAAGACATCTCCGTGAATCAGTGTCATCGGTAGATGCTGAGGAATGCGTTCTTGCAAATAACCCTGCTTTTCTGATAGCCAGTCGATATAAACATGGTCAATATTGGAATTTGTCACTTCGGGGAACTGGCCACGACCGTAGGGAAACGCTTGAGGTATGTAGGATGGCGCGGAGATCTCATGTAACCGAGCCATTTCCGCGCCCAACTGAACGAGTATATTTCCGGCTAAGTCGGCGGTGACGCCTCCCTCGACGTAGCGCTTCAGCATGACAGGTTTGTCATCGTGCAGAATCACGATTGGCTCTTTCGGTGGGACAACAACTCGCGAGGTGCGAATACCGTGGTCGAACAAGTAGATCAGTAGATTCGCAAGGTTAGTGGCGTCCTTTAGCGACTTTTGGTCCCAAAGCGTCAGCACGTATCTTGCCGAGCTCGTTTCGACGCAATAGCTGGTATTCTCCTGCCCACCGTCCATGGCGGAGAAAGCTGTGATGTCACCAATTCCGAAGCGGCGAGCGAGACCCTCTACTGCCGTCCTGTCCAGCCGGATATAGAGTGCCATCCGGATACTTGCCTAATGGGCCTTAGGCAACTCCACGAAATCAATGAGGATGACATCTCTGTGCCCGTCACCGTTGCCGGAGACAATCGGGGAAACGCTGTGCCATAGAGACCGGTCAAAATAGTGCGAGTCGAAGTAACACTCCTGTTTCCAAACAGCCTGGGGACGCCTCGTCGGCTCCGGCCCGCTACCGTAAAAGTAGTTAATGCCACCATCTATGTTGTGACGAGTGACCAGATGTTGCGCCGTATAGTTTTCATCGTCACGATGAATGCCCTCGGGTGTGGGATTTCCCTGCACTCCGGTCGTTGCGGTTATCCGGATCTGGTGGACGCCGATTAGCCAGTCGACCTCGATATGTTGCCTCGATGTCAGCTGCGCAAAGTCAAACTCTATGAGTTCGCGCAGGAAGGGGTTCCTGACGGTGTCGGCGGCCAGTGGTGCAAAGTGTCTTTCCTCACCGCCGTTGAGAGGGTTTATTTCGATGCTTTGATAGAAGCACGCGTCGGGAATGTGGGTCAGGACCGGTCGACGCTGACAACCGGTACAGCCCGTATCGCCTGCAACGGTAATTTCCGCCATCGGCCATGTAGGGATCCGGCTCGAGACGGTCCCAATCTCCCTTGAGGAACTCACGCGCCTCATGCAGAGCGGGTGAAAACGAAAATTCATTGGCAGGAACCAGTGCATACTGAACTCTTTCAACGCTACCCTCCACATCAGTCTGAACGGTTATCATTTTTTTTATATACCCCACATCAGAATTACGGTGCAGACAGCAGCTGCTCAAATGCCGTTGCATCTGATCAATGGCTGCCTGTACGAGGAAATCCGATCAAGCTGAACGGGTGATAGTCACACCGCAGCGTCGGCACTGTACCCTCTCGACATTGCCTGCGGCGCCGAAGCCGAAAGATGTGTCGATGACGCGAAAATCATGCCACCCAAACCAACAAAACAAGCGACTGATTCTAGGTGGTATTTTTGGCATGCTTTGACTGCCTACGATACAGTGTACTCAGGAATTGTTCCTGATCAATATCCATTGTTGATTTTAGACCAACATCGGCACTTGTACCTGGGGCTTGTTTCCTTTCACAATCGCGCGTTTTGCACCCAAACCATCGATAAATGCCCGCATCTCAAGGCTCCCGGTGCTGGCCGAAATATAAGCGAAATTTGAGCAATTTGAGCCAATTTGAGCAATTTGAGGACACCCATCAATTAGTGCATGTTGAGCCAATTTGAGCAATTTGAGGACACCCATCAATTAGTGAGCCAATTTGAGGACACCCATCAATTAGTGAGCCAATTTGAGGACACCCATCAATTAGTGCATGTCATTTCTCGTCCTTTGATACAGAAATCGCTTCGATTTTGATGGCTGTCCTCAATTGCTATACAGAAATCGCTTCGATTTTGATGGCTGTCCTCAATTGTCCCTCAATTGTCCTCAATTGCTCTCTATTGGTGTGCGATCGGCTTATCTGTAAACAGGAAATCCTTCAGTTCCTTGTCAAACGCCGGATCCTTGCGGCGAATCCATTCGAGGACCATCGACGCATGCTCTTTTTCCTCGTCCCGGTTATGCGCAAGGATTGCCGCGAGTTCGGGATCCTTAGTGGCGTCGACGCGTTGGTTGTACCAGTCAATGGCCTCGAGTTCTTCCATTAACGAAGTTATCACCCGGTGCATGTCGCGCGTGTTGTTTGTCAATTCGTCTATTGGTTCGTGGTAGCCTTCATTCGCCATTTGCAGCGCTCCATTATCTGATAGTCAGTCCTGCATATTAGTGGTTGTTCGATGCCAGGGCTATGTCGGTCAGACCGCAGCCACAGTTGGCAATTTGACGGTGAATATCACGCCACCATTCCTGTTCTCCGCAGAAATGAAGCCGTTATGGCCCTCCGCAATCAGGCGCGCGACATAGAGTCCGAGACCAAGATGTCTTTCCCCATCACCGTGCCTTACCGAGACCATTGAATGGAAGAGTTGCGTGCGCATGTTGTCAGGCAATGGCGGGCCCGGATTGGATATCGATAATTCGACACCGTCGGGATCGTTGTCGAGCGACACCCTGATTTCATCGCCTGCGGAGCTGAAATCGACTGCGTTGTCAGCCAGTTTGTCGAGCATTTGAATAATGAGTTCGGGTGAACCGAAAACAAATGCGTCCGTCGCATGATTGTCGAAAATGAATTGTCTCTCCGGCCAGGCGTCCGCGTAGGCAGCAACCGTTGATTCGAGCACTTCGCCGAGATCGAAGTTCTCGGGTTCCGCGTTTTCGATGAGTTCTTCGGTACGACTGGCCTCACTCATCGCGCTTAGAATCTTTCGAAGCCGTTCGACGCCTTCTTTGGCACGTGCCGTATAGATGGCCGACTCTTTCGAGAGTGTTTCGTGCTCCAGGTTTTCCAGCGATGACTTTACGATAGTCAGCGGTGTCCTGAGTTCGTGTGACAATTTTGAAGCAAGCGTCTGCAGATAGTCATTGTAGTCGCCGAGTTGCCGCATCACATTGGAAAAACTGCGTGAGAGATCGCCAATCTCGTCTCCCGCCAGAGCACTTGGCAGAGAAGTTAGAACGTGTTTTTCATCGAGCGCACGTTCGGCGGCATAACTTAAACGACGGATGCGCGCCGACAGCCAGCTCGCGTAACCGAGCAGCACAAGGGCGACGCTAATTGTCGCAATTAGCGTCAACGTAATTAGCCGCATCATTGCCTGGTTGGTAAGGCTAAGGATCGCATCCGTACCCTGCTGCAGGATGATCGCACCGGTTTGCACGGTGCCGGAAAAAATCGGATGCGCGACAGAAACGACTGCCTTACCCGTGTCAGGGCTGCGAAACCATCTCGTGGCCGAACGTCCGTTCAAAGCCTCGCTTACATAGCCTTGTTGCTCGCGGCCGCTGGCGTCGGGTTCTGCAAGCGCCGATGCCGCCCCTGGTTCGAGCAGCAGGTTGTAGGCAAGGCGCAACCAGCCGGATGATGGCGAAATATTTTCGACACCCTCCGGTACCCCCGAAATGCTGCCAGCCTGCGCCAGTCGCCACCCGTGCAGGTCGGTAACAATCAGGCGCCACCCGGGCTGCACGTAACCGGCGGCAACGCTCTGTAGAACCGGAGAAATCGTGACAAATCGACCCGGCAGGTCGCCGTCGAAAGTTGCACTTCGAATACCGGGCGTGGTGGCGTTATCGGTGTTGATGATAACGAGGCCCAATCGGCTGCCCAGTAATGATTGCGGGATTCTTGCTTCGAGGCGATATCCACCCGGCGTATCCTGCCAGTACGCGGCTATCCTGGTATCGTCGAAGACCTCACCGCCTGTTTCGCGAACCGCGATGATTTCTCCCGGCGCTTCTGCGCGAAATCTGAAAATGGTGCGTTCTCCTGATTCGTCAACGCTAATCAGGGAAACATGATCGGAATGGCCACTTGGGAAAATTGCGTCCTGGCCGCGATCGAAAATCACCGAAGTATCGCGAACGTCGACGTGCAAATAGACATGCGGCCGCTTGATGCCGACGACGTATTTAATGGTGCCGTCGGTTCCGCGCAACGGCATTGCAGATCCCTCGGGCGTCGTCCAGTCATCGAAGTAGCCGTCAATCAAGGGAGCTGTCACCAGCGGATGCCCGTAAAGCTGGTTCTGACCGAATCTCAGGTCATCCTTTCCGGCAAGCAGTTCATCGGGAAACTGTGACAAAGAATCGGCTATCGCCTGTGCAGTTCCGGACAAAAATTGCTGTTGACCTTGTCGCAGCGCGGACTCCGTATCACGCAGGACCTGGCATCCGGCCCAGGGAAGAATCAGTGTCAGAACACTGACCAGCAACAATTGCTTGCGCAAGTTCATATTAGATGGCTAGTCGATGAGCCAGCGATACCCCATCCCATACACCGTCTCGATCGAATCGAAGTCCGCGTCGATGTCGATGAACTTGCGCCGAATGCGTTTGATATGTGAGGTGATCGTGTTGTCGTCAAGAACGGCTTGTGCGGCATCCATCAGCTGCTGGCGGGATTTGACATGGCCCGGATAGCGGGTAAGCGCGTGGACCATCCAAAATTCAGTCAGGGTCAGACCGACCGGTACGTCCTTCCAGCGAACAGTCATGCGATCGATGTCCAGCTCGAGATCTCCGCGATTAATTCGATTCTTTTCCGCCTGCGGTTTCTGCATTGCATCGAGACGCCTGAACAATGCTGCAACCCTGGCCATCAGATGGGGCAGGCTTATGTCCTTGGTCAGGTAATCATCGGCCCCGAGCCGCAGGCCGGAGACCGCATCGAACTCGCTGTCCCTTGCGGTCAAAAAGATTATCGGCAAATCGCTGGCGCGGCTTCTCAGGTCACGGCAGAGCTCGAATCCGCCTTCGACGTCATCCTGCAAATTTATGTCAATAACCACAAGATCGGGCAGGCGTGCCGCGAATGCATCCATCGCCGGTTTTCGGGCCTCGTACAGGTCTACCGTATACCCTTCGCGCCGAAACGCCGCCGCATAATTTTCCCGAATGGCGGCTTCGTCTTCGACTATTGCAATACGTTTGGGCATTGAAGTTCCGATTGGGGGCAAAGACATAATTTGCCACATTCCATGACAAAGCAAAACCCGGCATCCGAAGGTCAGGTTCAGGGCCAA
>SMWE01000102.1 GCA_004357475.1 Gammaproteobacteria bacterium
CCTGGTGCCCGCCTCGCGTTTCTCATCGATGAAACGCTTGGCATCAGTCACATCGATATCGAGCGTGCCGTAAACCCTGGAATCCGTCGGTGTGGTATAAATTGCGACGGCGGTTACGCGCCATGGAGTGTTAAACTGGTCCATTCTAAGAAGAATAAACGAATTCCAAAGCGGGGGCGCCGGAATGAACAAGAAAGAATCTTTGTTATTGAATCGCAGGCGAGTTTTAGTCGCCGCGTTAATGGGTGGCGGCGGCGCTGCCCTCTCAGCCTGTGTGCCTGCGGAGGATTCGTCAGAGGACGATATCTGGGCCGGCTTCGACGAGCGGATTACAGAGCGCTCGCTGGCTGAGGCTGAAAAACTATTCGGCCTGCAGTTCTCTGAAGCAGAGCGGCGGCTGATTCTCGGCGGCCCTGTCGAGGAAGTTGACGAAGGCGAGGAAGGCGAGGAAGGCTTCTTCGCCAGGCAGATAGAAAACCTGAATTCCATGCGCAGCCAGGAGATGCCGAATTCATTCGCGCCGGCCATGACGTTCGACCCTCGGCTCCCCGGCGTGACCTATCCCGATCAGGCGAATTCCATCACTTTGTATCCCGAAGAGATTGCTGCACTACCCGACGATGCAAGCGACATTGCCTTTGCTTCCGTCAAGCAACAGGCGCGCTGGATGACCACTGGTCAGATCACGAGCCGCGAGCTGACGGACATTTACCTCGAGCGCATCGAGCGGTATGGCGATCTGCTCGAATGTTTTGTCACTGTCACGCCGGAAATCGCACGGGCGCAGGCCGACCAGGCGGATCGCGAACGCGCGACCGGCCAGGTTCGGGGCCCGCTGCACGGCATTCCCTACGGCGTCAAAGACCTGCTGGACACAAAAGACATCCTGACGACCTGGGGCGCAGAGCCTTATAAAGACCGCGTGGCCGCAAAGGACGGCGCCGTCGTTCGACTGTTGCAGGAAGCCGGTGCGGTGATGCTGGGCAAGACTACGCTGGGGGCGCTTGCCTGGGGCGATGTCTGGTTTGACGGTGAGACCCGCAATCCCTGGAATCCGAAGGAAGGCGCATCTGGATCATCTGCAGGGTCCGGTTCTGCGACCGCTGCCGGCCTTTGTTCATTCGGGATCGGTACCGAAACGCTGGGATCTATCGTATCGCCGGCGGACAGGAACGGGTTGTCGGGACTGCGACCAACCTATGGTCGGGTATCGCGTGCCGGCGCTATGGCATTGTGTTGGTCATTGGACAAGATCGGACCGATGTGCCGCTTTACCGAAGACACTGCGCTGGTGTTGAGCGTGCTGAATGGATTTGACGTGATGGATGCCTCATCAATCGATATGGGCTTCAGCTATGACGGCCGGCAGGCAATCAGCGATCTGACTGTCGGTTATGACCCAAGCTGGTTCGAGGGCGAGGATGTTCGCTCGACTGACAGGACAGCACTCGAGGCACTTTCGCGACTGAATGTGACATTGAAGGAAATTGCGCTGCCGGACCTGCCGGTCGATGCAATTGTGACACTGCTCGATGTGGAATCTGCCGCGGCATTCGAAGAGCTTACCTTGTCGGGCCGGGACGATCTTTTGCGACGTCAGATCAAGAACGCATGGCCAAACAACTTTCGCGCGGCGCGATTTTATTCGGCAGTCGATTACGTGCAGGCAGATCGCTTACGCCGCGATATTATGAGGAAGACGCATGAGTTCTTCTCGCAGGTCGACGTCGTTTTCGGTCCGAGCTTCGGCACGCCGATGTTGAGTCTCACCAATTTCACGGGTCAGCCTTGCCTGGCCATGCGGGCCGGTTTCGAAGAAATTACGCCACGCGAGTTATTCAACCACCCCGAGAACGACACCGACGAAACGCTGCATCGCATCCCGCGCTCCGTGAGCCTGTGGAGCAACCTGTTCGAGGAAGGCAAACTCATCCGGGTTGGGCGTGCATTGGAAGCTGAACTCGGCGTCGTCAACGAACGGCCGCCACTGGCGTAAATCAAAGGGGAACAATTCATGAAAACCAGGCTACTGATTCCTGGCGCACTTCTCTCTGTGACTTTGACGGTCGCTGCAGACGGCGACAGCGGCTACTCACTGGAGGAAGCGACGAGTTTTCGACAGCAATGGACCATGGATAACTGGGACGATGGCGGACCGCTGATGCGCTATGTGTTTCTCAACATGTCAGAGTTCTGGAATCACAGCCTGATCGACCGTGGCGGTCCGATACGAACCCTGCCAGATGCGATCCGCACGGACGTCGGAAATTTTGTTACTACCACCGACCAGGGTGAGATGACGTTGACCAACTATGTCAATAATTCGACGGTGGATGGTGCGCTGGTCCTCCACCACGGCCAGGTGGTTTTCGAAACCTATCCGCACATGCTCCCCGAAGATAAGCATTTGCAGATGTCGGTATCGAAAGGTTTCGCATCAACGCTGATCGCAATACTCGAGGACCGGGAGCAAATCGACGTCAGCCAGCCGGTGGATAGCTACCTGCCGAAACTGGCTGGATCGGGTTGGGAAGGTGTACCTGTTATCGACATACTGGATATGGCGTCCGGTATTGGCTGCCTCGAAGGCGAGGAAGGCGCATACAGCAATCCGCAGCGTTGCTATTACCAGTATGAGGCCTCCCTCGGCTGGCTGCGCGCTACCGACGCGACGATGGACAGCACTTTCGACTATATGGCTTCACTGGACGCGCATCGACCATCCGGAGAAGCATTCGAATATACATCGCCGAACACCTTCATCCTCGGATGGCTCATCGAGACGATCAGCGGCCAAACCTACACCGATATTCTCTCCAAAGAGATCTGGCAAAAAATGGGAGCGGATTCGGACGGCATCATCGTAGCGCCAAGGCGCGGCGTGCCGATCGCAAGCGGTGGCATCAGCTCTACACTCCGCGACATGGCGCGCTTCGGACTATTGTTTACGCCAGGCGGGCGAAACGGCATGGATTCGCTGATCTCGGATGCCTACCTGTCGAAGATCCAGAGCGGCGGACGCCCGGAGATATTCAACGCGGATCGCGAAGACGATCCGCGAATGGTCGATGGCGAGCCAGCCCGGCACAATACCTATCAGTGGGACTTTGTCATGGAAGACGGCGACTTCTTCAAGGGTGGCTTTGGCGGGCAGGGACTCTACATCTCACCGTCCCGTGATCTCGTGGTCGCATTCTTCGGGTCCTTCGATGAGAATGGTAAAGGTCACGAAATGACCCGTGTCGCACGGCAGCTCGCCAAGTCAGGATTATTCGATCAGTAAACGACCCAGTGTGCATATGCCAGAACAATCGGCAAGCCGATCAGGGTCCGCAGCACGAAGATGACCAACAGGTGATGAAAGCGCAGCGGGATTTCGCACTTGATCATCAATATGCCAACCTCTGACATGTAGATAAGTTGCGTCAGTGAAATTACGCCGATCACGAAACGCGTAATCTCTGCATCGATGTTGGCGACCATCAATGCCGGCAGGAACATATCGAGGAAACCGGCAATCAACGCGGGCGCCGCAATCGCGGCATCCGGCAAAGCGGCCAGTTCAAGTAGCGGTACCAGCGGCCAGGACAACCATTGCAGTACCGGCGTGTAATTGGCCAGTATCAGGCCGCCACCGCCCACCGCGATCACCGCGGGAACCAGGCCGAACCATATGTCGAGGATATGCCCGATCGAGGTATGAAATTGCTGCTTCAGGGGCGGCGCTTTTGCAGCTCGTTGCGTGGCAAGATCGATCGCTTCCCGGAACAATGAGCCATCCCCCGCAGGCTTTTCGCGCAAGGGATGCATTTGATCATACGGTGTATCCGGGAATCCGGACAACGGCCAGATGCGCGGCATGATCATCGCCGTGATGACACCGGTCACGACAACCGCCGAGTAATATGACAGGAACATGTGACCGAGCCCGACAGTATTCGCAACGATCAAAGCGAATGGCACCGAGACGACGGAGAAATTGGTTGCAATAACGGCTGCCTCTCGTGCGAGATAGTGACCGGATACGTATTGCTGAATCGTGATCAGGACGCCAACCGGCGCAGAAGACAGCCACGATGCCAGCGCATCGATGGCGGAGCGCCCCGGCAATGTAAACATTTTGCGGAACACGCGCTTGACCATCGTACCGACGAATTCCATCAAACCGTAGTCCGTAAGAAATGGCATCAGCAAACCCGCGAACAGGAACAGGGGCACGATCGCGAACGCAAGCACACGCAAGACAGTGCCGCCGGTATCCGCATGCCAGAACAGTTCCGGGCCAATCTGGAAAATCGTCATGGTGCCCATGACCGTACCGATAATGCGTAAGGCCACCCACACCGGTGCTACCTGGAACAGCCTGGAAATCATCGAATCGGCCGGAACGCGCTCAGGGCCCATCACCATCACAATCAATGTGCCGAGCGTGCTGGTCCAGAGCAGGCCGAATACGACCCAGGTCATCGCATCGCCAACAAACGCGGTGGCCGCAGTTGACAGCCAGCCCATCATGATGGTCCAGTTGCCATCAACCTGGATAGGCGTCAGAAAAGCGAGAATACCCAGCAGTGACGGCAGCGCGAAGGCGAGAATTGCCCGCCCACCCGGCGGTGAATCGGTGACATCATCCGTCTCGATATGTGTGTCGCTGTCGATATCATGCGGTACCTGGCTCATGCGGCTGCCTTGTGTCTAAGGTAAACTGCCGATGCAAAATAACAGCATCAGAACAACTTGTAACCAATTCAGCAAATTGAGCATGAAATATGAGAAGTTTTTCCTCCCGCAGATCGCCGTTGCAATCCTTGTGTTTGCTTCCTTGGCGTTAGCCCAGGACGAGCGATTGTCGCTGGAGTGGATTTTCAGCGAGGAAGGAAAAACGGCGACATCACTGCCCGATCATGCCTGGCTCGATAACGGTCTGCTAATGCTCTACGACAAGCGCCTGCCCAAGCTTGAGCGCACGCTTGAATCCTTCGATCCCGACAACGGCCGACGTCGTACGCTTGTCAATGCAGAAAAAGTGATCGAAGCATTTACGGCTCAGCTCGAACCCGAGGAGCCAATTGAAGAACTGGGTTGGCCTGCTTCTTTCGATCCAATGGGTCGCTGGGCCGTCTATGAAATGTCTGATGACATCGTGCTGCTGGATCTGCGATCCAGTGAGATTACAGCGGTTGCGGTTACAGATGCCGAGGAGAAGTCGGCGCGCTTTTCCCCGGATGGCCGCTGGCTTGCCTTTATCAGGGATAACGACCTCTACCTCTGGGACGTCAATGACAAGACGGAAAAACGCCTGACGACTGGCGGCTCCGATACCTTGCTGAACGGCACCGTTTCCTGGGTTTACTGGGAGGAATTACTGGGCCGCGTCGACCAGGGCTATTTCTGGTCGCCGGACTCGGCATCGATTGCCTATCTGCAAACCGATGATTCCGGTGTCGGCGTCATGCACTACGTCGACTTCGAGCCGAATCTGCCGAAACTCATCAAGCAAAGACATCCGAAACCCGGTGAGGCGAATCCGCGGGTACGGGCGGGGGTCATTGATCTGGACGATGCGACGACGACCTGGGTCGATCTCGGATCATATCCTTACGAGTACCTGGCACGCATCAAATGGCTGCCCGATAGCCAACGGCTTGCCATACAAACACTTGACCGGCCACAAACCACGCTGGATCTGTTCATTGCCGATGCAGCGACCGGCGCAGCCGAACATGTCATGCGCGAGACCAACGAAGGCTGGGTCAATGTGCATGACGATCTTTATTTCCTTGAAAACGATAATTTTGTGTGGCTGTCCGAGCGGGACGGACATGCGCACCTGTACCAGTTCGATGCGCAAGGTGACCTGCTTGACCAGATAACGAAAGGCGAATGGGCATTACGCCCATCCGGCGGTGCGGCCGGTATGGATCGATCGGTCGCCTACATCGATGACGAACGGCAGCACGTCTGGTTCACCAGCCTCGAAAAAGCGTCCACTGAACGGCATCTCTATCGCATTAACTTCGATGGCAGTGAAATGGAACGCGTGACGTCTGCCGAGGGCGTGCACCGCATCTGGTTCCGGCCCGACGGCGAGTATTATCTCGATGCCTCATCTGCCCTCGATCGCCCGCCTTCGCTCAGCGTTCACCGGCCGAATGGCGAACTCCAGGCAACGCTTACTGCATCTGCTGATGATATTCCGCAGCGTTTCGACCTCCGGAGCTGGGAAATGATGATGGTCACTGCCCGCGATGGGTTTTCGATGCCCGCAATGATGCTCAAGCCGCGCTTCTTCGACGCAGAGAAAAAATACCCGGCCGTTGTCTATGTCTATGGCGGTCCGTCGGCGCCGACAGTTATCAATGCCTGGGGCGGCAGCGCCCGCAGTATGTATCACCAGCTGCTGGCAGATCAGGATGTCGTGGTGTTTTACGTCGACAATCGCAGCGCGGCAGGCATAAGTAAAACAGACGCCAACACTATCGTGAGGCAACTCTATGGACCCGTCGAGCTCAATGACCTGCTCGATGGCATCGAGTGGCTCAAGTCACAGCCGTACATCGACCATGACCGGGTCGGAATATGGGGTTGGAGCGGTGGCGGTGCGATGACATTGCAGGCCATGACCTTAAGCGAGGAGTTCGCTGCAGGCGTCGCCGTTGCGCCGGTCAGCGACTGGCACTATTACGATACGATCTATACAGAACGCTACATGAAACGCCCACAGGACAACGAAGAGGGTTACGAAACCACATCACATGCGAAACGCGCC
>SMWE01000103.1 GCA_004357475.1 Gammaproteobacteria bacterium
CACGAATCGAACGCGGTGTTTGCTACGCCCTAGCGTGCGACGGCAGGCTGACTTCAGCAGAACTCTCAAGGCTTGGTGAGTCGCTGTTGGACCGCATGACGGAGTGCCAGTTTGCCAGCGGGCGCGAGGCGGGTGTCCTGTTCGAGCAGCATCCCCCGGCACCGCTTGCCACGATTCCGCTACTGGAGGACGGCACAGGCGCATTGCTCCGCGCCGACCGTGAGCTCGGGCTTGCGTTATCGGATGACGAGATCGACTACCTCGCCGAGAACTACCGGCAACTCGATCGCGACCCCACGGATGCGGAGCTGATGATGTTCGCGCAGGTCAATTCCGAACATTGCAGGCACAAGATTTTTCACGCCGACTGGATCATCGATGGAGAGCCGCAAAACGAAAAGCTGTTCGACATGATCAAGAGCACCACGAAAGCCAGTCCCGACGGTGTGATATCGGCATACTCGGATAATGCCGCGGTCATGGCGGGCTGGGACAGCAAGCGGCTTAGTCCTGAACCCGGTGACCGGCAGTTCCGCTACCGGGATGAGCCGATTCATATCCTGATGAAAGTCGAGACGCACAACCATCCGACAGCCATCTCACCGTTCGCCGGTGCCGCAACAGGGTCAGGAGGAGAAATCAGGGATGAGGGCGCTACCGGTCTTGGCGCAAAACCGAAGGCCGGGTTGACCGGCTTCACCGTTTCGCATCTGCGCATTCCCGAATTCGCGCAGCCCTGGGAAAAACCATTCGGACATCCGGACAGGATGGCCACACCATTGCAGATCATGCTGGACGGTCCGATCGGTGGCGCGGCTTTCAACAACGAATTCGGCCGTCCGAATCTGCTCGGATATTTTCGCACCTACGAGTCGCATGTTCCCGGGCTTCCGGATCGCGAAATTCGCGGATATCACAAGCCGATCATGATTGCCGGCGGTGTCGGCAACGTTCGCGAGGAGCACGCACTGAAAATCGATGTGCCGGTTGGTGCCAGCATTATGGTGCTGGGCGGACCGGCGATGCTCATCGGCCTGGGCGGCGGTGCAGCTTCCAGTCTCGGCAGTGGCACGAGTTCGGAAGATCTCGATTATGCGTCGGTTCAGCGCGGCAATCCGGAAATGGAACGGCGTGCACAGGAAGTCATCGATCAGTGCGCGGCAATGGGTATCGATAACCCGATTCTGCTCATCCATGACATTGGTGCGGGCGGACTTTCCAATGCCGTGCCGGAAGCCGTTGAGCACAGCAGGCACGGAGCCCAGGTGGAATTGCGCGAAGTGCCGAACGCAGAACCCGGCATGTCGCCGATGAGTATCTGGTGCAACGAGGCACAGGAACGATACGTCGTGCTCGCGGATCCTGGTCGGGTGGCAGAAATCGAGAGCATTTGCGCGCGCGAGCGCTGCCCGTTTGCAGTCATCGGCAAGCTGACTGCAAACCGGCAATTGATCGTTACCGACCGTGAGTTCGCCAATCGTGTGGTCGACATGCCAATGGAGATGTTGTTTGGCAAACCGCCGAAGATGATCCGCGATGTTGTCAGGATCGAATCGCCGAATACAGACATCAATCTCGATGGTATCGAACTGGAAGAAGCTATTTTTCGTGTACTGCGGTTCCCTGCAGTCGCCGACAAATCATTCCTGATTCATATTGGCGATCGTACCGTCGGCGGCTTGAGTGTACGGGATCAGTTGATCGGACCCTGGCAGGTTGCCGTCAGTGACGTCGCAATTACGGCAAGCGGGTTTGAAAGCCAGACCGGCGAGGCGATGGCGATGGGCGAACGTACGCCGCTTGCGGCGTTGAATGCACCGGCATCGGGTCGCATCGCAGTTGGCGAGGCAGTGACGAATATTGCCGCCGCCGATATCAAGGGTATTGAACAAATCAAACTGTCGGCAAACTGGATGGCGGCAGCCGGACATCCTGGTGAGGATGCCAGGCTGTTCGATACGGTAAAAGCGGTGAGCGCCGAACTTTGCAGGGAGCTCGGTATTGCAATTCCGGTCGGCAAGGATTCGCTGTCCATGCGAACGCGCTGGACGGATGAGGACGGCGAGTACCTGGTCGTCGCCCCGGTGTCGCTAATTGTGACTGCGTTTGCGCCGGTGCGGGACATTCGCCGGCACCTGACGCCGCAATTGAGATCTGTCAATGAGCGTAGTCACCTGTTGTTGCTGGATATTGGGGAAGGCTCAAACCGGCTCGGTGGGTCCTGTCTTGCACAGGCATTCGAGCGCCACGGCGGCACCACGCCAGACCTTGATTTTCCGCAGCGCCTGAAAAGTTTCTTCAACGCGATTCAAGCTCTTAGCGAGCAGGGGCTGATTCTGGCCTATCACGATCGGGCGGATGGCGGCTTACTCGCCACGGTCGCCGAGATGATGTTTGCCGGGCGGCTCGGCGTGTCGCTCGCTTTGCCGGGATCCGGGCATGACATGCTCGCGCTTTTGTTCAGCGAAGAACTTGGTGGCGTCATTCAGGTTGCAAGCAGCAAACTCGCCGAGGTGCACGCAGTGCTCGAGGAAAACGGTGCAGGCTGGGTCGATATCGGCACGGTCGAGCCCGACGATCAACTGTCGATTGTCAACGATGACGAACTGGTGCTGCGCCTCGATCGGACCCGGATGCAACGCGCGTGGTCGGAAACAGGTTATCGCCTGCAATCGTTACGAGATAACCCGGAAACCGCGAGAGAAGAGTTTGATCGCATTCTGGACACCGAAGACCCCGGGTTGAACGTCAAGCTGACTTTCGATCCGGCCGCAGACATTGCTGCACCGTTTGTCGGCGGGCTCAGGCCGCGCGTTGCCATTTTGCGTGAGCAAGGTGTAAACAGCCAGATGGAAATGGCTGCAGCATTTATGCGGGCGGGGTTCGCGACCGTCGACGTGCACATGAATGACCTGATCGGCGGCGAAGACAGCCTGCAAAACTATCAGGGCATTGCTGCCTGCGGTGGCTTCTCTTTTGGTGATGTTCTCGGTGCCGGGGGCGGCTGGGCGAAATCCATTCTTTACCAGTCCGTCTTGCGCGATGAGTTTGCAGCGTTTTTTGACCGGGATGATACTTTTGCGCTGGGTATCTGTAATGGCTGCCAGATGCTGTCGCACCTACGGGAACTTATCCCTGGTGCAGATGACTGGCCGGCATTCCGGCGCAATAAGTCGGAGCAATTCGAAGCAAGGCTGAGCCTGGTCGAGGTCGCCGACAGCCCGTCCATTTTTCTTGCCGGCATGGCCGGTTCGCAGCTGCCAATTGCGACCTCGCATGGAGAGGGCCAGGCGATCTTTGCGGACAGCGATGCACAATCCCGCGCACAAGTCGCGCTGCGCTACGTGGACAATTACGGGGCAACCGCCAAGGCCTATCCTGCGAATCCAAACGGCTCAGTCGAGGGCATATGTGGCCTTGCCAGCGTTGATGGCCGGTTCACGATCATGATGCCGCACCCTGAGCGTGTGGTGCGGACCACCCAGAATTCCTGGCATCCCGGCAACTGGGGTGACGACGGTCCCTGGATGCGCATCTTCCGCAACGCGCGCGTCGCCATATCCTGAGTTTGCCGTGCAGGCCCTTGCTATGATTGGCAGCCATAGCGGACGGGGGAGAGCAATGAGGCCCATGCTTTTGCTGCTGGCATTACTGTCGGCGGCCTGCCAGCCGACGTCGACGGACGTCAAACCGGCGTCACCTTCATTCGCAATTTCCTTTACGCCGGCTGCGTCCAGCGCGACGCTGGACGGCCGGCTGATCCTGATGCTCTCCAAAGATGATGAGAGTGAGCCGCGATTCCAGGTGAGGCCGGGCATTGGAGCTGTGCAGATGTTCGGCATCGACGTCAATGGCGTTGCGCCCGGCCAGGCAATGGTCATCGATGCATCCGCGTTCGGTTATCCCCATGACAGCCTGAAGGATCTGCCGGCCGGCGAATATTTCGTACAGGCACTGCTGCACAAATACGATACTTTCGAGCTTGCCAACGGCAAGACCGTCAAGTTGCCCATGGACCAGGGCGAAGGGCAGCAATGGGCGGCGTCCCCTGGCAATCTGTACAGCGAGCCGCGGCTGATACAGGTTACTGCAGCGGCAGAACCCATCCCGCTGGTGATGGACCAGGTTAATCCGGCGATTGAGCCGCCAGCGGACACCGATTTCATCAAGCACGTCAGGATCAGGAGTGATCTTCTCAGCGAATTCTGGGGCCGGGATATGTACCTCGGGGCACACGTGCTGTTGCCGGCCGGTTTCGAAGATCACCCGGAGGCCAGGTATCCGCTGATGGTCTTTCATGGCCACTTTCCGGCGGATTTCGCGGGCTTCAGAACCGAGCCGCCCGAGAAAGATCTCGAGTGCGTGCGCAATGAGCGGGCCGGCGTCGATTGTTACAACCGGATCGTTCAGGACGAGGCTTATGACTTCTATAAGAAATGGGTCGGCCCGGATTTTCCGCGCATGCTTATTATCCAGATTCAGCATGCCAACCCTTATTACGATGACAGCTACGCAGTGAATTCCCAAAACCTCGGGCCCTGGGGCGACGCCATCACCTATGAATTGATTCCTTACATCGAGGCGCAATTTCGCGGTCTCGGTGAAGGTTGGGCGCGTTTCCTTTACGGCGGCTCTACCGGGGGCTGGGAGGCTTTCGGCGTGCAGGTCAAGTATCCGGACGAGTTTAACGGCACGTTTGCCGCCTGTCCCGATTCCCTCGACTTCCGGCACTACTCAGCCGTCAATATCTATGAGGACGACAACGCGTATCGCATGCAAGGCGATTTCACCTCTGTCGAGCGGCCGGCTTACCGTGATTATCTCGGCAACATCACGGTCACGATGGAAGATGAAAACCACATGGAACTGGTCATCGGCGACAAGAGCCGTTCCGGCGGGCAATGGGACATCTGGGAAGCGGTATTTTCGCCGATGGGCGAAGACGGCTACCCGATGCGAATCTGGGACAAAGTGAGTGGCAAGATCAATCACGACGTCGCCGATTACTGGAAAGAAAACTACGACATGCGGTATATCCTCGAACGCGACTGGGAAACGCTGGGGCCCAAACTCGAGGGCAAGCTTCACGTTTACGTCGGCGACATGGACAACTTTCACCTGAACAATGCCGTTTACCTGCTGGAAGAATTTCTCGAGAGCACGGAGAACCCGAATTACGCCGGACAGATCGATTACGGTGACCGTTTCGAGCATTGCTGGAACGGCGACCACGAGAACCCCAATTACCTGTCGCGCCTGCGCTACAACACGATGTATGTGCCGAAGATTCTTGAACGCATTGCCAGGTCTGCGCCGGAGGGCGCCGATGTGACGAGCTGGCGTTACTAGGCTGGAACACCATGCAAATATTTGTGCTGCTGCTGGCCATTGCCCAGGGAGTCAGTGACAGCAATATCCTGATTGGCATGGAGGGTTCGGCGCAGTCGTTCTCGACTGATGAGGAAAATCTCGGCATGCACCTTGTCATCATGCATGTCAATGCAGAAGGCGGTATTCACGGCAGGAAAATAAAAGTTGCCGCCTATCCTCGCGGCAGGGAAAACATCGTCGAGCAGGCGCTTGAAAACGTAAGGCGGCTCAATGAAGAGGATCAGGTTTTCCTGCTGTTCAATTTTGGTGGCCCGGCGGCGGTGCCGATCGGCGAATATGCGATGCAGAACGACTTGCCGTACATGTTTCCGCATACCGCATTACTGACGGTCGATGGCGAGCGCCATGTATTCACCTCATTTCCACGTTACGCAGGCGAGTCGCGCGTAATGCTGCGCTATCTCGCGGAGTCGGCGGATGCACGACGCATCGCAGTCATTCATGCAGACAACATTTATGGTGACTACTTTGCCCGACGTGCGCGCGAGCTTGCCGGAGAAACCGGCTACACTTTTGTTGGCAGCCGGTCGCTTGGCCGGTATCCGGAGGATGCCCTGACCGAGATGCATGCGCTGCGCGCAGATAAGCCCGACGTTGTTATCATGGCCCTGTATCCGGCGGGCGCTAAAAAAGTGGTGGAGGCGAAAGCCGCAATGGATTGGGATATCCGCCTGGTGTCCTCGGGACCACTGACCGATGAGCAATACCTGAATGTTGATGGCGGTGCGGCTGAAGGTACGCTCGGCTTTTGTCACTATCCCGACCCGAATGAGAGCGACGCGCCCGGCATCGTCGAATACCGCAAACTGATGGCCAGGTATTTTCCGGACCATGCACCTAATCGCTATTCCCTGTATGGCTACGTGTTCGGCAAACTGGTCGTGGAAGGATTGG
>SMWE01000104.1 GCA_004357475.1 Gammaproteobacteria bacterium
CCGTAATCCGTTGTGGTGCTCAAACGGCCGACGCCATCCGCCATTTCCTCCTCGCTGATTTTCCCGCGCGCAACACCACCCTCGTATAATTTGCGAATGGTCGTCGCGCCTCTTTCCAGGCCCTCTTCATCGTTGTCCAGCAGATGCACGGTGCAACCGGCGGTGAGACAGCTGTACGCGATGCCGGCGCCCATCGTGCCGGCGCCGAGAACGGCGACCTTGTCTGTGGCTCGTACGCTTGTGTTCTTGCCGATGCCCGGCACTTTGGAAACGGCGCGCTCGGCGAAGAACGCGTGACGCAGGCCGTCCGATTGTGGTGATTTCTTACATTCGAGGAATAGTTCACGCTCCGCCTTGCAGCCCTCGTCGAAACCGACCTGCGTCGACAACTCGACACAGCGAATGATTTTTTCCGGCGACATCAGGCCGCGGGTTTTCCTGGCAATGGCCGTCCTGGTTTTGTCGAATAGATCGGGCTCGACGTCCGGGACCGTCATTTCGCTGATGCGGCGCGGTCCGCTGGCGACTTTCGATACCGCAAACTTAATCGCTGCGTCCCGGAGCTTGTCATCGTCGCAGATCTGATCGATCAGGCCGACCTCAAGAGCCACCTGCGCTTTAACCGGCTTGCCGGAGAGCATCATGTCCAGGGCACGTTCCGCGCCGATCAATCGCGGCAGCCGCTGCGTTCCCGATGCGCCCGGCAGCAACCCCAGGCTGACCTCCGGGAGGCCGACTTTTGCGGACCCTGTAGCAATCCGATAATGACAACCGAGCGCGACCTCGAGTCCCCCGCCAAGCGCGGTACCGTGCATTGCGGCTACCACGGGTTTGTCCGCTGCCTCGATTCGGGCGATTAGATCGGGAAGATGTGGTGGCTCCGGCGGACGCCCGAATTCACGAATATCGGCGCCCGCGATAAAGGTACGGCCAGTGCAGATGATCACGATCGCCTGAACACTGTCGTCGTCTGCGGCCTCGTCTATGTACCGCGTAAGCCCTTCCCGGACTGCCTGCGACAGTGCGTTGACTGGTGGATTGTCTACGGAGATGATGGCAATGCCGTCACGGCGTTCGATGCTTACCTGGCTCATTCTTGCTCACTCGTTGCGGATGGATGATTTCGGAAAGCATAGCAGGAGTAAATCGTAAATCGGGGACAGCAGTGGGTCTGACCCCGGTTTCCGTCGATCGAATACGATCCGATCAGACAGATGCTGTGCGATCAGACAGCGACCACGACGTATCAGGACCGTATTTATGACATTTGTCGTTAGCGAGAGCTGCATCAAGTGCAAGCTGACCGACTGTGTCGAGGTTTGCCCCGTGGATTGTTTTCACGAGGGCCCGAACATGCTGGTCATCGATCCCGAGGAATGCATCGACTGCACCTTGTGCGAGCCGGAATGCCCGGTGGAGGCGATATTCCCGGAAGACGAACTACCCGAGGCGCAGAATCAGTTCCTGGAGCTCAACGCAGAATTGTCAGAATCCTGGCCGGTGATCACCGAGATGCAAGATGCACCCGATGACGCCGATGACTGGCGCGAAGTCAAAGACAAGTTCCAGTACCTCGAGCGATAAAATATTGATGTTATTAATATTCTAATCGACGTTGATAAAATCAATGACGACTTGTGCGAGCTCGGGTCCTTTCTCCTCCTGCAGGAAATGCCCGGCATTCCTTATTGTCGTGTGCGGCTGGTCCAGCGCACCGGGCACCTTTTCGCGAAACCTTTGATCCGCACCGCGCGTAATCGGGTCGCGATTGCTGAACGCAGTCAGGAACGGTTTGCGCCAGCTGCCAAGAGTTTTCCAGGCATCACGATTGGCTGCTGACGCCGGGTCGTCCGGAGTCGTGGGAACCAGCATCGGGAATGCCCGTGCCCCGGCTTTGTAAGCGCTTGATGGAAAAGGGGCGTCGTAGGCTGCCACGACCTCAGGCGGAAGTTTAGCAATCGTGCCTGACTGAATGATCCGCCCAATCGGAAACCAGGGACTGAAACGCGCAAACGCACGCCAGATTCGAAACACCACCGGCATCTGTTGATCGCCCGTTGGCAGGCCACCATTCGCAAGTACGATCATTGCAAAACGCTGCTCATTCTCCGCGGCGAGCCGCAGACCAATCAGTGAGCCCCAGTCCTGGCAGACCAGCGCAATCTCGCTGAGATCGAGCATCTCCAGGAATTGCCGCATCCACCTAACATGGCCCAGGTAGCTGTAATCGCTGCGTTTGCCGGGTTTATCCGATTTGCCAAAACCGATAAGGTCCGGCGCGATCGCGCGAAAACCCGCGTCCGCGATTGGCCGAATCATGTGCCGGTACAGATAGCTCCAGCTCGGCTCGCCATGCAGCATGAGTACCGGATCGGCGTCTTGTGGTCCTTCGTCGATGTAATGCATGCGCAGCCCGTCGATATCGACGTAATTTGCGGCAAAGTCGTAATCCGGCAGCTTCTCGAAGCGACTGTCTGGCGTACGCAGGACTGTCATCATTGTCCTTTAGACGAGCGTTCGACCGACGAACCAATAAACGCCGACGCCGCAGAGACTGGCAGCCAGCATCGACGTGACTACGCGTGGCACTTTGTCGCGGAGCAAGGTTGCAACTGCAAGCGCGATGGCAACGAGAATCAGCTGGCCGACTTCGACGCCTAAGTTGAAGCCGAGCAATGGAATGAAAAGCGATGTTCCGAGAATTCCCGTTTCCATCAGGAATCCGGCGAAGCCGAAGCCATGCACGAAGCCGAAGCAAGTCGTGGCAAGGAAAAGCAATGTGCTTGCACGTGAGGCATGCTGACGCTCCAGTTCCTTCGATGCCAGCAGGTAACAAAATGCGAACACACCGAATCCCGCATACACGAATAGTGCCCGCTCAGAGATCAGGCCGAATGTGAGCGCCAGCAAACCAACTGCCCATGCGATTACCATGCTGGTGACGGCAACTGTCACCACCGTCTGTTCCGCTTGTTTGTGTAACAGGAAATACTCGACAGCAACCAGCGCGACTGTAAATCCGATAAATGCCTCAACCAGGGTGCTGTCCGCGTGCACGTAACCGAGTACGGCCGCGCATAAGCTAGCACTGTGTCCGAGCGTAAAACCTGTGACCGCAATGATGCTGCGGCCAATCGATCCGGCGATCAGGAGCATGCCGATCAGGAAAGCGATGTGATCGATGCCGCCGGCGATGTGTTCGGTGCCGATGGCCAGGAAAGATGTAAAAGAATATGAGCCGGCGTCGCTAATGTCGCCGATGTTCCAGGTGTCGGATGTGTCGGTAATCAGCGTTTCGGATCGCAGGCTGCCATCCCGGTGCAACTTCGCGTAATGCACGTGTGATGGCGCGGCATCGAATAGTGCACGGTAATGTATGTCAGCCGCTGCTGCGGCGCCGCAGTCAAATTGCATTTCAACGCGCACAAATCCTGATGCCGCCTGCAAAATATTGACCGCCGTTCCGCCGCAGATTCCCGACGTGCTCGATACCCTGGTCTTCGCGACCAGTTCATCCCTGAATAGCTCTGCTGGCGGAACAGCGCCGTCACCCGCTTGATAAAGGAGCATCACCTCGCGAAGTGGAATGGTGATCGTGGCGCTGATGGTCCCGTCAGACTGGTACCAGTGGGAATAACTCTCGCTTCTCGTATGAGCTGCCGCGTCCGTCGCAAGGCAAAGGAATACGCTTATTGCTGCTGCAAGGCGGAGGATGCGTGTCACGGCTGGACTACAACCACGTCGGCGCGGCGGCGCAGATCGTCAAGGTAATCCTGTAGCGTCTGATCGGCCAGGCTGCGCCGATAATCCAGCAGCACCCGGTTGCGGATGGTGTCGAGATCGGTAACGACGGCGGACTTTTTCTGCAGAACCTGCACCACCAGCCAGCGACCGCGTCTCGCAAAAACTGCGCTGCTGCCAACCGGCATATCGGCTGCAGCTGCAGCGACACCCGGCCCGAGGTAATCGCGCAGTAGCTCGACCGTCATCAGGCCGCGAGGAAGATCAGGAACCGGGCCGATGGCATCTGAGGTCGCGACGTTGCTGCCGTTACGCAACTCCGCTACAAACGATTGTGCAACTGCATCATCGTTCGTTTGCCAGGCGGCGACCGACAAGCTTGCCGTATAACTGAATCGATCGGCATTGTCCGAAAGATATTGCTGCAGCGCTTCATCGCCTGGATTCGCCGCATCCGCCTCTCCTGTCACAGATGCGATTAATGCATCAATTATCGTGTTGCGCACTGCGCTGTCTGACTGTGCCATGCCGAGTTCGAGGCCACGTTGCACCAGCAATTCATCCTCGACCAGGCGCTGCAGCACCCACGCGGTTTCATCACCGGAAGTGCTGTTCGTTCCAAGCCTTGCATGCGCGCGATCATAGTTATCGCGACTGATGATCTGGTCGTTGATGCGCGCCACGGCGTTGGCTGGCAATTTACTGCCTGAATCCGCCTGGCGCAAAATGCCGAATCCCGCGGCCAGCAAACCGGCGAGTGCACCTGCAATCAACCAGCGAATATCGGGCGTGCCCGAATTGCCGGCGATGGTCTCCTTATTTTCTCTCACCGCGGTTCCCAGAATATTATGCGGGCTGATATGCTACCGCAATGACCGACCTTAATAATGCAGTGGTGCTGATCACCGGCGCCAGCGGCGGCTTCGGCCGGCAAATGACCCGGCAATTCCTGGAAGCGGGCAGCCGGGTGCTGCTTACGGATATTGACGTGGCCACACTCGAATCGCTGGTCGCGGAAATGCAGGCGGATAGCGGGCAGATTCTTGGCAGTGTTGCCGCAGATCTCGCCGATGAGGCCGGCTGCCGCAAGCTTTATGACGGTGTTCAGGCGTGTGGTTACCCTCCCGACATACTTATTAATAATGCCGGTATCGCGGTGGGCGGTCGATTTGACCACGTGCCGTCCGCTCGCTGGGAACAGGTTATGCGGCTCAACCTGTTGGCCCCTATGCGCCTTTGCTACCTGTTCCTGCCGCAGATGATCGAAAGGGGCAGCGGTCACATAGTGAATATTTCCTCGCTGGCGGGCTGGATCGGCACCTCAGGTATTGCGTCATACTGCGCCACCAAGTTCGGCCTGCGCGGATTCAGCGATTCACTTGCTGCCGACTACGGGGATATCGGCATCAGGGTTTCGACGGTCTATCCCTTCTTCAGCCGGACACCGATACTGAACTCGGAGCAGTTTGGCTACGAGACACGCCACGAAGTCCCCGACGACATGGTGACAGATCCCGCCGACGTGGTTGCCGAAATAGTCAAAGGTGTGAAGAAGAATCGCCGCGACATATTTCCCGACAAAATGTCACGCCGGATTCATTACCTGAAACGATTCCTGCCCTGGAGCATTCCGCTGATCAGCCGGCGCATGCAGGAACGGATGCTTCAGGATGCCTAGTCGGACTGGTCCCGGCGTCGCAGCCAGTACATATTTTTCTACAGGCAATGGAGAACCATTGTGAGAAAATTTAGAATTCCAGCGATCATACTGCTTGCGATTTTGTCAGCAACCAGCTCGGCGCAGCAATCCGTTGCAACCACCCTGTTCCAGACGGATCTGCCGGATATCGAAGGGCGCGAGGCCGTTGTCCTCGAAGTCGAGTA
>SMWE01000105.1 GCA_004357475.1 Gammaproteobacteria bacterium
ATGCGCCTGCATTTGCGACATGAAGTCCATCGATACGACGACAAGTATCAACAATGAGGTGCCGCCGAAATTGAACGGTAAACTCGGGTAGAACATGCGGAATATTTCCGGCAAAAGGCAAACACCGGCGATATAAAGCGCGCCCCAGAATGTCAGCCGTGTTAGTACGCGGTCGATGTACTCAGCGGTCTGCGCGCCGGGCCGGATTCCCGGAACAAAAGCACCCGAGCGCTTCAGATTGTCAGCTGTATCTTTAGAGTTAAAAACCAACGCCGTATAGAAGAAGCAGAAGAAGATGATCATCGCTCCGTACAGGATGACGTAAATTGGCTGCCCTGGTCCGAGATTGGCGCCAATGGTCTGCAATGCGCTCTGCACCGCACTCGGATTAGCTGACTGCCCGAAGAACTGCGCAATCGTTGCCGGAAACATCAGGATGCTCGAAGCGAAAATCGGAGGTATTACGCCCGACATATTGATCTTGAACGGCAGATGCGTACTTTGTGCCGCATACATTTTTCGCCCTTGCTGCCTTCTCGCGTAGTTTACCGTAATGCGGCGCTGCGCCCGCTCCATATAAACCACGAATGTTATCGCAACGATGGTCCCCAGCAACAACAAGATTGCTGTTGCAGGCGACATCTCGCCAGTGCGGACCAGTTCCGCAGTACCGGCAACACCTGCCGGCAAGCCTGCGACGATGCCGGCCAGGATGATCATCGAGATACCATTACCGATGCCTCGCTCGGTGATCTGCTCACCAAGCCACATCAGGAACATCGTGCCGGTTACGAGCGTTATGCATGCCGTGACCAGGAATGCCGGTCCCGGGTTGACGACTACACCCGGTTGGCTCTGCAACCACGATGCTGCTGCAACTGACTGGAACGCCGACAGCGCGACCGTGCCGTAGCGTGTGTATTGCGTAATTTTCCGGCGACCCGATTCGCCCTCTTTCCTTATCGCCTGCAGGGTCGGCACGATCATGCTTGCCATCTGCATGATGATTGACGACGAAATGTACGGCATGATGCCGAGCGCAAAAATCCCGAAGCGCGACAATGCGCCGCCCGAAAACAGGTTGAACAGCGCCAGCATATTGCCAGCCTGTTGATCGAAGAACAAAGCCAGCGCACCCGGATCTACGCCGGGCACAGGAATATACGTGCCAGCACGAAACACGATCAATGCTCCCACCAGGAACAGGATGCGCGTTTTCAGCTCGCCGAATTTGCTACCTGATTTGGCAGCATCCGCCGGATTCATTGTTGACCGTTTTGCCACTTACTTATCTCTCAAAATCTGCTTTCGTCCGTTCAGGAAGGGCTCCTACATTCCATATTCGCCCGCTGGAGCGGGCTCCTACGATTCCTAACCGTTCTTCCTATCAATTACTCGATGCTGCCGCCAGCCGCTTCAATGGCAGCCCGCGCACCCTTGGTCACGGCAAGACCCTTGATCTTGACCGCCTTGTTGATCTCGCCTGACTTGATGACCTTCACTTTGACCGTTTGAGCAGGTACCAAATCAGCTTTCTTCAAGCTCTCGATGTCGATGACGTCGTCTCCGGGCAGCTCCAGTTCGTGCAATCGAAGCTCCGCAGAGTAGCGAGCCATGCGCGAGTTGAAACCGACCTTCGGCAGACGTCGCTGCAACGGCATCTGGCCACCTTCGAAGCCGACTTTGTGGTAGCCGCCCGATCTTGAGTGCTGGCCCTTCTGTCCACGACCGCAGGTCTTTCCCTGGCCGGCCGAATGCCCACGCCCGAACCGCTTACCCTCTTTTTTCGCGCCATTACCGGGCGATAGTTCGTTGAGACGCATTTCAGACTTCCTCTACCGATACGAGATACGAAACCTTGTTAATCATGCCGCGGTTCTCCGGTGTGTCAGGAACCGTCACGCTCTGACGAATCTTGCGCAGGCCGAGTCCGGCTACACATGCTTTGTGGCTTTTGAGCCGGCCATGCCGGCTTTTTGTGAGCGTCACTTTTAGCTGTTTGGGCTTCGCCATCATTCAAATCTCTTGCATTTCCAATGCCTGCAAATTCTCAGGCCAAAATTTCCTTGATCTTCTTGCCACGCTTGGCAGCGATCTGCCGTGGTGAGTGAATATTTTGCAGCGCACCAATGGTTGCACGCACGACGTTAATCGAGTTGCGCGAGCCGTAACTCTTCGCCAGTACGTTGCGAACACCAGCGCACTCAAATACGGCGCGCATTGCGCCACCAGCGATTACACCGGTACCTTCAGAGGCTGGTTGCATATACACGTGGGTAGCACCGTGGTGGCCTTTCGTGGCGTAATGCAACGTTTCGTTAGTAAGATTAATGCTGATCATATTCTTGCGGGCGGCCTGCATCGCTTTCTGTATAGCTATCGGCACTTCGCGCGCTTTGCCGTAACCGAAACCAACCTGTCCGTTACCGTCACCAACCACTGTCAATGCTGTAAAACCGAACTGGCGTCCGCCTTTGACAACTTTTGCGACACGATTGACGGCGACCAGTTTCTCAATGAAGTCGTCATTGCTTTGTGATTGATCAACTCTTGCCATAATTTTGGTCCGGCCGGCGCCGTGCGCCTGCTCTCAATCCTCTGTTTAAAATTTCAATCCCGCCTCGCGGGCAGCATCAGCCAGTGCTCTTACGCGACCGTGATAACGAAAACCCGAACGATCGAATGCAACCGTATCGATACCGGCAGATTTTGCTTTTTCAGCAATGCGGGCACCGACGATGGCTGCCGCGGCAACGTTGCCACTGCTCTTCATGCCCTTCCTGACGTCTTTTTCCAGGGTTGAGGCAGCGGCCAGCACGGTGCCGCCATCAGGCGCAATGATCTGCGCATAGATATGACGCGGTGTGCGATGAATACTCAGTCGATTCACCGCTAACTCTGCGATTTTTGCGCGTGCTTTTTTTGCGCGGCGCAAACGACTTTGTTTCTTGTTGAGTCTCATAGTCGAACCTGCTACTTCTTCTTGGCTTCCTTGATCACTACGCGTTCATCGGCATAGCGGATACCTTTGCCCTTGTATGGCTCCGGCGGACGAAAGCGGCGAATTTCGGCGGCCACCTGGCCAACCTTCTGTTTATCGTTACCTTTGACGGTGACTTCGGTTTGACTCGGGGTCTCAACCGTAACGTCCTCGGGTATCTCGAACACCACCGGGTGTGAAAATCCGAGTGTCAGATTTAGTTTCTTGCCTTCGATTATTGCGCGATATCCAATGCCTTTAAGTTCGAGCTTTTTCTCAAATCCCCTGGTAACGCCTTCAACCATGTTGGCCAGCAATGCCCGGGTTGTACCGGCAATTGCTGTCGAAAATCGTGAACCCGATCTCGGCTTCACCATGATCGTATTGCCGTCCTGGGCCAGCTCGACTTCCGAGTTCAGCTCCATTGACAGCGTACCGTTACCGCCTGTTACGGAAATAACCGTACCTGACTGCTTGAACTCGACACCCTTTGGCATTTCAACTGGTACTTTAGCAACTCTGGACATAATCGTGACTCGTCGATTCCCGGTGACTATCCGTCGTTAGGAAACGACGCAGATAACCTCACCACCAATACCCTGCTTACGTGCCTGGCGATCGCTCATGACGCCTGCAGATGTCGAGACGATGGCAATACCGAGGCCGCCCAGCACTTTCGGCAAATCATCCTTGCCGCGATAAACACGTAAGCCCGGCTTGCTGACACGCTGTACTTTTTCAATTACCGGTGTCCCCTCGAAATATTTCAATTCGACACTGAGTGTTTTCCCTGCACCCTCGCCTGATGTTTCGAAGCCCGTAATGTAGCCTTCGTCTTTCAGGACATTGGCGACGGCGACCTTCACAGTCGATGCCGGCATGGAAACTCTGACTTTCCGCGCCTTCTGGCCATTACGAATTCGTGTCAGCATGTCGGAAATCGGATCGCTCATACTCATAATTCTGCTCCGCCTGCTACCTACCAGCTGGCCTTCGTGAGCCCTGGAATCTCGCCTTTCATCGCGGCTTCCCTGAGCTTGTTGCGGCCGAGGCCGAATTTACGGTAAAAACCATGCGGGCGACCTGTAATCGCACACCGGTTACGCTTCCTCGATGGACTGGAATCACGTGGCAACGCATTCAGCTTTGCCTGCGCTGACAGCCTGTCTTCATCAGATGAATTCACGTTGCGAATGACATCCTTCAGTGCGTTACGCTTTGCGGCATAACGCTTAACGAGTTTTGCCCGCTTCAGTTCGCGCTCAATCATCGACTTCTTTGCCATACTTTTGTCCTGTCTCCGCTATCGCGGCTTCGTTACTCTCGGACATCCATGTCCTCCGCGACATAAGTACGTCCTATACAAAAAACCGCTCCTACGATGCCCGGTCTTGCTTTTTGAAGGGGAAGTTGAACGCCTCAAGAAGCGCATGTCCTTCCTCAGGATTACGAGCCGTGGTCGTTATGGTGATATCCATTCCACGAATTGCATCAATCTGGTCATATTCAATTTCCGGGAAGATGATCTGCTCGGAAACGCCAATGCTGTAATTTCCTTGCCTGTCAAACGCCTTCGGGTTCAGCCCACGAAAGTCGCGCACACGCGGTATCGCGATATTGACAAGACGGTCGAGGAACTCGTACATACGCTCACGACGCAGCGTGACCATGCAACCGATCTTGTAGTCATCACGAATCTTGAACGTCGCAATGGATTTGCGAGCCCGTGTGATTTTCGGTTTCTGACCAGCGATTTTCTCCAGATCGGCCATCGCCTTGTCGAGTACTTTCTTGTCAGTCACAGCCTCACCTACGCCCATATTCAGCGTAATCTTCGTGATGCGCGGCACTTCCATCGTGTTTTTCAGACCCAGCTTTTGCATGATCTGGCCACGCAATTCGTTGTTGTATTGCTCTTGCAGTCGTGACATTTCTAAACCTTGCTAATTTGCCATCGTAATCGCTCGCTGGAGCGAGCTCCTACAGGCGAGCTCCTACAGGCGAGCTCTTACGATGCCTTTTCAATTCTTTTGTCCTATATATCTACTGTTTCGCCGGATGAGCGGAAAATTCGTTCTTTCGTACCATCATCATTAACGCGAATTCCTACGCGATCACCCTTTTTCGATTTAGAGTCAAAAACCAGGACGTTTGAGATATCCAACGGCATTTCGCGATCGATGATGCCGCCCTGAACGCCCATGTTCGGATTCGGCTTCTGATGTTTCTTTGCGATGTTGACACCCTCAATCAGCACGCGCTCATCGTCGAATACCCGCAGGACGGTGCCACGACGGCCTTTGTCCTTGCCGGTTATCACTACGACTTCGTCGCCTTTTCTGATCTTGTTCATTTGTTCAGAATCCGTTATCGCTCGCCGTGGCGGGCTCCTACAATACTTCCGGTGCGAGCGAAATTATCTTCATAAACCGGCTCGTTCTGAGTTCACGCGTAACCGGGCCAAAAATACGAGTGCCGATGGGTTCGAGACGTGCGTTCAACAGCACTGCAGCGTTACCGTCAAAGCGGATCAGCGATCCGTCTTTGCGCCGCACACCTTTACGGGTTCGTACAACAACAGCGTTATAAATCTCGCCTTTCTTCACTTTCCCGCGAGGAATCGCATCCTTCACGGTGACCTTGATGACATCACCGACCCCGGCATAGCGCCGCTTCGAGCCACCAAGCACTTTGATGCACATAATGCGCCTTGCGCCCGAATTGTCAGCCACGTCTAGAACTGTCTGCATCTGAATCATGGCTCTAACCCGCTACTCAAACTCTTCATCAATACTCTTGGCGCTTGCCCTTACTGGCCGGGCGCACGCTCAACAATATTTACAACCTGCCACGCCTTATTCTTGGACATGGGCCTGCACTCACTGATCGTTACCTTGTCACCAGCTTTACACTCGTTGCTCTCATCGTGTGCAAGCACCTTGGTCGTTCGACGTATATATTTGCCGTACGCGGGATGCTTAATCAGCCTCTCGATGGAAACGGAAACCGTTTTGTCCATCTTGTCGCTGATGACACGGCCGGTAACTGTACGCCGGCCTCTTGCCACCACTTGCTTTGCGTCTTCGTTCATTCGCTTGTACTCGTTTGCTTAAGCTCGCCCATAATGGTCTTCACTCGTGCAATGCCCTTCTTCACCCGTCTGTACTCATGCGGCCGAGCCATCTGCCCTGTACCTCGCTGCATGCGGAGATTGAACTGCTCGCGCCGCAGGCTCAAAAGTTCCTTGTTCAGGTCATCCTGCGACATTGCTCTCAGGTCATCGGCATTCATCGCATCACCTGCCGCGCTACAAAAGTGGTCTGGAAAGGCAGCTTGGCCGCGGCCAGGCGAAACGCTTCACGCGCGACATTTTCTGACACACCTTCCATCTCATACAGGACACGCCCCGGCTGAATCTGGCAGACCCAGTACTCAACGTTACCCTTGCCCTTGCCCTGTCGAACTTCGAGGGGCTTTTTCGTAATCGGTTTATCCGGAAACACGCGAATCCAGATCTTGCCGCTACGTTTTATGTGACGGGTCATCGCACGACGGGCTGCCTCAATCTGGCGTGCCGTCAGGCGACCACGTTCCGTCGCTTTCAATCCGAACTCACCGAAGGCCACCGTGCTACCGCGAATCGCAAGGCCACGATTACGTCCCTTCATCTGTTTGCGAAACTTGGTTCGTTTTGGCTGTAACATGTTCGCTAGTCCTTAACGCGCGCCGCCGGCTGCCTTTTCTTTCTCGTCGGCAGATTCCAGGTTGGGCTTGTCAAAGATTTCGCCCTTGAAGATCCACACCTTGACGCCGATAACGCCATAGGTCGTATGCGCCTCCGCAAGTCCGTAGTCAATGTCCGCGCGGAACGTGTGCAATGGTACCCGGCCTTCGTGATACCACTCCGAACGCGCGATTTCCGCACCGTTCAGCCTCCCGCCAACCTTGACCTTGATGCCCTCGGCACCCACGCGCATCGTGTTCGTAACGGCACGCTTCATCGCCCGGCGAAACATCACACGGCGCTCAAGCTGTTGCGCAATGCCCTCGGCAACGAGCTGTGCGTCCAGCTCGGGCTTCCGGACCTCGGCGATATTGATGCGTACGTCGTTAATGGGCATTTCAATAATCTTCGAGACTTCGGAGCGGAGTTTTTCAATATCTTCGCCCTTCTTGCCAATTACGATTCCTGGTCGTGCAGTGTAAATCGTGATGTTGGCTTTCTTCGCCGGCCGTTCAATGTGTATACGGCTGACCGATGCGTCCTTGAGTTTTTTCTTGATGAACTCGCGCACCTTATAGTCAAGTACCACGTACTCCGGAAACGTGTGTGAATCGGCGTACCACTTGGACGACCAATCCTTAACGATCCCCAGACGAATTCCTATTGGATGTACTTTTTGACCCATACTATCTACTCGTTGCCCAGTCGAATAACTGGTATTACTTTCAGCTCCACAACCATTATTCGTCTCCCACCCGAATGGTGATGTGGCTGTTGCGTTTGATAATGCGAGTGCCACGCCCTTTGGCCCGTGCCCGGAAACGCCGGAACGTCGGCGCCTCATTCACTTCAATTGTTGAAACCTTCAATTCATCGATATCGGCACCGTGGTTGTGCTCTGCGTTGGCAATTGCCGACTCGAGCACTTTCTTGACGATGCGCGCACTCTTCCTCGGCGTAAAAGCAAGTGTCTTCAGCGCCTCATCCACATTCTTGCCGCGAATGGCGTCAGCCACCAACCGGCATTTCTGCGGCGAAATCCGTGCGTACCGAAGTGTTGCTGCAACCTGCATTATTTACTCCTTCGACCTACTTGGTTTTGCGGTCACCGGAGTGACCCCTGAAGGTACGTGTAACGGCAAACTCGCCCAGCTTGTGGCCTACCATGTTTTCTGAAATCAGAACCGGCACGTGCTGCCGTCCGTTGTGCACGGCGATCGTCAGTCCAACCATGTCCGGCAGAACCATCGAACGACGCGACCAGGTTTTAATCGGTCGCCTGTCATTCGTTTTTGTCGCGGCGGCTACCTTGTTCGCCAGATGCGTATCAACGAATGGACCTTTTTTAACACTGCGTGGCATCTATTAATTCCTATTTACGCTTACGGCGCCGAACGATCATGCCGTCCGTACGCTTGTTCGAGCGCGTCTTGTATCCCTTGGTCGGCGTACCCCACGGGCTGACCGGGTGGCGGCCCCCCGAGGTACGGCCTTCGCCACCGCCGTGCGGGTGATCAACCGGGTTCATTGCGACACCGCGTACGGTCGGTCGCACTCCTCGCCAGCGTTTCGCACCGGCTTTGCCGAGCTTGCGCAGGTTGTGTTCGCCATGGCCGACTTCGCCGATCGTGGCGCGGCAGTCGACGTGAATCTTGCGAATCTCGCCGGAGCGCAAGCGAATGGTCGCGTACATCCCCTCACGCGCGGCAAGTTGTGCGGAAGCGCCAGCTGAGCGAATCAACTGACCGCCCTTACCTGATTTCATCTCAATATTGTGTATCTGTGTTCCCACCGGGATACTCCGAAGTGGTAACGCATTACCCCGCTCGATCGGCACGTCTTCACCACTGATGATCGGCGCGCCCTCGCGAATTCCTTTCGGCGCCAGGATGTAGCGGCGTTCACCGTCAGCGTATTTGACCAGTGCGATATGCGCGCTGCGATTCGGGTCATACTCGAGACGCTCTACAACGCCCGGTATGCCGTCCTTGTCGCGCTTGAAATCGATAATCCGGTACCGCTGCTTGTGACCGCCACCCTGATGACGAACCGTGATACGGCCATTGTTGTTGCGCCCGCCCGTCCTGGTTTTTTTGTCCAGCAGCGGGCCGTACGGTTTGCCTTTGTGCAATCCGTCGGTCTTGACCGCTACCTGAAACCTGCGTCCGGCGGAGGTCGGTTTTGATTTATGCAATGACATCGTCTTTTCCGTCTGCCCTAGTCAGCCTCGAGGAAGTCGATATGACTGCCTTCCGCAAGCCGCACATAAGCTTTCTTCCAGGCCGCACGACGACCTGAACTCGCACCGTGACGCTTGATTTTGCCCACATAGTTCATGACGGTTACACCCGTGACCGACACCTCGAATAAAAGCTCAACCGCCTGCTTGATCTCGGATTTGTTGGCATCCGGACGAACTTTGAAAACGACCTGGTTGCGGTCCGCGGCCAAATGACTTTTTTCTGACACGTGCGGTCCCTGCAAAACCGTCATCAGCCGTTCCTGATGTGCTGTCGCGCTCATGACAAGCGCTCCTCGATCAGCTTCAGCGCCGGCAACGTTATCAGTACTTTTTCGAAGCGCATCAGCACCACCGGATCAATTGCAGCAGCATCGCAGATACCGACATCCGGCAAATTACGTGCTGACAGATATACCTTTTCGTCAAACGCCTCGTTGACGATCAACACATTGTCGAGATTCAGCTTCTTGAGCTTTTTCGCCAGTTCTTTTGTCTTCGGCCCCTTCATCGGGATGGAATCCGTGATAACCAGGCGATCCTGCCGAACGAGTTCGGAGAAAACGGACCGCAACGCTGCGCGATACATTTTCTTGTTGACCTTCTGACTGTAGTCACGCGGCCTCGCTGCAAATGTGCGGCCACCACCAACCCAGATCGGGCTGCGAATGGTGCCGGCACGCGCGCGACCCGTGCCTTTCTGTCGCCATGGTTTGGCGCCACCACCAGATGCCTGTGAGCGGTTTTTTTGAGCCTTGGTTCCGGCGCGGCTACCTGCAAGATATGCGGTAACGACCTGGTGCACCAGGGCTGCATTAAATTCTGCGCCGAAGGCGCTCTCTGCGACATCGACGGTACCGCTACCCTGCATCTTCAGCTTCATGATGCATTTCTCGCTTTAACGGCAGGCCGGACCACAACCTGACCGCCGCTGTGACCCGGGACTGCGCCCCTGATCAGCAACAAATTTCGTTCTGTATCAACGCGGATCACTTCGAGGTTCTGTGCCGTACGACGAACGTTACCCATGTGGCCGGACATTTTCTTGCCTTTGAAAACGCGACCCGGGGTCTGGTTCTGACCAATGGAACCCGGTGCGCGATGCGCGAGCGAGTTACCATGAGTAGCGTCCTGCATGGCAAATTTGTGGCGCTTGATGACGCCGGCAAAACCCTTACCGATGGTCGTGCCAATGACATCTACCTTTTGACCTTCAGCGAAGAGATCGACTGTGATCTCCATGCCAGGTACAAATTCCCCTTCCTCAGGCTGTTCATTATCGTCAAGGCGAAACTCAGTCATGAGATCGCCGGCTTCAACCTTTGCCGCAGCAAAGTGGCCGGCTTCAGGCCTGGACACGCGGGACGCTTTTCGATTGCCTGCAGAAACCTGCAACGCACGATAGCCGTCTTTTTCCACGGTCTTAACCTGTGTAATCCGGTTTGGCTTCGCCTCAATCACGGTGACCGGGATGGATACCCCGTCTTCCGTGAAGACACGTGTCATGCCACACTTACGGCCAACAAGACCCATTGCCATCTTTCAAACCTCGTACCGACTTCGATTGGCCGATGCCGTCTTCATTCAATTCGCGGCTGGGTCGCTTTCGGACGTCCTGTCCTCCGCGACATGCGTACATGCATGTACAAAAAGCCGCTCCTACGATGCCTTCTCGCTGTTCCCGGCAACGCTATCGCTAACTGGGGCGAGCTCCTACGATGCCTTTGCGTATATCTTAGGCACGCGAAAGGGCCAGCCATCGACAGGAACACTCATTCATGTTCCTGGCTTGAGGAGCTGACCCCAAATCCGGTAAATGACCGGTTGTCCGGGATTTGCCGAGTACGCCTTCGGTTTCCTGGCGACCTAACTTTAAGCGCCACAGAGCTAGGCTATGTGACGCTGTTTTCGAACCTGGCCGACTCCCGGCCCGGCCAAGTCCGTCGAACCCGCCATTATACTTGGGAAAAGCCCTGAAACAAGCCATTTTTGGTTTGTTTCAGGGCTTTTCCCCTGAATCTGTGGTGCTTAGCGGCGCAGCCCGCTACGGCCGTTACAGCACCGATCAGTTCAACTTGATCTGGACGTCGACGCCCGCCGGCAACTCCAGCTTCATCAGAGCGTCCACCGTCTTATCGGTCGGATCGACGATATCCATCAGTCGCTTGTGAGTGCGGATTTCGTACTGGTCCCGGGCGTCCTTATTGACATGCGGCGAGATCAGGATCGTGAATCGCTCCATCTTCATGGGCAATGGAATCGGGCCCTTGACCGTGGCACCGGTACGCTTCGCGGTTTCCACGATCTCGCGTGCCGACTTATCGATCAGGCGATGATCAAAGGCTTTTAGTCGAATTCTTATGTTTTGGTTAGTTGCCATATTTGTCTCATTCCCGGCTAAAGCCGCTCCTTCCTTCCAATTTCGCGGCGAGACGCCGCTCCTACATCCCACATTCGCTCGCCGGGGCGAGCTCCTACAGCATTCGTATTATCAATGCCTCTATTTGTCATTCAATGATCTTCGCCACCACGCCCGCACCCACGGTCCTGCCACCCTCACGG
>SMWE01000106.1 GCA_004357475.1 Gammaproteobacteria bacterium
GCGCGGCCGATCGAGCTGCAATGGTCCAGCTTCGAGCTGGTTGAGACCGTGTCATCGTCACGTGGTGTTCAGTACCATCCGCTGAAACAATAGCTTCTGCACGATTCTTGATATAGAGCCCAGATTGGTCCCGGCCGGCCTGCTGCCGGCCACCTGGTTTTGTGAAATAATGCTGACTTCTCCTCTACACCTGAATGGCACCAGCAAATGGACGAAAATCGTAAAAAGGCCCTTGCCGCAGCGCTTGGACAAATAGAGAAACAATTCGGCAAAGGCTCCGTCATGCGCCTGGGCGACGGTACAGGGATCAGGGACATCGATGCGGTATCGACCGGTTCGATCGGGCTCGATGTGGCGCTCGGGATCGGCGGCCTGCCAAAGGGCCGTGTGGTCGAGATTTACGGGCCGGAAGCGTCAGGTAAAACAACATTGACGCTGCAGGTGGTAGCCGAGATACAGAAGGAGGGTGGCACCGCTGCCTTTGTCGACGCCGAGCACGCGCTGGACCCGACTTATGCGGCAAAGCTCGGGGTCAATGTCGATGAATTACTGATTTCACAGCCGGATACCGGGGAACAGGCGCTGGAAATCACGGACATGCTGGTTCGTTCCGGCGCAGTCGACATTATCGTCATCGATTCGGTCGCGGCATTGACACCAAAGGCGGAGATAGAAGGTGAGATGGGCGATATTCACATGGGTTTGCAGGCGCGGCTGATGTCGCAGGCACTTCGCAAACTGGCCGGCAACATCAAGCGTTCCAATGCGCTGGTTATTTTCATCAACCAGATCCGCATGAAGATCGGCGTCATGTTCGGCAACCCGGAAACCACGACCGGCGGTAACGCACTTAAATTCTATGCGTCAGTACGGCTCGACATCCGCCGCATCGGCGCGATCAAGAAGGGCGACGAAGTGATCGGCAGTCAGACACGCGTGAAGGTGGTGAAGAACAAAGTCGCACCGCCTTTCAAAATGGCGGAATTCGAGATTCTTTATGGCGAAGGCATTTCTCGCGAAGGTGAGATCATCGATATTGGTGTGGATCAGGGCATCATCGAAAAAGCCGGCTCATGGTATAGCTACGGAAGCGATCGCATCGGCCAGGGCAAGGAAAATGTCCGCGAGTACCTGAAAGCCAATCCTGAAATAGCCAATGATATCGAAGCCCGGATTCGCGCCAAGCTGCTGCCGGACAAAGCCGTAGAAAAAACCACACCGGAAGACGCAGAAGAGAAGGCTGTCGCGAAGCAGGCATAAGACAGGGATGATTCGATGAGTGAAATCGAATCAGTCAAGGAACTGAACGCCGACCGCTTCTCTTCGGAAGAGGTCGATCGTTTTTCCGATCCCGGGGAAGCTCGCAAAACAGCGATGGGTTACCTTGCGCGGCGCGAATACGGGCAGCACGAGCTTGAGCAGAAACTGCTCGCAGCCGGCTTCGCAGCGGTGACCGCCAAGGAAACGATCGACAAGCTGACAGGCGAGGGCCTGCAGGACGATCGCCGTTTCATCGATAACTTTGCGCAATCGCGGATTAGCCAGGGCAAGGGGCCGGTCCGCATTCGCCAGGAACTCGGCGAACGGGGCCTTGATGCGGGCTTGATCGATGAAGTGCTCGAAGATGTTGCCGAGGACTGGTTCGCGCTGGCAAGGTATGTTCGGCACAAGAAATTCGGTCCCGGTCTGCCGCGGGAATTTAAAGAAAGGGCCCGGCAAATGCGCTTCCTGCAGTACCGTGGATTCGAGTCCGGCCAGGTACAGGAGGCGTTCTCGCCGCATGGTGATCATTAACTGTTATCTATAAACTACTTGCATTTGCAGGAGCTCGCCTGTAGGAGCTCGCCTGTAGGAGCTCGCTCCAGCGAGCGATTGTTCGATGAACTTGAAAGTACCGCAGCACTCAACGGTAACGATTGAACGGACAAAAAATTGAAATCGATGTCCAGCAACGAGTTGCGTCAGGCATTCCTGGATTTTTTCCATGAGCGTGGCCATGAGGTGGTCCCGAGTTCACCGCTGGTGCCGGGCAACGACCCCACTTTGCTGTTTACAAATTCGGGCATGGTTCAGTTCAAGGACGTCTTTCTCGGCGAAGACCAGCGCAACTACAAGCGCGCGGTAACGTCGCAACGCTGCGTTCGCGCTGGCGGCAAACATAACGATCTTGAAAATGTCGGCTACACGGCAAGACATCACACGTTCTTCGAGATGCTGGGTAATTTCAGTTTTGGTGACTACTTCAAGGAAGATGCCATCAAGCTCGCCTGGGAATTCCTGACGAAAACTCTCGGCCTGCCGCCGGAGAGACTCTGGGTAACGGTCTTCGACGATGACGACGATGCAGCAGACACCTGGTTGAAGACCATAAAGATCGATCCCGATCACTTCTCACGCATGGGTAGCAAAGACAACTTCTGGGCGATGGGCGATACCGGTCCCTGCGGACCGTGCAGCGAAATCTTTTATGATCATGGCCCGGATGTCGCCGGTGGTCCCCCTGGCTCGAAGGATGAGGATGGCGACCGTTATGTCGAGATCTGGAATCTCGTTTTCATGCAGTTCGATCGGGCTGCAGATGGTGAGATGACGCCGCTGCCGAAACCATCGGTCGATACGGGTATGGGACTCGAAAGAATCGCTGCAGTAATGCAGGGCGTGCACAGCAATTACGAGATCGACCTGTTTGCCAATCTCCTGAAGGCGACTGCCAAAATCCTCGGTGTCAGGACCGACGGCTCCAGCTCGCTTAATGTCATCGTCGATCACATTCGCGCATGTGCGTTCCTGATCGTTGACGGCGTATTACCTGGAAACGAGGGCAGGGCATACGTACTCCGTCGAATCATTCGCCGGGCAGTCCGCCATGGCAAAAAACTTGGCGTGAATGACACCTTCTTCCACAAGCTGGTCGGTCCGCTGTGCAAGGAAATGGGCGACGCATACCCTGAACTCGTCAAGGCGAGAGCGCGTGTGGAGAAGGTGCTCGAGAAAGAAGAACAACGTTTTGCAGAAACACTGGACCAGGGCATGGAAATTCTTGAGTTGGCCATTGCGAAGCTGAAGGGCAAGGAACTGCCCGGCGATATCGTGTTCAAACTCTATGACACTTATGGATTCCCGGTGGATCTGACGGCCGACATTGCACGCGAGCGGGACCTGAGTGTGGATCAGGCAGGATTCGACCAGCGGATGGCGGCGCAACGCGATCGGGCACGTGCCGCGAGCAAGTTCGGGACCGGCAAAGAAGCGGCTATCAAGACAGAATTGACCAGCGAGTTCAGCGGATACGAAGGCACTGAAGATACCTCGGAAGTGACTGCGCTTTACAAAGACGGCAACGAGGTCGAATCACTGGCGGAGGGTGATGAAGGTGCGGTGATCCTCAGGTCAACGCCGTTCTATGCAGAGAGCGGTGGCCAGGTTGGCGACACAGGCTTGCTGGCGTTCGACAGCGGATTATTCTTTGTTTCCGACACGCAGAAGTCCGGCAAGGCCAGCGTGCATGCCGGCAAGATGCAAACGGGCAAGCTGTCAAAGGGTGACAAGATTTCCGCCGAAGTCGATGGCGAGCGCCGTCACTCAATCGTTCTCAATCATTCCGCCACGCACTTGATGCATGCGGCCTTGCGCAGTGTGCTCGGCGACCACGTCGCACAAAAAGGGTCGCTGGTTGCACCCGATCGCCTGCGTTTCGACTTCTCATATTATGAGGCGCTAACACGGGATCAGCTCAAGGAGATCGAGGACATCGTCAACGATCAGATACGTTTGAACATAAGCACTGACACTAAACTGATCAAATACGATGATGCGGTGGCGTCTGGTGCCATCGCTTTGTTTGGCGAGAAGTATGATGACGAAGTGCGTGTGCTAAAACTCGGTGAACATTCCGTGGAACTGTGTGGTGGCACGCATGTATCGAGCACCGGCGATATCGGTGTATTCAAGATCACCTCCGAGGGCGGTGTTGCTGCCGGTATTCGCCGCATTGAAGCCGTGACGGGTGAAATCGCGATGCAGTGGATAGACGCTGGTCAACAGGTTCTCGACCAGGTTGCTTCTCTGCTGCGGAGCCCGGTTGATCAGGCGGCCGCGAAAGTTGAACAGCTGCTTCGTCGTAACAAGGAACTCGAAAAGGCATTGGCTGCCAGCAAACAACAACTCCTGACTGGCGGATCGCTGGATATCATGGACAGTGTCACCGAGATTAGTGGCATCAAGGTTCTGGCAACCCGCATGGACGGGGCCGATGCCAGGACGCTGCGAGATGCTGTTGATCGCTTCAAGGACAAGCTGCGAAGCGCTGTTATCGTGCTGGGTTCGGTCGAAAACGGGAAAGTTCGTCTGGCCGCAGGCGTGACCAAAAACAACACGGATCGCATCCGCGCGGGCGACGTTATCAAGCCGGTTGCCGAGCAGGTTGGCGGCAAGGGCGGTGGCAGGCCCGATTTTGCGCAGGCCGGCGGCAGCAACCCGGACGGCCTCGATGCAGCGCTCGCCTCGGTTCCGGGCTGGGTAACAGAGCAGCTCGGATAGTTCCGCGATCACTCTTCTGTAGAGCGTTCCTGCAAAATTATGACTGTGACGGGCACTGATCAGGGATTGCATCTACGATTATAATGGTTTAAGAATGAACGCAGGCGTAAATACAAAAAGGGCAAGGCCCGAATAAGGCAGGAGTAGGAAGCTATGCTGATTCTTACGCGACGCGCCGGAGAGACCGTGATGATCGGGAGCGATATAACCATCACGGTATTGGGTGTAAAAGGGAACCAGGTCCGGATCGGCATCAATGCCCCCAAAGACGTTCCCGTACACCGGGAAGAGATTTACGAGCGCATCCAAAGCGAGAAAAGTGCTGAAGAGAGCGCCAAAAAGAGCGCCAAAGAGAGCGAGAAAGCCGAATCTGACGACGATAAATCCTGATTATCGGCTTTACCTCGTCTAACCCACTCAGTAAGATGTGCGCCCTTCGCAGGGCCGGATCGCTGCGAGTTGTTTTGACCGATCGGAGAGGTGGCCGAGTGGTTGACAAATTCGCCGGGAGCGAATTTGGACCGCGAAGCGACCCGCAGGGCGAGGGGCAGGACGCCCCGAGTCAACGCGCTCTCCCAGTCCGCAGCGGCGGCTGAGAAAATGCAAGTTGGTTTATGCGGACTGAGCTTTAGTAAGATGACGATTATAGCGGCGGTGCCACTACCGACTGCGTTAAACGAAGTTGTGCCAGAATTGGCATGGGAGAAAACAGACTCGGAGAGGTGGCTGAGTGGTTGAAAGCGCTCCCCTGCTAAGGGAGTAAGGGTTAAAAGCCCTTCGAGGGTTCGAATCCCTCCCTCTCCGCCATGTTTAAGAGGTAACTATTTGTTAAATAAGTATAAATAGTGAAAATAGTTCAGTTAGTACCACATAACGTCCCACATAATATTCTTGCTGGCCAGCCTGAAACCAGCATTTTACTGTATGTTCATACGGTACCCGTTACCTAAATCTAGCCGTATGTAGGTGTAGGCTAGATCAGCCTCCTGGCTATCAATCTGCCCCTCAATAAATGCCTGTTCGATCAGATCGACCAATTCAGGATCAGGCGGCCTAGTCTGCTCAAGGATTTCGGATAGATCACAGTGAAGGCATGACATCCTGTAAGCATGACCGGACTGTGGATTACTTACCTTGTCAGAAAATGGCCTGTTCTTAGTCCTGCTCCGGTTTGGTGGACACCTTTAAATGTACGCGATAATGCGTAAGGAGGTGTCTAATGACGAAGAAGAAGCGGTATAAAAGATATAGCC
>SMWE01000107.1 GCA_004357475.1 Gammaproteobacteria bacterium
CCAGCGGGAGATTTTGAATACGGGAGGAAGCTCGACTGTGCTCCTGTACGAGTCCGATCATCCGGCAAACGACGTAACGCTTGGGTCAGCAGTAATCAAACCTGCAGCTTTCGATGTACCGGGACTGGCGGATCTTGTGCCTGCCGCAGTTATTGCGGCCCCGATTCTCAAGCTGGTCGATGTCGATGCGCCTGGACTGAGCCGGTGGAGCAGATTTTTAAATGTATTTGGACGACTGCCGCGGCGGGGAATCTATATCTACGGCGGAAAATGGATGGCTATCCCGGTCTACCCGGAAGGAATGCACCACAACAATTTTTTTGGCGAATCGTCCAACCAGGACTTCCTGGGCATTCCGACGGATTGCACTGTGGAAGTCGATGATTTTGCATTTTTCAGACCAACCCAAAGCGAAGCGACGCTACAACAACTCGGAGACATCGCGGTATATTCTGACGGCGATATCGTCGATTGGTGGCCGGTAATTTGTCCCGTATAAGTAATGAATATTCGTCGCTCATATCCCGGTATTGCCGATCTCGAAAAAGGCGCAAAGCGGTGCCTGCCACGGTTCGTGTGGGATTACCTTGTCGGCGGTGTTGGTTCGGAAAACTGTATCGAGCGAAATCGCAGGAGTCTTGACGGGATCCTTCTGCGGCCACAATACATCTGTGACGCAGACATCCCCAATCTGAAAACGAACTTGTTGGGCCGGACATATGACCTGCCGTTCGGCGTAGCGCCCGTGGGATTGAGTGGTCTGATCCGGCCGCATGCAGCCGAGATACTGGCGCAAGCGGCGTGCTCGGCCAACATTCCTTTTTGCCTTAGCGCGTTCGCAAACTCGAGTCTCGAGACGATCGCGGATATCGCGCCTAAGCATGCGTGGTTTCAACACTATGTAACCAATCAACGGGACATCGAAAATGACATACTGGATCGCGCCCGCGCGGCCGGGTACGACACATTAGTGGTAACTGTAGATGTTCCAACTGCGGGCAAACGCGAGCGCGATATCCGAAATGGGCTTTCCGATCCGGTGGTGCTCCGGCCCACGACTTTCCTACAGTGTTTGCTAAAACCGCGATGGGCAATCGCAATGGCAAAGGCTGGCGCACCCGTTTTCGCGAATCTCGCTCGCTATGCACCGCCTGAAGCGAGTCCCGCCGAGCTCGAGAAATTCTTCGGTTCGCTGGTCGAAGGACATGTAACAAGTGAAAGACTGGCCGAACTTCGGCAGGCCTGGAACGGGAAACTGGTTGTGAAAGGTGTGCTCGACACCGCCGATGCAGATTTATGCAGACAGATTGGCGCCGATGCTCTCTTTTTGTCCAACCATGGGGGACGACAGCTTGATGCCGCGCCAACTGCAGCAGATGTTATCGGTAAGATCCGCGACGTCGCGGGCGACGGGATGGCCATCATTGTTGACGGTGGTGTTCGGTCCGGCCTGGATGTTGCCAGGCTGCTGGCAACCGGTGCCCAATTTGTTCTGCTTGGGCGCGCTTTCATGTTTGGCGTCGCTGCGCTTGACCGCAGCGGCGGACATTATGTTATCGACATTCTGCGCCAGGAATTGCGCTCGACCTTGAAACAGATCGGCTGCCGGGACGTTGCTGACCTTACTGGATTCTATCAATCGCAATAAAACGATTGAGCTGCCAGCCTAGTGGGTCAGAATCTGGCTGAGAAACGACTTTGTATTCTCTGACTTCGGGTTGGTGAAAAACGATTCAGGATCGTTGTCTTCGATAATAGATCCTTCATCCATGAATATCACCCGGTCCGCAACCTTGCGGGCAAAGCCCATCTCGTGGCTCACACAGATCATCGTCATGCCCGACCGCGCCAGATCGACCATGACTTCTAAAACCTCCTTGATCATTTCCGGATCAAGGGCCGACGTCGGTTCATCGAAAAGCATGATCCGGGGGTTCATGCAAAGTGACCGGGCGATGGCGACACGCTGTTGCTGGCCACCGGAGAGTTGCCCCGGATATTTGTCCGCTTGTTCCGGAATTTTGACTCTTTTGAGAAGCGTTCTGGCAATCTCCTCAGCTTCCTTTTTTGGCAGTTTCCGAACCAGGACCGGTGCGAGTGTGCAATTTTCCAGGACGGTCAGATGCGGAAAGAGATTGAAGTGCTGGAAACAGGTTCCTACCTCGCGCAACACATTGTCGTTGCGCTTCGATTTGTTACTGAACTCTACGCCCTGGACAACGATTTTTCCCGACTGATGATCTTCGAGCCTGTTAATGCACCGCAAAAGCGTTGATTTGCCCGACCCCGACCGGCCGCAAATGACAATCCGCTCACCTTCAGCGATTTTGAGGTCTATGTCCTTTAGAACATGTACCTTTCCGTACCATTTATTCAGCCCGGATATTTCTATCATGTACTTCACAATGCCGACATTATCGCAGGCAATTGAAAAGTTTACTTATCGGGTAGCCAATAAACACATGCGGAATTCTTGATACTAAGGAACGGATGTTTTCTTTAGCGTGTACCAGATAGCCACTTTCCAGATCAAAATCAGGGGTCTGACATGAATATCAACTTACTCCGAGTTCGCGTCGTTGCAGTCTTTTTGTTTGGCGGCCTTAGCGCCTGGGTACCGTATGGCGCTTTGGCAGACACAATGGAAATGGACCCGGAAAAATACGCGGCACTCAAGGCGTTCGCTGACAGCCGTCTGAGTGAGACAAAAGTGCCCGGCGCAGGCGTTGGCATCATCAAGGACGGCAAAGTGATTTTTGCCGGCGGTTTCGGTACACGCGACCTGAATACCGGTGAGCCCATAAATTCTCAGACCGCCTACCTGATCGGGTCGTCAACCAAGCCGTTTACGGTGACGGCAATAGCGATTCTCGCCGAGGAAGGCGTTCTGGATTGGGACGAGCGCGTGCAGACCTACATGCCATCGTTCAAGTTCAAGGATGAATATGTATCCGAGCATCTCACGCTCAGAGACTTAGGCAGCCACCGCTCCGGGGTTGTCGACGAACCTGAATGGATGGGATCGACGCTCTCTCGTGGCGAGATGATTGAGAGTATGAGTGATTTCGAACAGAGTTTCGGCTTCCGGGAGAAATTTGAATACAACGGCTCGGGCTTCATGATCCTGGGCCATATGGCGACCCTGGCGTCGAAGACGAAATTCGAAGATGTGGTCATCGATCGAGTTACGAAACCACTCGGGATGGAGAACACAATCTGGAGCGATCTGTCCGGCCCCAATCCCCCCTACACAGACAATGTTGCCTACCCGCATGTTGTCGAAGACGGGGAAGCGCGCAGGATCGACTTCATGTTCGAAGGTGAGGCAATCCGGCCGTCCGGGACGATGACGTCCAACATCGATGACATGCTGAAGTTTGTGCAATTCCACATCCAGCAAGGCGAACTCAACGGCAAGCGACTACTATCGGTTGAGAGCCACGAAGAGCTCATCACGCCAAATAGCATTTCGAGCTACGGCGCCGGACTCAGTCAAGAGAAGCACCCCGCCTGGCAGGAACTGTACGGACTGGGCTGGTGGCTGGGAAATTACAATGGTCACAGAGGCGTGCATCACGGCGGCAACTCGACGGGAACACTTTCGCAGGTCTTCTACATGCCCGACAATGATTTCGGCGTGGTGACGTTTGTGAATGTCGAGGATTTCCTGTCGGACGAACTCGTGCTCTTTATTGTCGATCTCTATAAAGACGAATTGCAGTAACAACACGTGGCAATGGTGCAACGATGGGTGTACTGAGTTTTGACGATACAGGTTACGGCGATGAGCTTCTGATCGGCGCCTCAGTAACCGTCAAGCTCGCGGTTTACAGCTTCATTATCGCCTTCTTCCTCGGCCTTGTGCTGAGCTCTATGGCACTGTCGCGGAACGTCGTTTCGAGGTGGTTATGGAAAGCGCTGGCATCCGTCATGATGGGCGTCCCATCCATCCTGGTTGTCTTTTTCATCTACTACAATTCTTCCCTCATCCTGGAGCAGATCTTCGGCGCCAGCCCTGAGATAACGCCTTTTATCGCCGGCGTGACGGGCCTGGCCATTGTTTATTCGGTCTATGTCGGCGAAGCGATCCGGGGTGCTGTAATCAATACGGACCGGGGTCAGTTTGATGCGGCGCAAGCGCTGGGTTTGCAGCGCTGGATGATGTGGTTCTATGTCATTTTGCCACAGGTATTTCGCCTGGCATTGCCGGGACTGACCAATATCTGGATGGTGGTTCTAAAGGATACCGCCCTCATTTCGATGGTCGGGCTATCCGACCTGGTGCGGGTAGCGGATGTTGCTGCCGCTGTTACCAAGCAGCCGTTTATCTTCTACCTGTTTGTCGGATTTGCCTACATTGTCTTCAGCTCTGCAACGATGCTTATTGCCCGACAGATTGAAAAGCGGCTAAATCGTGGTCAGCCGCTCGCGAGTGGATTCTAAGTGACACTCGATTTCGTACTTGCCTGGGAGATTTTTCCTGCGCTGCTGAATGGTGCATATGTGACGCTCAGTGTGATGATCCCGTGTCTCGTATTCGGCATGATTATCGCTGTACCGGTCGCACTCGCACGACTGTCCACGAATGTCGTTATCGCGGGTCTTGCCTGGTTTTTTTCCATGTTCTTTCGTGGAGTACCGGCTCTCGTACTTATCTATATGATTTATAACGGTTTCGCGACGATCGAATTCGTTCGTGAGACGGCACTCTGGAGTGTGTTTTCAGAAGCCTATTACTGCGCTGTGATCGGTTTCACCTTCAATCACGCAGGGTTTCTTGTCGAAATTCTACGGGGAGCATTCCAGTCCGTACCGATGGGCGTACGCGAGGCAGCGCATTCTCTTGCGCTCCCGCGGCACCTCGCCTTTTTCCGCGTGACGTTTCCACTGGCGATTCGCTACGGATTCTCGAACTATACGAACGAGCTGGTACTGTTTCTAAAAGGCACGGCAGCGATAGGAGCGATCACGATGCTCGATCTGCTGGCCGTCGCGAATGCCGCGGTGTCAACGACATATGATCCGTTTACACCGCTTGTCTGCGCCGCCTTCATTTATTGGGCGATGGTTCAGATCGTTCTAGTCGGTCTCGGCCGTATCGAAATCAAGCTCAACAAGCACCTGGCGCCAGCATCGTAGTCGGCGCAGCAGATTGTCGAGATTTAAACCTGGAGGAACTCTGAATTGACTATTGAAACTTATGACTATGAAAGCTCGGCCGATTTTCCACTGTCCGCAGCGGTGCGCGCCGGGGATTTCCTGTTTGTCAGCGGTCTCGCAGGAACCGGCCCCGACGAGAAAGTCGTGCCCGGCGGAGTGGGCGCAGAAACACATAAGATAATTGAAGATCTGGCGAAGATTTTGGACCTGGCCAACGCAAACCTGAAGCAGGTTGTCAGGTCAGGTGTATTCCTGACGCACGCGTCAGATTTTGACGCGTTCAACGAAGTCTATCGGCAGTATTTTTCTGAGGCGCCGCCGTCTCGCACAACCGTCGTATCCGCATTGACGTTGGAGGCCGCCATTGAAATAGATTTCACGGTGTATGTTGGGTCGTAGCAGGTCCAAAGCCCTCCGCCATCAGGCAGACAATTTCATAGAGAATTGTCGCGCCCGCGAGTGATGTCAGACCGCTGACGTCAAATGGTGGCGATATTTCGACGACATCCCCACCGATGAAGTTGAGGCCGCGCAGGCCTTTGAGCATGGCAAGCGCCTGCGCCGTCGAAAAGCCACCGATTTCCGGTGTACCGGTGCCGGGCGCATAAACGGGATCGAGGCCGTCAACGTCGAATGTCAGATACACGGGCGAATCCCCAACAACCCGCCTCGCCTCTTCAACGATAGCCTGCGTGCCGCATTCAAGTAATTCCTCGATAAACACGACCCGCATTCCCTTCTCAATGGAGTAGTCCCAACCATCTGTAATGTTCTGCGCCCCGCGTATACCAATCTGAATAGTCTTCTTCGGATCAATGAGGTTTTCTTCGACCGCCCAGCGAAATGGCGAACCGTGATGAAACTTCGAGCCCTGAAAATCTGCCCAGGTGTCGGTATGAGCATCAAAGTGAATCATCGCGACCGGGCCGGACGTCGCCAGTGATCGTAATATCGGCAGACTGATTGAATGATCTCCGCCGACCGAGACGGGTAGCACGTTCGCAGCCTTTAGTTGCGTGAAGAACGACTGGATTTCCTTCATCGCAGATTCAATGATAAGAATCTCGGAGAATGGAACGTCGCCGACATCGGCAATCCGACACAGTTCGAACGGGTTGAGTCGACTGGTGTGATTTATCATCCGCATCAGCGATGACTCATTTCTCACTTCTCGGGGCCCGTGACGTGCGCCGGGGCGATTGGTCAATCCGCCGTCATACGGTACGCCGACAAGTCCGATATCGACATCGTCGAGTGTTTCCGCGAGCGGTGCGCGCAGAAATGTTGCTACCTGCGTGAAGCGCGGCGCGTAACGGTTCGGTTTGGACGGTGATTTGAATTCCGTGGTCATTTTATGCCCCGCGACGGACGTTACGCCTGTGTCTATTCATCGTGTGACTCGAATGCCGCAGGCCCGATCTCCCAGTCGACACCGTCAATGTACTTTTTGAACCATTGCAGTTCACTCGCGTAGCGAATGCGCTGCAGACGGGGCTCTCGAACGCCATGCCCCTGCCGGGGAAACTTTATGTATCGCACTGGCGCCTTGCCGATATCGCGCAACGCGGTAAAG
>SMWE01000108.1 GCA_004357475.1 Gammaproteobacteria bacterium
CGGTCAAGGAGACGATTGGTTGCGCCATCATTCCGAATCCGTCGGAATCGAGCGTCTGCTGGATTTGCGAGACGAGGTGCATATCGTCATAGCGGCGAATAACACTTTGATTATCCTGATCGTATACCTCGACACGATCCCTGCCATGGTCCTTGGCAGAGTCGCAGGCGAGTCTCGCAGTGGTCAGAGCATCGCCTTCAGAGGTCTTTGAAGAAAACTCTGCAACGCCGATGCTGACCGTAACCTGCAGCGTTTTGTCGCCCTGCAGGTACCTGAGCTTGTCGCCACTCTTGAGCACCAGGTCGACGAGGTCCATGGCCTGTTCAACAGTGCTGTGCGTCAGCAGGATCACAAAATCGTCGCCCGTGAGCCTGGTCGCGACCGCGTTCTTGGGCAGGACATCTTCAATCAGTTGTGCAAATCGAATGATGACCTTATCACCGGCCTTGCGACCGAAGGTATCGTTGACCAGCTGCAAGTTATCGAGGTCGAAGTAAATGATCTGGTGAGAATCTCCCGAGTCCTTCAAGGCCTTTCCTGATTCGTGCAATTGCGCCTCGAAGCCGGCGCGATTCATCAGGCCTGTCATCGAGTCAAATGACTGTTCGATGACATATTCAACCTTGCGCACTATGTGCGACATGAAACGCATGTGCGATTGGTCAAACGGTATATTGTTGACCCTGCCGAGTTGCGCAAGCATCCCTTCAATGTTGCCTGCCCGGTCGAGCAGCGGGCACAACATCGCCTGGTAACCCTGTTCCGATGGGTGATCCGAGCCCTCAAACGCAGGAATCTCGAAGATGACCGGTGCCCTTTGCCCGTCAAGCTGGCGGAACAATCTATCCATCAGGTACTTATCAAGCGATTTTCGATTGACATTCTTCCAGCTCGAATGCGTGGCACTGATCCGGATTCGCTTCGCTGGCAGGAGGAGAACGCTATACGCGATATTCAGAAAGCGTCCGCTTTGCCCGACCAGCTGGGCGAGGCCCGCATGGCTGCGAGACGTGCCATGAATCTTCTCATCGACCTGGTAAACAAGTGCAAGCTCTTTGTCGAACATCCTGGCCCGTTCCTCTGCGAGCTGCAGGTCCTGATTAAGACGAAACGTTTCTCCGATTACCTGCACTGCAGGCAGCAATATGCTTCGCAAAAGACTCGGATTGAATGAGGATGACTTGCCCGCGTTTTTCGAGAACACGGTGATGAGAATTCCAAGACTCTCATCATTCCGGCCGACCGCCGGCAATACCAGCAAGGTCCGTCCCGACGTCAGGGTACGGCGCAACATCGTCGATTCCGGATCGATGCCCGCAATGACGTCGTCATGTAAATCCGCTACGAAATTGTTGATTTCATAGTCGTCCGCCCCATCGCTGCTCCAGACGCAGGTTTTGGCGCGATCATAAAAACAGAAGCACTGCGCGCGAGGCACCAGGGACTGCAACAGCCCTTTGGCTGCACCGATGTTTTTTCGCGTTATGAAATTGTGTATTTCCGCGTCCATTGGCGAGCGTTACCCCAATTCCAGGCCGGTGGGATCGCGGCCCCGTGAATCAAACAGGACAATGCCATGCACACTGAAAAATGGCTGTGACTCAGGTCTCAGCTATGCGTCGAATGACGCTAAATTTACTTTTCATTTCAGGTATTTGCGGTTGCCGCTACAGTTCTGGTGGCGGCCAGCGCAGGCGGAATTCATGGCACAGGCAGCGGCCGCGGCATGCATCACCACCGCCGGCCGGCTCAGCAAACAATCAGATATTCAGGACGACAGCGACTCCAGCCACTCGTCGTCAGATCCCTCATTAACGCCTTCAAACAGCGGCGTGCTCAGATATCGTTCCCCGGTATCCGGCAGCATCGCCAGCACGACGGTCCCTTTCTCCGCTTCTGCTACCGCCTCGAAGGCAGCCGCCAGCGTCGCCCCTGACGATATGCCCACAAACAGGCCCTCTTCAGCAGCCAGCCGCTTCGCCAGCTCGATGGCTCGTTCATCGGTCACCGGGATGAGCTCGTCGACTACCTCACGGTTCAGCACATCGGGAATAAAATCGGGCGTCCACCCCTGGATTTTGTGCGGACTCCATTCGTCACCGGCCAGCAACGCCGCGCCAGCCGGCTCGGCTACTACAATCGTGACGTCGGGCCGTGCCACCTTGATGACCTCGCCTGCCCCCGTCATGGTGCCACCTGTGCCATAACCGGTTACCCAATAGTCGAGCCGCCTGCCCGCGAAATCCCGCAGAATTTCCGGACCGGTCGTGTTGCGGTGATAGGCGGGATTCGCCTGGTTTTCGAATTGGCGCGCCAGGAACCAGCCATGCTCCCTGGCCAGTTCTTCCGCTCTGCGGACCATACCAGTGCCCCGTTCGGCCGCCGGCGTCAGAATGACCTTGGCACCCATGGCACGCATGATCTTGCGCCGCTCAACTGAAAAGGAGTCGGCCATTGTCGCCACAAATGGATAACCCCTGGCTGCACAGACCATCGCCAGGGAAATACCGGTATTGCCTGAAGTCGCTTCAATGACCGTGTCGCCGGGCTTCAGGAGACCACGTTGCTCGGCATCGATGATAATGGCGATGGCAAGCCGGTCCTTGACCGATGCCAGGGGATTAAACGATTCGACCTTGACGAACATCTCAATACCATCAGGTGCAATCCGATTGAGACGAACTACAGGCGTATTGCCAATTGTGTCGAGAATACTATCGTAAATCATGTCCTTTCCTTTATGTGACAGGGCACTGACCGCCACTGGTTTCTGTTATGTCGGATAAAGTACATGCAACTTTTTACCTGCCTCGTGCATCAGTCATAGTAGACCTCAGAGGATACGCGAAGGGCACCTGCTTATCGTCAGGTAATGTTGCCGGGCCAATAGTTTCGATCGTTATATTGAAACGTTATATGGGACATCGACATAACGCAAGTTGCGAAAGAAGAATATAGGGAAAAGATACTTGCAAGAAAGTTTGAGTTTCTTGCAACGATCGAACCCTTCCTTTGTCTACGGTAAAAGCCGGCAACACCTGACGTAAAGCCTGCATGAAGCTACAACAATTAAAGTATCTGCTAGCGATAGTCGATAATGGCCTGAACATTACAGCAGCCGCCGACCGCCTGTATACATCGCAACCGGGTGTCAGCAAGCAACTCAAGCTGCTCGAGGAAGAACTCGGACTCCAGCTCTTCAGCCGAAAAGGTAAAAGTCTCGCTCGCGTAACCCCTGCTGGTGAGCAGGTTATCCTGAAGGCGCGCAAAGTCATGAGCGAGGTCGAACAGATCACCCGCCTGGCTACCGACTTTTACCGGGAGCAGGAAGGCACACTGACGATTGCGGCAACGAATACGCAGGCACGATATATTCTTCCGGATATCGTGCGCGAACTTCGGCAGCAGTATCCAAAGGTTAGTCTGAAATTGCACCAGGGTACCTCGGACCAGGTTGTAGACATGGTCGCAAAGAGTGACATCGATTTTGCGATCGTGACCGGTTCAAGTGATTTGTTCAGTGACCTCCTGCAGATTCCCGGTTATCACTGGGATCGGATAGTTCTTGTTCCGAACGGCCACGAACTTACAAAAATCGACAGGGAACTGACCCTTCAGGACCTTGCACGTCATCCGCTGATTAATTACATCTTCAGTTTTGATGGCGAGACTGCGCTTGAACGAACTTTCGCCGAGCAGGGGCTCGACGTGAACATCGTATTCACGTCAAGTGACGCAGACGTTATCAAGACCTATGTTCTTTTGGGGCTCGGTATTGGAATCGTTGCAAGCATGGCGTATGGAGCCGAAGATCATAAGCACCTGACGCCGATCAAAGTAAACGGACTGTTCCCGCGCAGTACAGCGTGGATTTGTTTTCGGCGGAATACTGTTTTGCGATGCTACATGGCGGATTTCATTCGTCTGTTTGCGCCGCATGTCGATGCGGAACAAATGGAAAAAGCTACTCGCGCCGTTAGCCAGCACGAACTGGATCAGCTTTTCAAGAATGCACGGTTGCCGGTTAGAAACGGAACCTGCGGGGCTTTGTCCGCCGTGGCCTAGTCTAGTAGATGCGGATACCGCCGTGCCTCTTCCGGCTTCGATAGTCAATCCACCAAAGCCCGAATAGAAATCCGCCGAGCAGGCAAACAAACATTGCTCCGCCAACCCACTTGAGCGGCAAGCTGTATTTATACTGGCCGTAGCTATCCTGGTAATCTTCGACATTCGCGGTCAGGTCTGCGACCCGCGCCTCGCTGTTGTCAAGGGTGGCGCTCTTTTCAGCAAGCTGTTGCTCAAGCGATGCAATTGTCGCAGCCGGTGCCGCAAATGCGGCTTTGGTGCTGTCGAGTTCCTGCCGAAGTTTATCATTTGCTGTCTGCGTTTCGGCAACGATCAGTTTTGCCGGTTTTTCAGAAACCAGGTACGCCGCTTTCACATACCCTTGCACACCGTCCGGCAAACGGACATTAGCGTAATTACGATCCCGTGAAATAATTTCGAGTTCCTGTCCGCTTCGAAGTGTGCGGAACGCACGGTCACTCGTGTCGGCCGCCCGGTGCAAACCCAGTCGCAGGTTATCGGTGATGTAGGCCGTTTCCGCCATTGCAGCACACGGCAACACAATCAAAAAAAATAACGCAGTGCGCATCGTTGACCCTCCCAGGCATCTCGCGACCGGCCGGGCTATTGCAGCATTTCCGGCTGAGCGGAGTTTACTACAGATATCAAATAATCAGGCAGCCGGAACTGTCGCCGAATTCCGACGTTCAAGACGCTATTTTTCGACCAACCAGCGCAGTAATGCTTCCTGCACTTCCTCACCCGGACCGCGGTGAATGTCGGGGTGATTGTGCAGCATTACGACGATGTAACGATTTCCCGAGCGTGCCTGGAAATAGCCGGCGATCGAACTAACGTTATCCAGCGACCCGGTCTTCATGTGAGCCATACCGGTCAGGACCCCGTTGCGAAACCGCCGCGACATTGTTCCGTCCACCCCCGAGAGCGAAAGCGACGACAGGTATTCGGGCATGTATGCGCTTTTGTATGCGTAGCGCAGCAAATCGGAAAGATGCCGGGCTGTCATTCTCGATTCACGTGACAAGCCAGCGCCGTTATCCAGCCTGAGTTCGGCGAAGTCCATCCCTTTGGCGGCTAACCACTGGCGCACCACTTTTCGGCCAGCCGCTTCGGTACCCGGGGGCCCAAGTACCTCAGCCCCGAGCGTGTACAGAAGTTGCCGCGCCATCACGTTATTGCTGTGCTTGTTGACCTTGGCGATGATGTCCGACAATGGCAGCGACTCGAAGGAAAACACCGGTTCAAGGTCTTCGGGCGCGATGACATTTTTCCACTTGCCTTCGATCCGGCCACCGGATTCTTGCCACAAGGAGCGGAAAAGACCGTAGGTAAACTCATTGTGGCTCAAGACAGTTCGATCCATCGAATAGAATTTGCAACCGCTCGGGAAGCGGCCACTGAAGGTAATGCGACTCACGTCTTCATTCGGCGTGATGGTTATCCCTCGCTGGTAGCCGCGGCAGGATCCGTTGGTTACCCGGAGCTGATTGACGATCAGAAGATTGTCGAGTCGTGGCTCGAGTTGCACTTTGACCCTGGCGGATGCGGCATCCGGCTCGAAGTAGTAGCGCACTACCTTGAAGTTGGTGAGCATCGCGTTCGGCGCAACGTTGTAGGCACGCAGTGGTTCGTGATCGAACGCAGCGGGATCGTAGTCGCCAATGTCAAAATGGCTGTCGTCAATCAGTAAATCACCGTTGATGGCAGAAATTCCCAGCCGGTGAATTCGCCGCAGCAATTGCCAGAAGCGTTCAGTCACCAGGTAGGGATCACCGTGTCCCTTCAGCAGAAGATCTCCATCGAGAACACCGTCTGTGACCTCGCCCAGCAAGTACACGTCGGTTTTCCAGGTGTAGGCCGGCCCAAGCATATCCAGGGCAACCAGCGTGGTCAGCATCTTCTCAACAGAAGCCGGATTTCGCGGCTCGGCATCATTCCACGACAGCAACACCTCTCCTGTGTCAAGACTCTCCACGAACACGCTCAAGGTGTGTTCCGGAACTCTCCGGTAATTCAGCGCGTTCTTGATGGGAACCGGGAGAGCTTGCTGCGCGTACAGGGACGGAGGGAACAAAAGAACAAGAACAAAAAACAATTTATGGACAGCGGTCACGCGCAAACCTGGCGCTGTCGCCATTGACCCGGTATTGCGCAAGGTTCCTGGCTTTTATTTTTGTTCAAGTGACTGGCTTCCTGATACTGAATGCTTTCATTCTGTCATAGAGCGTGGTCGGCCGAACGCCAAGAAGTTCTGCGGTTCCCTCTTTCCCGGAAACTTTCCAGTTCGTGACTTTCAGCGCCGCGATAATATTGCTCTTCTGTAATTCACTCATTTGCTTGTCGGTCAGTATTTGATTATCAATCTTCCGGTCGTGTGACTCCTCCTTTGCGTCAGGCAGCACGGCATGGCTCTGTGGCATCGACAAGTCCAGTCGCAAGGCATGCCCCTTCGACAGTATGACCGCACGTTCAATGACATTCTTCAGCTCGCGAGCATTGCCGGGCCAGTCATATGCACTCATCACGGCGGCCTGGCTGCGGGTCAGTTTAAACGGGCCCCGGCCGAATTCGTTGCAGATACTTTCCAGAAAGTGTTGCGCGAGCTGAATGACGTCCTCCGGTCTTTCCCGCAGCGGAGGCACCTCGATCGGAAAAACACTCAGGCGATAGAATAAGTCCTCGCGGAATTTTCCGGCAACCACCAGCTCCTCGAGATTCCTGTTGGTCGCTGCGACCACGCGGACATCGACAGAGCGTGTATTGTCGTCACCAACCCTTTCGAATTCGCTCTCCTGCAGTACCCGCAACAACTTACCCTGTAATTCTACCGGGATCTCACCGACTTCATCGAGGAAAATGGTTCCGCCGTCGGCGAGCTGGAAGCGGCCCACACGATCCCGATGGGCGCCGGTAAATGCACCTTTAACGTGTCCGAAGAATTCGCTTTCGAATAGTTCTTTCGGGATCGATGCGCAATTGACTTTGACCAGCGGCGCCTCAGACCTGGGGCTTCGCGCATGAATGGCATGTGCCACGAGTTCCTTGCCAACACCGGACTCGCCCAGGATGAGTACGTTGGCCGGCGTTTGCGCGACAGCTTCCACCTGCGAAAGCATAAATTTCAGCGCGGGACTCGTGCCGATAATACGGCCGAAGTTCATTGAAACGTTGACTTCTTCCCTCAGGTAATCGCGCTCACGTTCCAGTTCCTCCCTGAGGTGTGCATTCTCGGCCAGGGTCGTACGTAATTTCCGCTCTGCACGGTTGCGCTCGGTAACGTCCTTCGATGCAACCAGCATTCGGTGGACACGACCTGAGGCATCGCGATCCGCTATCGCGGACATCACAAGATCCATCACCTGCCCGCTTTTTGTCACCATTTGCCGTTCCTGGTTACTGAATGCGCCGCCACTGATTACGTCTTGCAGACGACCCGCGGCAAATCGCTTGCGATCCGCTTCGCTGTAAAAGTCCATGATCGGGCGTCCCACGACTTCGTCGCGGACATAACCCATTTTCTGCAACCAGTGATCAGTTGCGGTGACAATACGCCCGTCGACATCGAGCGTGTGCAACATGGCCGGCGTTGCGCGGTACAGCTGGCGATACTTCCAGTCGGCTCGCGCCTGGTCGGATCTCTCGGTATAAATCGCCACAGTGCGAACAAATGACCCGTCCGGATCGTGCTCAACCAGCGAGTTGGTCAGGCATCTCACGATCTCACCGCTCTTTGTTCGTAAGTCAACAGGCTTGTTATCGAGTCTGCCGGTTCGCCGCAGCGTTGGCGCCAGCTCATTGTCGATACGTTCTGCACTCTCCGCGGTTGCAAACTCGCCCGGCCGCCTGCCAATCATGTCGCGGCGCGCATAGCCCAGGCGCTTCAGGAATGCATCGCTGACATCGAGGTAACGGCCATCTTCGCCAATGGAGGTCGCCATGGTCGGCGCCTTGCGAAACAGCCATCGATAATCATCCAGTGAGGTCATGACGGGAATTTATACGGGATTTCGTAAATTTAGTCACGATATTTCGTAATTTACGGAATATCGTATTTCACAATTCGGTGTCAAATGACTGTTTTATATGCGTTTTCAGAGTTGGCACAGCTTGTGCATTATAGCTGACACAGATATTGATCGCGGTGGCGAGATGCGCCATCACTCACACGAATGGATGCACAAAATGACACTCAACAGGAATCGAATGTTCGCGACTATGGTCGTGTCCGGTTTGTTCGCGGCCAGCGCCCTGGCGACAGAAAATCAGGATGCCGTTGCCGAAACAGCGGCTGCGACGACCGCTGACACTGCCGAGCTCAACAGGAATCGCGCCGAATCGGCGAATACCGCTGCAGTCGAGGACGCCATCGAGGCGGTACTGGCTGACAACAAGCTGGAGCTTGATATCCGCTTTATCGGCCGTACATCAGTGACAATCGCGGACAGCAGGTAAACCGTCCCGCAATTTTCGGCGATCTTGAGCGCTCAGGGCATTTCTCCCCCGACTGCCGCTTGCTTATGATTCGCCGTTTTGACAAGGAGCCGGGGATCGTTCCGTGTCGGACCGACCCGCCAATTCAGCAAAGAATTTGGTTTCTCCGGCTCCTTTCTTTTTTTCCTGCCACTCACCATGGCGCCGGCGGTGGTTCTCCGCATATTTCGCCTACTGATGCTCTCGCACAGCCGCTTCAGCCAAAGTCTCGCCCAGGCGAATTCAAGGGCCAGGATCGCCAGGCCAACCGGAATGAACACCAGTGCCGAACCGGGGCGGCGATGATTACGATCCCAATGGCCAGGACGGAAACACCAACGACAGTAATCGCGACGCGCTTCGCCAGTATGCAGGTATCTTTAAAAAGGGCCACCGGCTAATCGCGATTGTTGCTGATATGCGGAACAAGCTGAATTCAAAACCACGCGTACTTGCTTTTGGCTGATCATAACGTAGCCTTTAATCATGGCTTGCTCAACAACGCCCTGCTTCGTTCCTGTCGTATTCCTGCTCGCTGTTACCGTTGCCGGACCGGCCGCGGCCAGAGACACCCTGTCGATTGCGGCGGATGCGCCGGCTGTTCTTCTTTCGCCGCGTAGTCCCGGCAGAAATTTCCTGCGGCTGCCGACACTGGAATTCAGCTTCGAGATTCAAACTTATTGTTCCGGTGGCCGGTCACCCGAAGCACTTTCATTGAGTGTCGCCGACACACGAAAATCGCTGTCGGCCAGCCAGATCATCAGTGACGGCCCGACAGAAATCAGCCTGCGAATTCCGGCCAGTCAGATCGCGCCGCTCGTGGTTGAGGATTTCTGCGTCGTGCAGATTGCGGAAAATGGCGGCAGCATAAGCGAGGCGCCAATGCAAATTACCATTCACGCAGCACTGTCAGCACAGGCCTCGTTGCTGTGCGAAGGTGACGAAGACAAGGCAATAACCTATGTATCGCGACCGCTGGACATCTCGCTTGTGTGCAACAGGCCAGCGACAGACGAAGATCCTCAGGTCGAGTAAGTGCTGCTAATCCACTGCAACCGAAAGGTGCCGGTCCAGAAACTCGAGTGCGCGGGTCCAGGCCAGCTCTGCTACTGACGCGTTGTAATTCGCACTGGCCGGATTGGCAAAAGCGTGTGCAGCTTCGGGATA
>SMWE01000109.1 GCA_004357475.1 Gammaproteobacteria bacterium
AACACCGGCGCAGAAGAGTTGCCTGACCGATACCTGATCTGGTGGCGTGGCAATCAACCGCTGGTGCGCGTCGAGGGCGGTAGCAACGTCGAGGTAAATTTCGCGGTGCAGAAGAATTTTCTCGACTCAATGTCCATCGCCGAACGGCGTGCGCAGGTAGAAGGATCTCTGCTGGTCGACTTTTCACTTTTCAGTTTGCCAATTCAGACACAAGCCGTATACAGCGTCTTGCTGATGATACCGATCGGCGCACTGATCATGGTGGTCATGCGCAACATAATCGGCATTGACGCCTTCGGCACTTTTATGCCGGTGCTAATAGCACTGTCATTTCGAGAAACGCAACTCCTGTGGGGAATCGTTCTATTCACGTTGCTGGTCACTCTCGGACTGAGCATTCGTTTTTTGCTTGAACGGCTGCGTTTGTTGCTGGTGCCGAGACTTGGCGCCGTGCTGATTGTTGTTGTCATTTTGATGCTCGTGATCAGCGTTGTGTCGCACAAGCTGGGTCTTGAGACCGGTTTGTCAGTTGCACTTTTTCCAATGGTCATTATCGTAATGACTATCGAACGTATGTCCGTGGTTTGGGAAGAGCGTGGTGCGGGCGACGCGATAAGAGCCGGTCTTGGCAGTCTGCTCGTCGCTGCCGTCGCCTATCTCGCGATGGGCATGGACTGGCTCGAGCACTTGATTTTTGCGTTTCCGGAACTATTGCTGTTCGTGCTTGCGGTGGTTCTCTTGCTCGGGCGTTACACGGGGTACCGCCTTACCGAACTGCGCCGCTTCAGATCAATTGCGGATAAATAGTGCCCTGTCCCGCAAATAAATTCGAAAATCTGCTTGCCCTTTTTGCCGGAGGCGTTTTTACTCTTCCTCACGTGGGGCCTGTCACTACTCGTCGTCGCGTCCTGCGTCCGGCAAAAAGTTCTGCGCATATCTACCAGTTTATTCACGGGACAGGGCACTGAATGTTTGGCGGAAAACATCTTGCGGCAGCGGGGGTTCTGGGCCTAAACAGGCGTAATGTCGACTTCATCATGCGGCTGAACCCGCGACGGCTTTACCCGCGTGTCGATGACAAACTGATCACGAAGCAACTGGCGCTCGACGCAGGTATGGCAGTGCCTGAACTTTACGGTGTTATCAGTCACCAGGCGGATGTTCGTCGACTGTCGGAGATCGTGGGCGAGCGTGAGAGTTTCGTTATCAAGCCCGCGCGCGGCAGTGGTGGCGACGGGATCGTCGTCATTACCGGTCGCAGCCACAGAAAGCGGCGAAGTTACCGGCTTGCCAGTGGCATGCTCATCTCCGAATCCGAACTGATGCACCACATATCAAACATCGTTAGCGGGCAGTACAGCCTGAGCGGTAACCCGGATTCCGCGCTGATCGAGTATTGCGTCAAATTCGATCCCATGTTTGCGGAGGTCAGCTACCAGGGAGTCCCTGATATACGCGTGATCGTGTATCGCGGCTATCCGATTATGGCGATGGTACGACTGCCGACACGGAGTTCCGATGGCAAAGCGAACCTGCATCGGGGCGCGGTCGGGGCAGGTATCGACATCAGTTCCGGAGAAACGCTGACCGGTGTTCTCGGCGATGATGTCGTCGACGATCACCCGGATACTGGTGCCTTGATTGCCGGACTGTATATTCCGCACTGGGATTTCATTTTGCATTCCGCGGCGCGCGGCCTGGAGGTGACCGGCCTTGGCTATCTCGGTGTCGATATCGTCATCGATCGCGACCGCGGGCCGCTCATACTGGAAATGAACGCAAGGCCCGGGCTCAACATCCAGATCGCCAACTGCACCGGCCTGTCCAGCCGTCTCAATCGTGTTGACGAAATATTCGATCCAAAGGCCGATGCCGCCCGGCGGGCAGAAGTCTGCCGGCAGGAATTCCCGGCGCAGCGGCAAACCGCCCTGCCGCTGGATATGGAGCATTGAATAAGACGCTGATGCGGTATCCTCAGCAATGATCGCCCAGGCTTTCGCCCGGTTCCGCCCAGTATCAGCGGACTTTGCACGACCCGGAGGATTCGCTGATTAACGAACTTCCCGAGCATAAGCAACCCAGGACGTCTGGCAACGTCATCATTGCCAGCGGGGCTGTCATTGCAGTGCTCCTCGGGATCCCAGGTCTGTTTATCGGTTTATTTGCTGCGGTCGGCGTCATCAGCGGCGACAAGCTGATCGCCGGTTCGCTGGGCGCACTCTGGGCTTACCTGGCGGTGGCAGGCGCCTACGAATTAAATCGCAGAAAGTTCGACTGGGATCGCGGCCGGCAATACAGCGATCGTCATTTGCTGGCCGGGACCATTGCGGTCTCTGCCGGACTCGCAATCAGTGGCGCCATGCATGAAACCATGCCTGGATTGGCGGTGATTCCAGCGCTGTCTGCGATACTTCAGGCAAATGACGGTCACGAGAAAAAGTATCTGTCCGTCATCCACAGCGCGTTCCTGATTGTCGGGCTGAGTATCGCCATCTGGTTCTACAGAAACGGCGTGATTGGCACGTTGTGGCTAGCACGGGTTGAGGCCTGGCCCTAATTTCTTACGATGCAGGGAGGCGCAGACTAAAGTTTCAGGATCAACTGGCTGACACACAAAGCCAGCAACAGAATAATTAAGGGGAACGACATGGAGATTCGCGGCGCAGCATTCGCAGGAACGTTGATTCTGCTGTGGCTAGTGGCCGTGGTTGCGGGATGCCAGCGGCAGGATATGCCGGGGCCCACAGTGGTTGAGACTGCGGCGCAGCCTGCAACTACGGGACCCGCATGGGTTGACGCAAATCGCATCGGCAACGCCGATGCCGAACCGCAGAACTGGCTCGCCCATGGCCGGACCTGGTCCGAACAACGATATAGCCCGCTGACCAATATCAATGTGTCCAACATTGGCGAACTCGGGCTTGCCTGGTATTTCGATCTCGATACTGCGCGCGGTCAGCAGGCATCACCCATCGTTGTCGATGGCGTCATGTACACGACCAGTGCCTGGAGCAAGGTGCAGGTGCTCGATGCAGCGACCGGCCAGCTAACCTGGCAATTCGATCCCGAAGTGCCGAAAGAGTGGGACGTCAAGACCTGTTGCGGTGTGCAAAACCGCGGAGCTGCCCTCTGGAAAGGCCGCGTGTACGTCGGCACCATCGATGGTCGTCTCATCGCGCTTGATGCTGAGACGGGCGACCTGGTCTGGGAAGTGCAGACAACGAATCGAGACGAACCATATTCCATTACCGGTGCGCCAAGGGTATTCGGCGACAAGGTGGTTATCGGTAACGGCGGCGCAGAATACGGTGTGCGCGGCTATGTGACCGCATACGATACGGAAACCGGCGAGCAGGCATGGCGTTTCTATATTGTTCCCGGTGACCCGGCGGAGGGCTTCGAAAACGCAGCGATGGCAATGGCTGCAGAAACCTGGACCGGCGAATGGTGGACTCACGGTGGCGGTGGCACGGCCTGGGACTCGTTCGCTTACGATGCTGATCTTGACCTGCTTTACATAGGAACCGGTAACGGCTCACCGTGGAGCCGCAGCGAGCGCAGCCCCGATGGTGGCGACAACCTTTTCCTCGCTTCAATCGTTGCGGTGCGTGGAGAGACCGGCGAGTACGTGTGGCATTACCAGACGGTGCCCGGCGACACCTGGGATTACACAGCGGTGCAGCACATGATCCTGGCCGAGCTGGAAATCGATGGCCGCGAACGCAGCGTCATCATGCAGGCGCCAAAAAACGGGTTCTTCTACGTACTCGATCGCCAAACCGGCGAACTGCTGTCGGCCGAAAACTTCATGCCGACCAACTGGGCGACACATATCGATCTGGAGACCGGCCGCCCGGTCGAAGTGCAGGGTGCGCGCTACGACGACACCGGCTCCGCTATGAAAATTACGCCGGGACCTGGCGGTGCACATAACTGGCACCCGATGTCATACAGCCCGGACACCGGTCTTGTCTACATTCCCGCCCAGCAGGAACCGTTTATTTACAAACTCGACGAAAATTATCAGGCCCAGGTTATCGGCATGAATCTCGGCATCAATTTCTGGGACCCGGTAGCAGAAATTAACCAGCTTCCCCCGGAATGGGGTCCGGAATACCAGGGTCAACTGCTGGCCTGGAACCCGGTGACTCAGCAGGAAGTCTGGCGTGTAACGCAAACGACGATTGAAAATGGCGGCCTCTTGTCAACGGCAGGCGGCTTGGTTTTCCAGGGCAACTCTGACGAGGAACTGGTCGCATACAATGATGCGACGGGCGAGCGTCTGTGGTCCGCGCCAACACAGACTGCAATCCTGGCGCCGCCGGTGACTTATTCCGTCGACGGCGAGCAGTACCTGGTGGTAGTCGCCGGCTGGGGTGGCATAGATGCCTTGTTCATGGGGCCCGTCACGAATCCGGACGGGAAGAAGCGCAACGTCAGTCGTGTACTCGCATTCAAACTTGGCGGGGACGCCGAGCTACCGGCGTTGCCCGAACGGCTGGCGCCGCCACCACCAGCGGACGATTTTGGCAGTGATAGGCAGGTGCAGGCCGGCGCCGCCCACTACACCCGCATTTGCGCGGTCTGTCATGGCGTTGGCGTAATATCGGGCGGCGTTCTGCCGGACCTCAGGCATTCGGCATTTGCCGCCGATGCTGCAGCGTGGCACAGCGTGGTAATGGAGGGCGCGCTCGCTGAACGTGGCATGGTTTCGTTTGCACCGATCTTCAGCGATGAGGACGCAGAGGCGATCCGCGCGTTCGTGGTGCGGCAGGCAAACCTGACTGCCCGCTAGGCATTGGCAACCAGTACCGGGCAGACCGTGACAATTGACTCACGGTCCGATGGCTATGGCTGCGCCATCCTGATGTCCGTATATTGTCCGGCCCATGAAGTCCCTGATCGCAACAATGGCGGTGGTGTTTCTCATCACATTCCTTGCCGCGCCCACGATGGGCGCCGGCTGGTTCTGGGATGTGGGAAACGGAATCGGTTTTGCCGCTTTCGCGGGCTTACTTTATCTGACGATTGCCAGTAATCGGCGCCTGGACGTGCGCGCGCATCAGATTCTTGGTTACGCGGTTCTCTTGCTTGTGGTTGGCCACGCGTTCTGGTTTTTGCTGGGTGATGCCACCGTGGTTGAATTCATCAAGATTGGCGCGCCCGACTACATGTGGCTGGGAATCGTCAGTCTTATTCTGTTTGTCGTGTTGATCACGACCGCGAACGTGCCGGATCGATTGCGAGTCCATCAGAATTATTCCAGCTTCAGGTACTGGCATCGAGTCCTGACAATCGTGATTATCGCGGGGGCAGCCTACCATATCGTGGTCAGCAATTTTTATCTGGGTACCTGGTACCAGGCAGCGCTGTTCGTATTGATATCGATCGCCGTCTGTCTCGGTCGTGCATATTGGATCAAACTTGGGCAGATCGCGATAGCGTCGCCTGTCGTTTACGTCGCGCTAAGCGTCATAATGGCTGTCGCATTTACAGGACTCAGAAATCTGCCGGCATGAAAATCGTACTTGCCGCAATTCTTACAGCTGCCGGGCTAATAATTATATTTGGTTCGCCAATTGCGAAAGAAAAACCGGTGCTGGGTTACTACTACGAAAGTCCCGTACCGATATTGCCGATGTCGTTCGCGCATGCGGATCATCCGACCGAGAACTGTATCGATTGCCATCACAATTACAACGACAATACCGGCGGCGGTCCGTGCATGAATTGCCACACGACAAACCAGGATGTGTGGCCGCTATTTGAGCGCCAGTTTCACGATCTTTGCCGTAGTTGCCATGCAGAAAAGGCAGTGCTGGGGGAAGAGGGAGGCCCGCCACGGCATTGTATCAAGTGCCATCTTGGTGACGACTTACCGTGATTGATGAATCGCCCGGTATGCCGGGCCCCTACAACACTCCGCCATATTTATTGACATTGGACTCGCTCGCTGGGCCGAGCTCCTGCGAATCCGGTGTTGAATTTTGAATAAACTGCAGGAGCCCGTCCCAGCGGGCGATAAACATTATTGGATCTTTTTTCGTAGCTGATCAGCCAGCCAGCGATTCATGCGTGTTTCGAGAATTTCCATCGGCAATGCTCCGCCGCCCAGCATTTCGTCGTGAAACGCCTTGATATCGAAGTCGTCACCCAGTGTTTGTTCGCATTTGCGTCGCAGCTCCAGCATTTTGAGCTGACCGATCTTGTACGCGAGCGCCTGTCCGGGCCAGGAGATGTAACGATCAATTTCATTCACGATGTCGGTTTCCGTCTTTGCCGCGTTGTCCATGAAGAAATCAATCGACTGTTGCCGGGTCCAGCCTCTGTAGTGCATGCCGGTATCGACAACGAGGCGCACGGCGCGCCACATGTCATAGGTCAGCGCGCCGAATCGTGAGTAAGGATCTTTATAGAGTCCCATCTCGTAACCGAGGCTCTCACTGTAAAGGCCCCAGCCTTCCGTGAAGGCGGTGAAGTCAATGTATTTGCGAAATTCCGGTACGTCCTCAAGCTCCATTTGCAGCGCGATCTGCAAGTGATGCCCTGGCACTGCCTCGTGAACAGACAGCACCTCCATTTCGTACTTCGGCCGTACTTCGGGCCGGTAGAGATTGACGTAATAGTATCCGGGCCGACTGCCGTCAGCGGCCGGCTGGTTGTAATACGCGGTTGTCGTGTCGGGCGCGATGTTGTCGGGAATCGGCCGCAATCCGTACGGCATTCTCGGCAATTTGCCGAACAGTTTTACGAGCTGCGGATCAATGCGTTTGGCGACAGCGAGGTAGCCTTCGAACAACTCCTCCGCCGTCTCGTAATAGAACTGTGGGTCCGTACGAAGAAAGTGCAGGAAATCCGCGAAGTCGCCATCGAACTCGAGTTCGTCGATGATCAGTTGCATCTCACCCCTGATACGTTTTACCTCATTCAGGCCGAGCCGGTGAATCTCATCCGGCGTCATCTGCGTCGTCGTGAATGTCCGTGTGCGATATTCGTAAAACTTATTGCCGTTCGGCAATGAGGACGCGCCAATACTGTCGCGGCTTGCCGGCAGATAGGTATTGTTGAAATAGCGGTTGAAGCGCCGGTAAGCGGGAACGATTGATTGATCAATAATGTCTTTCGCCGTTTGCCGTAACCGTTCCTGATCTGAGCCACTAATCGCATCCGGCATTTCTGCAAACGCGATAAAGAACGGGCTCAACTCGGGGTCCTCGACGAGTTGCGAGTCGATCTGATCGGGAATTCTTTCCATCAGAACCTTCGGCGGCATGTAGCCGGTCTTGCGGCCTTCTTCCTGTAACGCCATGGTCTGATCAATCATGTTACCGACGCCGGCCATGCGAGCTAGCCAGTCTTCGTAATCGCCGACATTTGCGAGGCGGACGGTCTCGGCAGTCGACTCGAGCGATTGCACACCGCCGCGCTGGCTTATTGGCATCAGGTAACTCTTGTATTGATGGGCATCGATACTGTTTTCAAGCTCGCGCCGGAAAAGATCGTAGTTGAGTTGATCGTCGGCAGTCAAAGCTGCCGAATCGATAGCCCGCAGGCGGCGCAGAAATAGCCGCTTATCCTCATGCCGTCTCTCAAATGCATCAAGGCTCAAGTCCTGCCACTGGTCGTTCCTGCGCCGATCACCGAGGCGGGACGCGAATACCGGATGCTCGTTGAGCTGCCACTCCCAGGCATCGTTCAAAAGTGTAATGAAGTCCTCAGCCGGGTCCGCGTGGGCGCACAAGCCCACTAGCAGCAGCGTGGTGACTGCGAGAACTTTAAGATTGCGCATGGACGGTCTCCTTATCATTGGCCCGCATTGTTGCCGCGTTGCCCGCTGCTGGCAACCACAGGATAACTTGGCTATCATTGCGTGCACTAATCTGAAAAGTTCGCAGAAGAGACCTCTCAATGAAGGGGCGCCGAAGGCGCAACACGCTCGGAAACGCTCAGGCACACGGACTGCAAACTCTGATTAGCTCTGGAGAGAGGCCTGAAAGGCCCACCGAAGGGGTATGCGGCGCGATTGCCAGCGATCTCTCAGGTAACCGGACAGAGGGGCGGTCGAATCAGCTTTGACAAGGCGGATTCGACCGCCCTTTATTTATTTCCGATGGAGAGGGCGGCAGGAGCAGCAGCATGGGGAGCCAAACACCACTTTATGCCTGTCATGTCGAGGCAGGCGCCCGTATCGTCGATTTCGGCGGTTGGGACATGCCGCTGCATTACGGCTCGCAGCTCGAAGAACATCACGCAGTGCGTAAGCATGCCGGCGCATTCGATGTATCCCACATGACAGTCGTGGATCTCAGCGGGGCCGGGGCAACAGAGTTTTTGCGCCACTTGCTCGCCAACGACGTTGCCAGGCTCAAAGAGCAGGGGAAGGCGCTCTATAGTTGCATGCTGAATTCCGCTGGTGGTGTCATCGATGATCTCATTACTTATTATCTCGCGCCGGATCGTTACCGGGCGATCGTTAATGCGGCAACTCGCGAAAAAGACCTGGCATGGATCAACGAGCAGGCCGCCATGTACTCAGTCGAGGTTGCCGAGCGCCCGGAGCTCGCGATGATTGCCGTACAGGGGCCGGAAGCGCGATCGCTTGCCGCGCCGTTGATCGGTGATCAATGGCGCGAGGCCGCATTGGCGTTGCAGCCCTTTTACGCACTGGAGGCTGGCGACCTGTTCATCGCAAGGACGGGCTACACCGGCGAAGATGGCTGGGAAATCGTCCTGCCGGCCGCTCAGGCGCCCGGCTTCTGGCGGCAATGCCTGGACGCTGGCATTCGGCCCTGCGGCCTCGGCGCACGCGATACCCTGCGTCTCGAAGCCGGAATGAATCTTTACGGTGCCGATATGGACGAAACCATTTCGCCACTCGAGGCGGGACTCGGCTGGACCATTGCGTGGGAGCCGAAGGGTCGCGACTTCATTGGCAGAGGGCCACTGACTGAAATGCGCTCGAATCCCGGTCAGCGGAAATTCGCAGGGCTGCTGCTCGAGGGCAAAGGTGTATTGAGAAATCATCAGCGCGTCGTCGTTGACGGCAACGATGACGGCGAAATCACGAGTGGCGGTTTCTCGCCGACAATGGAAAGATCGATTGCAATGGCACGCATTCCCGCAGGCGATTATGAAACTGCGCAGGTCGAAGTTCGCAATCGTTTGCTGGACGTACGTGTCGTGGGCATGCCGTTTGTTCGCAATGGGAAAATACGTATCGATCTTTGATCGAAGAAATTTGAGAGTTGGTCCAAGGGGAGTAGAACGATGAGTGAATTGCCAGGTGATCTCGTATACACGAAAGAACATGAGTGGCTGCGACAGGAAGAAGATGGCAGCGTCACGATCGGCGTCACCGATCATGCGCAGGCGGCCCTCGGCGACCTGGTTTACGTCGAATTGCCGGAAGTCGATCAGGATGTCGAGCGTGGCGGCGAGATGGCGGTTGTCGAATCGGTGAAGGCAGCATCCGATGTTTATGCGCCGATTGGCGGCACAGTTATCCAGGTTAACGAGGATCTTGCCGACGACCCCGAGAAGATCAATGCTGATCCATACGGAGACGGCTGGATCGTTCGATTGCAGCCGTCCGGCGATGCGGGCGACACGATGGACCCGGACGCCTACCAGGCTTTTCTTGACCAACTAGACGAATAGTTATTCTTTAGTAACAGATTTTTACTATGCCATTTATCCCGCATACCGATGAGGAGGTTCAGGAAATGCTGCGTGCGATCGGCGCCGGCAGCATTGATGAGCTGTTCGACGAAATTCCACGCGATCTGTTGATCAGGGATCTCGATGGTGTGCCTGCTGCGTTGAGTGAAATGGAGATATCGCGGCTGATGCGGGCTCGTGCGGCAGAGGATCGTGGCGCGCTGTGTTTTATCGGCGCTGGCGCATACGAGCATCACATCCCGACTGTCGTCTGGGATATTGCGACACGCGGCGAGTTTTACAGCGCGTATACACCGTATCAGGCGGAAGCGAGCCAAGGCACCCTGCAAACGATCTACGAATATCAAACAATGATTACCAGCCTTACCGGTTTGGATGTCAGCAACGCATCGCTTTACGACGGAGCATCCGGCCTGGCGGAAGCGACCCTGATGGCGGTGCGTGCAAATCGCAAGTCGAAATCAAAACGCGTATTGCTGGCTTCGGGCGTAAATGCGACTTACCGCAAAGTCGCGCAAGCAATAACGGCAAGCCAGGGCCTGACATTCGAAACATTGCCATTGGATACTGCGAGCGGCATCACAGACTTGAGTAAAATGAAAATTGATGGCGAGCCACCTGTTGCAATCGTCATTCAACAACCCTCTTTTTTTGGAACGCTGGAGCAGGTGGATGCGCTAACAGATTGGACGCACGAGCAAGGCGCATTGCTTATTGCCATCGTCAACCCGACGTCACTTGCTGTCCTCAAAGCGCCCGGTAACTGGGGCGCGGAAGGGGCGGACATCGCCTGTGGCGAAGGCCAGCCACTGGGAGTGCCATTGTCATCCGGCGGGCCGTACTTCGGCATCATGGCCTGCAAGCAAAAAATCGTCAGGCAAATGCCGGGACGTATCGTCGGACGAACGACCGACCTCGACGGAAAACCCGGGTTCACGCTGACCTTGCAGGCGCGTGAACAGCACATCCGGCGTTCCAAGGCCACGTCAAATATTTGTACTAATCAAGGACTTATGGTCACGGCAGCGACCATCTACATGTCGCTGCTCGGGCCTCGCGGCCTGCGACGCGTGGCGTTGACGTCCGTCAGGCAGACGGCGAAACTGGCTGGCATGATCAGTGCCATTGATGGGATCGAGAAGGCGTTCTCGGCGCCACATTTTCATGAGGTCGTGCTGCGGCTGGACCGGCCTGTCGGACCGGTGCTCGAAGCCCTTGCGGCGAACAATATTCTGGGTGGCCTCGACCTGACGAGTGATTACCCGGAACTCGGACATGCACTACTGGTTTGCGCAACGGAGACCAAGACGGACGCGGACCTCGAATCATATGCAGCGGCGCTTGAAAATGCGATGTGCAACTCGCAGGCGAAAACTTAGGTAACCAGGGAATCAGGTCAGATGCACAGCATTACGTACGAGGGAACAACCTACCGAACATATGGCGAATTGCCCTCGATCGGTAGTCGAGCGCCGGATGTGTCGCTCGTTAATACCAGTCTGCAGAACGTGTCGCTCGCGAATTTTATGGGTGTACGAAAAGTGTTCAATATTTTTCCAAGCATCGACACACCGGTTTGTGCGAAGTCGGTCATTGTTTTCAATAAACTCGCACAGGGTCATGCTGACGTAGCAATGCTGATGGTTTCCTACGACCTGCCGTTTGCACATGCGCGCTTCCATAGTGAACATTCGCTGCAAAACGTAATCGGATTGTCTGCCATCAGGCACGCAGGATTCGGCGAAAACTACGGTGTGCAGATCATTGAAGGGCCGCTTGCCGGCATGTTCTCCAGGGCAGTGGTCGTACTCGATGAAAACAATACACTCGTGTACCGCGAGCAAATCGAGGACATTGGCGATGAGCCGGACTACATTGCTGCCTGCCAGGCGCTTGGCATAACAATAGATTCGTCTGATCTCGAGATCTAGAAGGAGCACCCATGAGCGAACAACTGATCTTCGACATCTCGAAACCGGGCCGGCGCGCGTTTGCGCAGGCGCCGCTCGATATAGCAGAGGGCGATATTCCGGCCGCATACATGCGTGATGATGTACCGACGCTGCCCGAGGTTTCCGAATTACAGGTGGTCCGTCATTTCACGAGATTGTCACAACAAAACTTCTCGATCGATACACACTTCTATCCTCTGGGGTCCTGCACGATGAAGTACAATCCGCGTGCCTGCAATGCGCTGGCGTTGTTACCGGGTTTTGCGCAGCGCCATCCGCTCGGGCCGGTTAGCCATGGCCAGGGGTTTCTTGCCTGTATGTACGAATTGCAGGAGATGCTGAAGTCGGTAACCGGCATGCAGGCCGTGTCGCTGACACCGATGGCGGGCGCTCAGGGAGAGTTTGCCGGTGTCGCCATGATTCGTGCCTATCACATCGCACGCGGCGATGAGAATCGCAACGAGATCATCGTGCCGGATGCGGCACACGGCACAAATCCCGCAACGGCAACAATGTGCGGCTGTATCGTCAAGGAAATTACCAGCACTGCTGAGGGTGACGTCGACATCGCAGCGTTGCAGAAAGCGGTCGGACCCAACACCGCCGGCATCATGCTGACAAACCCATCCACGCTCGGCGTATTCGAGCGCAGGATCATGGAAATTCAGGATATCATTCACAATGCCGGCGGATTGCTTTACTACGATGGCGCAAATTTCAATGCGATTCTTGGCAAAGTCCGCCCGGGTGACATGGGCTTTGATGTCATTCATCTCAACCTGCACAAGACATTCTCGACGCCGCATGGCGGTGGCGGGCCGGGCTCCGGTGCGGTGGGTGTTGGTATGCGCCTGAAACCGTTCCTGCCGGTTCCCATAGTTAGGAAAGTTGTCGACAGGGGCGAGAAAGATGGTTCTGCGTACTACGACTGGCTTACCGAGGACGATTTACCGCAAAGTATCGGGCGGCTGTCCGCCTTCATGGGTAATGCCGGCGTTTTGTTGCGAGCGTATGTGTATATGCGCATGGTCGGCAAAGACGGCATGAAGCGCATTGCGGAATACGCGACTTTGAACGCGAATTACCTGATGGCTCGCCTGAAGGATGCCGGTTTCGAGGCGGCGTTCCCCAATCGGCGCGCCAGCCACGAATTCATCCTGACTTTGAAGAAAGAAGCAAAAACATTGCACGTCAACACGATGGATTTTGCCAAAGCATTGCTCGACAAGGACTTTCACGCACCAACAACGTATTTTCCACTGCTGGTGCCGGAGTGCCTGCTGATCGAGCCGACCGAAACCGAAACCCGCGAGGTGCTGGACAACTTCATTGACGCAATGATCGCCATCGCCGAAGAGGCCAAAGCGGATCCGGAGCGCGTCAGGCGTGCCCCTTACAGCACGCCGGTGCGCCGGCTGGATGACGTCAAAGCCGCCCGTCATCTCGACCTGGCGTGGAAACCCGCATCCTGACCTGCATGTGCAATTTTGCGGCCTGCTGCAGCCTAATCCAGGCACATTTTGCGGCATAATCAACCGTTCCCGGCTGCTGCATCAGCAACCCGAGGGAACCGCGGTGCCGGCAATCAGTCGGAGTTCTGGGTGCCGGAAAAATGGACGCAGCCCTGATTTTGCACGGAAAAGTGAATTGATAAAGAAAATACCTCGCGCAGCTTTGCTATATGTACTCACGTTTGCATCCCTGGTGCAGGCGGAGGAACCAGAGTGGGTTGGAACGCTCGAGAGGATCTCGACCGGTGTTGTCTCGATCCGCGTCGACAGCACACGGGCATTTGATACCGGCTGGAACTCATCGAGCCAGGCAACGGGATTCGTTGTCGACGCGAAGCGTGGCCTGATTCTGACCAATCGGCACGTCGTCACACCGGGGCCGGTCGTCGCCGAGGCAATTTTCCTGAATAACGAGGAAGTCAGGCTGACACCGGTATACCGCGATCCTGTCCATGATTTCGGTTTCTTCCGTTATGACCCGGACGATCTCGCCTACATGGAGCCGGCGGAGCTGCCGCTGGTGCCGGGCGCCGCAGGCATCGGCCACGAAATTCGCGTGGTCGGCAACGACGCCGGTGAAAAACTGTCAATCCTCGCCGGCACCATCGCACGGCTGGACCGCAAGGCGCCGGACTACGGCCGCGGCAAGTACAACGACTTCAACACCTTCTATTATCAGGCAGCTTCCGACACCTCCGGCGGATCATCGGGTTCTCCCGTTATCAATATCGCCGGTGAGGTAATTGCACTGAATGCCGGTGGCAAAAGTAATGCTGCCAGCAGCTTCTTCCTGCCGCTGGATCGCATCGCACGGGCACTGCGGCTGATTCAGAATAACGACGCAGTCACGCGCGGCACGCTGCAAACTATATTTGTACGAAGCACCTACGATGAGTTGCGTCGTCTCGGCCTGACCACGGAAACGGAGGAGCTGGTCCGTTCCGCGTATCCGGATCAGACCGGGATGTTGACTGTGAGTCAGGTTATTCCGGAATCCCCGGCGGCCGGAAAAATCGAGCCTGGGGACATCCTCGTTCGCATCAACGGTGAGCTCATCATCGAATTCATCCCGCTTGCAGCTATTCTTGATGGCAGGGTCGGCGAGGATGTGACGATCGAAATCGAGCGCGGCGGTCGCACCATCAGGCACAAGTTTCAGGTTACTGACCTGCATGAAATATCGCCCGACGAGTTTCTCGAGTTCGGTGATGCGATTGTCAACGATTTGTCCTATCAGCAGGCCCGTCACTACAATTACCCGATCAGGGGTGTTTACGTCGCGAATCCCGGGTATGTTCTGTCACGCGCCGCTATTCCGCGAGGAGCAGTGATCACCGAGGTGGGCGGGGAGGTCGTCAACAGCATTGCCGATTTGCGTCTACAGCTCGCTGAATTGGCTGACGGTGACCGTACAACATTTCGTTTCAACACTATTGAAGACTCCCATAACAGTATCGTGCGGTCTGTCGAAATGGATCGCACCTGGTTTCCGGCGCGATATTGCATACGGGATGATGAGAGTGGCGTCTGGCCGTGTCAGGATCTCGATGCCGGTCCCGAACCGTCGCCACCGGAGTCGGGCAGCACCCGGTTCACCCGCAACGGTGATCCGCGCGTAAACGCAGTTGCACCGTCGCTGGTCATGGTTACCTTTGATCTGCCCTATACGGTGTCTGGTGTTGCGGACCGGCATTACTATGGTACCGGTCTCATTGTAGATACCGAGCGCGGCCACGTGGTCGTCGACAGAAATACGGTTCCGGTTGCGATGGGGGATGTCACCATCACTTTTGCCGGGTCTCTTCAGGTCAGCGGCAAGGTCGAGTACATTCATCCTCTGCACAATCTCGCAATTGTTAGCTACGATCCGCAGCTGATTGGCGACACGCCTGCCAGGGCCGCAAAATTCTCGACCGAGGAACTGGCTGCCGGGGACGATGTCTGGGTTATCGGATTGAAGGGTGACCACGAACTTGTGCATCAGGCCAGTACGGTGTCGTCCATTGAAGTAATTTCCCTGCCGCTGTCACGGACGATGCGTTTTCGCGACTCGAACCTCGAGACAATTGCGCTGGTCAATGCACCGACGGAGTTTGACGGCGTGCTCGTGAATAAAAAAGGGGAAGTTGTGGCCAAGTGGGCCAGCTTCGCCTACCAGACCGGCGGCGATTCGGGGCAGTTCAACCGGGGTATCCCCAGTGAGCTGCTTGATGAGTTTGTAGAAGTCGTCCGTTCCGGAAAACCGTTTTATTCGCTGGAACTGGAGCTTGGTTATGTGCCGTTGTTCGCGGCCCGCAAGCTGGGACTCGACGAGAGCTGGCTCAAGAGACTCGAACGGCATAATCCGGGTAAGCGACGTGCATTGAGTATTACGCGCCTGGTTGCAGGCGCCCCTGCCGCAGCAATGCTGAAGAATGGTGACATGATCCTGGCGATTGACGATGAAATCGTCACGACGTTTCGCGAACTTGAACGTGCCGTGCAAAAGCCCCGGGTCGATGTCACGGTGTGGCGGGACGGAGAGGCGCTGGACCTCGAAATTGAGACCGTTGCACTGGACGGCGTTGGCATCGAATGGGCAGTATCGTGGGCAGGTGCATTGCTTCAGGATCCGCACCGTGCGATGTCTGCACAACGCGGCATTGAGGCCACCGGCGTCTACGTCGCATTTTTCAATTACGGTTCGCCGGCGACTCGCTACGGCCTTTGGGCCGGCCGCCGGATTGTAGCCGTAGACGACACGGATACGCCGGACTTGCAGTCATTTGTTGATGTGGTTGCCGGAAAAGAGGATCAAACGTCTGTGCGTCTGAAGACGGTTACCTGGAATGGTGCAGTTCAAGTCATCACTTTGAAGCTGGATACCCAGTATTGGCCCGCCTATGAAATCCGAAAAACAAGCAATGGATGGCGGCGTACAGAAATCGGTTAGCGAATTCGGATCTGGTATCGGCATCAGCGGCATTCATCTTACCTTCGCGATCACCATCCTGATTATTACCGGTGTTGCGTCTGGCCAGGCGCTGTACAAGTACCAGGATGAAAACGGCGACTGGATCTTCAGCGACCGGCCGCCGGCGGAACAGCAGACTGTCGAAATTCGGGATCTGCCGACCGGCACCAGGCCGCCGACAGTAACCATTACCACCCGCCTTGTGGGTCGCGAATTTCAATTCATAGCGCGCAACGATTATTACGCGCCCGTCGAGGTGGTGCTCGCGCTCGATGAACTTACGAATATTCAATATCCGGCCGCAGACCAGGTAATGCGGTGGATTGTCGATCCACGGAGTGAGTTCAAACTGCTGGCGCTGCCCGCGATCGGGGATGGCCAGGAGCCGGCTGCAATATTCCGGTTTATCTCCTTACTCGGCGATCCCAGGAGCCGCCACAATCCCCAACAGCCTTATCGCGCGCCCTTCGCGGTGGCCAGCGACTACAGCATTACCCAGGCGTTCCCGCTCGGTGTGACGCATAATACGGCGGACAGCCGCTATGCCGTGGATATCGCGATGCCGATCGGCACCAATATTCACGCCGCGCGAGGTGGTGTCGTGATTGAGGTAGCAAGCACTAATTTCCGCGGCGGTGTTGATCCGGCCCGTGACGTGGCAGCCGCAAATATCGTTCGCATCCTGCACGATGACGGGACGCACGCCGTTTATGCGCACCTGAACTGGAATTCCATTCGCGTACAACCCGGCGATGAGGTAGAGCGTGGCGAGTACATTGCAGATTCGGGCAATACCGGGTTTTCAAGCGGTCCGCATCTCCATTTTGCTGTTTTACGAAACGCCGGCATGCGGATGGAATCAGTGCCGATCGTGTTCGCAGGGCCGAATTTTGCCGAGATAGGGCCAGCGGCAGGCGATACGCTCACTGCATACTGATCCGCAATGAAGACAGGCGCCGTTTCGCAGAATTCCCGCTTATAACCAATTGTTGGTTACAAGGCGTTGCTATCAGAAAGTTCGCAACCTTTTCTCCACCAGGCGCATCTATAGCTCAAGTGCATTGGCATAACTCGGTTACTGAAATTTCCGTGGGTTGGTTGGCTACCGATGTAATTGGAACCATCTGGTGTCTCAATGAGAGAGGAAATCATGAAAGAGTCGAAATTGTTTAAGGGCCTCCTGGCCATAATCATCGTCGTCGCACTAGGTGCACCGACAATCGCATCTGCGGATGGCAGGAATAATCTCAAGGGCGTATCGGTCAAAGTATCGTACGCGGATCTGAACCTGGAAAAGCAAGAAGGCGCAAAAGCTTTGTACCGGCGCCTGCAACAAGCATCAAAGCAAGTATGCGGCTACCGCGGGCTGAAGATCTTAGGCACAGTAAAGCGTATGATCGAAACGCAGCAGTGCTACCGCGAGGCGTTATCGGCCGCTGTAGAAAATATCGATAACGAGCGGTTGACGCAAATTCACAACAGCTAAGTCAATCGATTGTTCAACCGCGCATCGTAAGGCGGGTGCCGGGGAGTCAGGAAGTTTCGACTCTCTGGCACTCGCTTCCTTTTTGACTTAAGCAAAAAGCTGCTTGTACACCTGCACGAAATACCTCATGTGCTCTGGCGTGGACATGCTGATGCGTGACCAGGTCGTAAACGGCGGGAAAAGCCGCCCGGTCAGGATGCCTTGCTGCAGCATCTTTTCCTGCACCACGGCGTTTTCAATGCCGGTTTCAATGAAAGTAAAATTGGTATTGGATTTGGCATAACGAATGCCCAAGTCCTCGCACATTCCTTCCACGATGGCCAGCGACTCCTTGTTCTTGCGCCGCGAGAAGTCTTGGAATTCCATGTCCTGGTAGCTGGCGTAGGCGGCGCGTTGCCCCAATATAGTTTGCTCGCCGGTCTTGCGCATATTCATCTCTTTGATCAGGTCCGGATGCGCGAAGCCGAATCCAACCCGCATGCCCGCGAGACCATGAATCTTTGAGGCGGTTCTGGACACGATGATGTTGTTGTGACCTTCGGCTATTAACCCGACCATCGATTCATAGTCCGGATTATCGACATACTCGTGGTATGCCTCATCCACAAATACCAGGCGGTCCTCCGCTTGCTCCAGTACGAACTCTTTCATCGCGCTTTTTTCGATAACTGACGGGATCGGATTATTCGGATTAACGATGTACATCATGTTGGTATCGTTGCGAACAGCCTTACGCATGCCCTCGAGATCCGCGTTCAGGCCCTCGGCAACCCGCACCCGAATAATTTCAACGCCGGCGTTCGCCGCGTATCTCAGGAGAGCTTGATAGGTCGGGTCCGCACAAACGACGGATCCCTGCCGCAGGCCGAGCAACATGCCGGCCACATTCAGAATCTCACTCGAGCCCGTTCCCGTCATGACATGGTCGGGCGATATGTTGTTGATGTCAGCGACGAGGTTGATCAAATTTGTTGGATCGGCGGCATAACGATTCGTCAGGTGAATGTTTTCGGCAATCGCCTTTAATGCGACACGAGAAGGTCCGTAGGGATTTTCATTGGCGCTCATCCGAATCAGTTGGTCCGGTTTCGGAATGTCGGCGCCCAGTGCGGCACTTATCAGTTTAAGCGCTGACGAACCTGTCGTCGCCGGAATGATGGGCGCGAGCCCGGCACCGACGATTGCACCGCCGCCGAGCAATATCTGCCGTCTTGTTAGATGTCCCATGAGCTAAATTCCCCTGCAAATGATTTCGTTAGTAAAACACTGCCAGATTTCTATTACTCAGGCGCTTCCGCTTCCGCTCCTGCAGTGTCGCAAATACACCGCAATTTTTTTGCCCTGACGTTGACCAGATCGACATTGTCGCCGATAAAATATTCTTTGCGTGACTCTACTGCCTTATCATCATCGCGGCTCCAGCTTTCTGAATACTCCAGCGACTGTATTTCGTTGTTCTCGTCCCTGAACCTGACCAGCACCGTGTAATCGCCACTCGACGCTTCGCATTCTGTGTTGTCAATCGTTGAATCGACCACTGCGACGGTGTTTTTCTGAAGATAGGTGAAGTAAATTTGTGCCGCGCATGTTTGCTCAGCCGGGGGCGTGGTGCTGAGTTTCATCTTGTAGCGAATTTCGTATTGCTTTTTTGTTTCTTTCTCTTCCTGGGCCGAAATACCTTGTGCGCTGCCGATGCCGATGGCAACTACGAAAAGATACTGGAGCGCGCGCAAGGCCTTGTCCATCCTGATTCCATCCCCCGCCGGCAGGCTGGACTGCAGTGTATCCGGTTGCCCCCGATAATTCACGAATGAGGATCGGCGCGATCAGGGATTCCTGGATGATTTCTTCTCGTCCTGAATGGTCCGGTACAATTTTCCCAGCGACCGGCCGCGAGCGCGGCGTTCTGCGATGCTTTCGCGGTTGTGAGCTTCTTCGCGGATCAGTTTTCGCCAGCGACCGACACGGGCTTCGTCGATATTGCCGTCGTTGACTGCCTGCCGTACGGCACAGCCCGGTTCGGACTCATGGACACAATTCGTAAACCTGCAGTTTTCCGCCAACGTCGAGATCTCTGCAAAGACATCATCGATGCCGGCCTGCACGTCGGTGAGTTGAAGTTCACGCATTCCGGGAGTATCCAGCAGCCACGCGCCTCCAGGGAGTCGAAAGAGTGATCGCGAGGTCGTCGTATGCCGGCCCTTGTCGTCACCAGTACGGACGTCCTGAGTCTCGATCTGATCTTGTCCGAGGAGGGTATTCGTAATCGTTGATTTGCCGGTGCCCGAGGATCCAAGAAGCGCAATGGTTTGCCCGTTACCCAGCCAGCCCGCAAGGCTTTGCAGGCTCTCTTTATCCAGCGCGTTCACGGCTTCCACGGATACGTCCGGCGCAAGCGTTGCAGCTGCACGAACGAAACTCTGTGGGTCTTCCGAGAGATCTGACTTCGTTAGCACGATGACGGCCATCACTCCGGCCTCGCGAGCAATTGCCAGGTAGCGCTCGAGACGCGCTTCGTTGAAATCCTGGTTGCATGACGAAACGGCAAACAGGGTATCGACATTGGCAGCGATCAGTTGGATTCGCCGGTCAGAGCCCGGCGTGCGCCGCTTGAAAAGACTTTTGCGCTCAAGCCGCTGCACTACGCGACCGCTTTCGCTATCGAACAGCAACCAGTCGCCGACGGTTGCTGCAATACCTTCGCCAATGACGGAAACGTCGACATGTGTTTCCAGACCCGGAGCTGCGACCTGCAGCCCCGACTTTTGCACGTTAATGACACGCACGGGAATCGACGTCGGCGACAGATCGTCAGACAGCTGGCCGTGAAAAAAATGATCCCAGCCGAAATCAGCGAGTTCTAACGATGGCATATGAGCATGATGGTCTTACGGATCGTCTTGTTCATCGCCGACAGTCAACGGATTGAGGTAACCCCTTTCGGTCACACCCGTCTTCCGCATCGCAATACCGGTGAGGCATTCCTGCACGAGCATGTTGGCGTTGAGGACCGTCGTGTACCCGGGATCCACCAGTGGATTCAATTCAACCAGGTCGAAGCCGACGAGATTATTCTCGGAACACAGGGTGCGGACAAGCGGAAACACCTCTCTCGGTGTCAAACCGCCGGATTCCGGCGTGCCAGTGCCTGGCATATAAGCGGGATCGAACACGTCGATGTCGAACGAAATATAGAGATACTCGGGGCCGTCGTTTGCTTCATCCAATACACGTTCCATCACCGCATCCCAGCCGTATCGTTCGATCTCGGCCATCGTGTGGTAACGCATCTCGTTCTCGCGCATCCACTTGAAGCCCTCTTCTCCCGGCCAGTAACCGCGCAGGCCAACCTGGATATAGTTCTTGCCAAGAATATGGCCATCGTCGATCAGACGGCGGATCGGCTGGCCGTGAGAGATCAAGTGCCCACCGAAACTGTCTCCTGCGTCAAAGTGCGCGTCGAAATGAATGACGCCGACATTGGCCTTGCCGTAAACATCGGCGACCGCGGCGACGTTGGGGTACTCCAGCGAATGATCGCCTCCAATGATAATCGGTATTGCGCCGGTCTCGGCAATCTCCCGCACCAGTCTTCGCACGGGTGGCATGCTGCGCTCGGTGCTGAGACCGTCCAAGGGCGCGTCACCGTAGTCCACGACGACCAGTTCTTTTTTCCACGCCACACCCACATGCATGTGCGGCAGGTTGCCGCTGCCACGGCTGACACCAATACTGGCGCGCAATGCCGCGGGTCCCTGCCTGGCCCCGCGCATCCTGAATCCCATGTCCAGGGGCGCCCCCATTATGGCGACGTCTACATTGGCTGCCCTCAAGTCCTCAGGGGTGAATGCGAGCGGCAGCGAAAAAAAGCTCAGAACGCCCGGGCGACGCAGCCGGCCTGTTGGTATGAGGCCAGGCTCGCGTTGCGCATCGTTCGAGGTATCCCGCAGCTGGCTCCAGACATCGAGGCCCTCTGCATTCGGATCCAGCCGGATAATCGCGGCTTCCGGATCGACCGGAGCGGCTGGCTCTTCATCTTGCGCCGTGCAAAGGAGCGGCAGAGCAAAGAGAGTGAAGACTGTGGCAACAGCAAGGCGTATTTTCATAACGGGTTCTCATGGACAGCTTGCGTCAGCATCATACGTCGAAAACCAGCGGTAAACGAACTCAGGATTGGCATTCATACGGCGTAGGAAAATGGAACGCAGTTGAACGATCGCCCGCTGGGACCGGCTCCTACGGAGCTTTGGAAGTAACCGTTGGAGTCCGCACCAGCGGGCGATCAATTAACGGAATACGGTGCAATGCGAATCGCAAGCACAGTCAGGATAGCGCTCGATGTCCGCTCCAGGTCAAAAGCAGCTATCGTCACAATTTCCCGGGAATCGCCTTACGTCGACTTCCTCATGTAGATTCGAGGAAATGTTTCCGCGGAGGGATTGCCTGACTTGCCGGCCGTAATGCGGTTGCATTAAATTGAGCACTCAGCGATGCTCTGAAAAACCACAAATCTCCGGGGGAGTCCTTTATGCGCAAAATTACTGCAGCCCTGCTGCTGACGGCGTCTTTTTCGCTCGTAGCAGCAGAAACGGACAATAGTAAGTTCCTGAATACAGACGTTTTCGAGCTCGAGATTGCGGCGGATCCGCAGATATCGCCGGATGGCTCGCAGGTGGCCTACGTCCGGCAGTCGATGGACATCATGACCGATCGCTTGAGGTCGAATATCTGGGTGGTCGGCACCAACGGCCGCGGTCACCGGCCACTGCTCTCAGGCACGGATTCCTACAGCAGCCCGCGTTGGTCGCCGGAGGGAGACCGGCTGGTCTATGTGGCCAGCGCCGAGGGACGCGGCTCCGAGCTGTACGTGCGCTGGATGGACACGGGACAGACGGCATTACTGAGTAATCTGCCTGCCTCTCCGGACGCGGTTGCCTGGTCACCGGATGGAACTCAGATCGCTTTTACGTCGTTCGTGAAAAGCGAGAGGCCGAAGCTGGCAGCACCTCCCGATGCGCCTGAAGGTGCCGAATGGGCGCCACCCGTGATTGTCATCGAATCGCTGAATTACCGCGCAGACGGGCGTGGTTACCTGGAGCCCGGAAACACGCACGTCTTTGTCATTCCCGCCGACGGCGGTACGCCACGTCAGGTCACTTCAGGTGAGTACGATCACAGCGGGCCGCTCGCCTGGTCACCCGATGGGCAAAACATCGTCCTGTCGAGTAATCGTGACGATGACTGGGAGTTTAATCGGCGCAATACCGAACTATGGTCGGTCGATGTTGCAGATGGTGAGATGCAGCAACTAACCGAAAGGTTCGGTCCTGATCGCTCGGCAACTTACTCGCCCGATGGCTCGAAAATTGCCTACCTCGGGTACGACGACAAAAAAATGGGCTATCACAATTCAAACGTTTATGTGATGAACGTTGATGACGGCTCAACCCGGGAACTGACTTCGGATTTCGATCGGTCGGTCAATGCCGTCAGGTGGGCCGGCAGCTCAAACAGGCTCTACATTCAATACGACGATCATGGCAAACGTAATTTGGCGACGCTGTCGATGAGCGGCCAGTTCAGACCGTTCGTGGACAACATCGGTGGTACCGGCGTTAGCCGGCCCTATACAGGCGGTGGTTTTTCCGTCGCCGACAATGGGGCTTATGCATATTCAGCCGGTGCTGCCGATCGACCGGCCGAGGTTGCGGCGGGCCGGCGGGGCGCAGCAGCATCGAAACTGACGAATCTGAATGACGATCTCTTCTCACACAAAACGCTCGGCAACGTGCAGGAAATTACCTGGCTATCGTCGGTTGGCGATCATGAGGTGCAAGGCTGGATCGTCACGCCACCGGATTTCGATGCGGATCAAAAATATCCCCTGATTCTCGAGATTCACGGCGGGCCGTTCGCTGCTTACGGTCCGCATTTCAGTGTCGAAAATCAGTTATATGCAGCCGCCGGTTATGTTGTGCTGTATACAAACCCGCGTGGCTCGACGAGCTACGGTGACGAGTTTGCCAATGAGATTCACCACAATTATCCGGGCCAGGATTATGACGACCTGATGTCGGGTGTTGATGCAGTGATCGCCCGTGGATTCATCGACGAAGATCAGTTGTTTGTTACGGGCGGCTCCGGTGGCGGCGTATTGTCGGCCTGGATCGTCGGCAAGACGGGCCGCTTTGCTGCCGCCGTTGTCGCGAAGCCGGTTATCAACTGGACCAGCATGACCCTGACTAGCGATATCCACACGATGATTCCGCAATACTGGTTCGAAAAGTATCCCTGGGAAGACCCGGAGGGTTACTGGGCTCGCTCGCCGTTGTCCCTGGTTGGCAATGTAACAACACCGACTATGTTGCTGACAGGCGAGAGCGATTACCGGACGCCGATACCGGAATCAGAGCAGTACTACCAGGCTTTGAAACTCAGGAAAATCGACAGCGCATTGGTGCGCGTACCCGAATCATCACACGGCATCGCGTCCCGGCCGTCAAATCAGATCGCGAAGGTCGATAACATCCTCGCCTGGTTCGCCAGGTACCGGACAGATTCGGAATAGGAAATAGTCATGCACAGAAAGATCGCAATCGCGTTTTCCCTTGTGGCAGCTTGTGCGCTGATCGTTGCGTGTTCGCGGAACGGCACTGGCGATGGTCCGCAAACGATCATCTATCCCGAGACCGCGACGGTCGATCACGTCGATGATTATCACGGCACCGAAATTGCGGACCCGTTCCGCTGGCTGGAAGATGACGTTCGAGAGAGTGATGCGGTCAAAAGTTGGGTTGATGCGCAAAACGAGGTGACGTTTGCTTATCTTGCGAGTATTCCGGAGCGCGATTGGATTGCGAAAAGAATGCGCGAACTATGGGATTACGAGCGATTTTCCCTGCCAAGAAAAGCTGGCGGCCGGTATTTCTATGGCTACAACAATGGGCTGCAAAACCAGGATGTCATCCGCACGCAAACCAGCCTGGACGGTGCTGCCGAGCTGTTGATCGACCCGAATACCTGGTCGGATGACGGTACCATTGCGCTCGCCGGCTATTGGCCGAGCAAGGACGGCAGCCATGTCGCCTACACCATCCAGGATGGTGGGTCGGACTGGCGCGAGGTGAAAATAATGAATGTCGAGACTGGTGAAGTTCTCGAGGATCACCTGGAATGGCTCAAGTTCACGGACCTGTCCTGGTCAGCCGACGGCTCCGGCTTCTATTACAGTCGCTACCCGGCAACCTCCGCGGAAGAGAAATATCAGTCACTGAACAAGAACATGACCTTGTATTTCCACAGGATCGGTACATCACAGGACGAGGACGAAGTGATCTATGCACGTCCGGATTATCCGGACTGGGGCCCGCGCGCTACGGTCACCGATGATGGCGAACATCTTGTTATCACGATCTCGGTTGGCACTGACGATCGTTATTCGATCGTGCACCAGGATCTGACTGACCCTGAATCCACACCGGTCATGATCATCGAAGGGTTCGATTACGACTATTCGCTGATCGGCAATATCGGCGACGAGTTGTATTTCCGCACCAATAACAGTGCTCCAAAGAACAGGCTGATCACGATCGATGTGAACAAGCCGGAACCGGAGAACTGGCGTGAAGTGATTGCGGAAGTGGAGGACGTGCTCGACGGCGTCAGCCTGGTTGGCGGAAAAATAATTGCCGAATACATGCAGGACGCCTGGTCGGTCGTGAAAGTATTTGAACTCGATGGCAGTGAGGCGGGTGTCGTCGATTTGCCTGGTATCGGTACCGCTTACGGATTCAATGGTGAGGTTGACGATCCGGAAACGTTTTTTGGCTATTCAAGCTTCAATATGCCGAGCACCATCAGTCGTCTCGACGTATCGACAGGCGAAGTCGAGGTATTCAAAAAGCCGGATGTTGCGTTCGACCCTGACGATTACCAGGTTGAACAGATTTTCTACGAATCCAGGGATGGCACCCGGGTGCCAATGTTCATTTCGCACCGCAAGGATGTCGTGCCCGATGGCAATCGCCCGACGATGTTATATGGCTACGGCGGCTTCAACATTTCAATTCGACCTTCCTATTCGACTACCCGTCTTGCGTGGATGGAGATGGGTGGCATTTATGCCGTCGCCAATTTGCGTGGTGGTGGTGAGTATGGCGAAGAATGGCACCAGGCCGGCACTAAGCTCAATAAGCAAAACGTTTTCGATGATTTTATCGCCGCGGCCGAGTATCTGATCGAAAATAATTACACAAATTCGGACAAGCTCGCAATTTTTGGTGGCAGTAATGGCGGCTTGCTGGTTGGCGCGGTGATCAATCAACGACCGGAGTTGTTCGGCGCGGCGATACCCGCTGTCGGTGTAATGGATATGCTGCGCTTTCACCGCTTTACGGCAGGTAGATTCTGGACCGACGACTACGGCTCAGCCGATAACCCGGAGGAGTTCGAGGCACTGCGTGCTTACTCGCCGTATCACAACATCAGGGAAGGGGTGGAGTATCCGGCCATTCTTGTGACCACGGCCGATACGGACGACCGAGTCGTACCCGGTCACAGCTTCAAGTATGCCGCGGCAATGCAGAGAGCGCAGGGCGGTGATGCGCCGGTGCTGATTCGCATCGAGACGCGTGCCGGTCACGGCGCCGGCGTGCCGACCGACAAAGTAATTGCGGACTATGCGGATCGCTGGGCGTTCCTGCTCAGGAATCTCGATATGCGATTGCCGGAGGGGTACGCGGAATAATCTTCAGACCCAGCGTCGAACACCCGTCTTGTAAGCGCGGTACGCGTCACCGAATTTCTCCTCGAGGTAGGCCTCTTCGTGCCTGATTGCGAAATAATAAATCAGCCAGCCGCAAACCGGCGTGAGAATCAAAATCCAGACGTCCGAGAGAATCACTGCAAAGCCGATGCAGAAAATAATCATTCCCAGGTACATCGGATTGCGGGTGAATTTGAATGGCCCGTGCACGACGATTTCCGGGGTCGGCGTCCAGGGTTTGGGGTCCTGCCCCGATTGTTGGAACTGGCGGGCGGGCCACACCACAAGAATCAGCACTGCCGCCACCGCGATCAGCCCACCAATCCAGTATCGTGCCGGCGTCGGCAGGTCGTATTCGGAAAGAACAGGTATAAAACGGCCGAGTAGGTGACCTGCAACGATGGTTACAACCGGCAGGACAGGCGGCGGGAATTTTACGGCCGCGGCTTTTTGAATTTCAGTTTCCATCTTCGCCAATCCGGATATCAATAAAGCGCGACCGGGTTTCCCGGTGATCCGGTAGCGCCCTTCAGTTTCAGCGGCGCCCAGACAAACAGGAACTCGTAAGCCTTGTCTTCGACCAGTTGTGTCAGGTCGAGATTTTCGATGTTCCAGATGCCACGCTTGGTCTGCAGTTTGAGGTGGCACTCAAATGGCTGCGGGCCCTCGCCGGCGAAATTTGGCCCAACTGCTTCGGTGGGCCAGGAATCAGCGCCGGTCAGAATAATTTTTCGGCTTGCCAGGTACTCACAGGCAGACAATCCAAATCCCGGTGAACCTGCGTTGAACGCTTCACGGCGCCGGGCTTTTTCGGCTGCATCAAAGGTATCCCAATCGCTGGGATGCCAGATATTTCCATGCCCGGTGTACAGGAAAACACAATCACCTTCGCCGATCGGATCGATGCCCTGCTTTTCGACCATTGCCTTGACGTCATCATCGGTAACGATGCCGCGATCATTCCTGTCCATCTCTGTAGGGATCGGCAGCGTCCCTCCTCGCAGCGCAACGGCGTCAAGCAAAACGCCTCTGCACACAAATCCTTTTTGGCCCACATGTTCAACGCCTAGCGGGCCGAGTCCGTACACCGTTACATCCGGATCTTCGAGGTAGCGCCCGTTATAGTAGAAGTGTCCTTTGGACGTGCGCACGCCAATGTGCCCCGGTCCATCGAATTGCGTGCCGACTTGCCCGATTTCGGCGGTGACCAGTTCATCGTTGTACACAACCCGTTGTGGCCCTGTTGCATCTCCGGTCGGCAAACCGGGAATCGTCAGCCGGTAACCTCGCCCATCGAGTACAGGCGCATCGCTTGCATATATTTTGCCGAGCGTCGCAACCTTTCCTTGTCGTACAAGACCGATGGCTTTGAGCACCATTTCCGGAGTGGTTCGATTGACTGCCCCGGCTTTGTCATCCGCACCCCATTCGCTCGGCGCCCAGTTGTCTCTCAAAGGCTCGTCATTGACTTCCTGCGCATAACCAGTCATCGCAATGCTGAGAGTGAGTAGTAACACAATGCTTTTCGTGAGTGTGTTCATTCGTGTCTCTTCTTATCTTCAACTGCATCGAAAAAAGCCTCGATGACGTTGCGGTATTCGTCCGGTTTTTTACTTAGCGTTTCGTGCGCCGCGTCCAATATCACCGTAAGCTTTGAACCGGGTATGAGTTTTTGAAACTCGGCGACTCTTTCCGGTCGTGCTTCATCAAACTGGCCTGCAATAAACAAAACCGGTACATCAATTTCTTGCAGTCGATCGGTGACATCGAATTCAAGCAGCGTCCCCGTAGCATGAAACTCTGTTGGTCCCCACATCGTTTCATAGACAAACTGGCTCCACGGCGCACCGTCACAGGCGGCGGGATGCTTGCTACGTGGCCCCCCCGAGACGTGACGTTCGTAAAATACCTCCGATGCCGCTTGGTATTCTTCCGAATCCGTGGTACCGGCCTCTTCGTGTTCGGTCAGCGTTTGCTGGACGTCCTCCGGCAACTGACTACGCAGAAAATTGGCGTCTTCGATCCACAACCGTGTGCTAAGGAGAGGAGACGAGAAAACGACAGATGCAATCCCGTCCGTTCCTTTGTCGAGGACGTAGGCAGCTGCCAGTGCGCCGCCCCAGGAATGGCCGAGCAGGTGCATTTGTTCGAGGCCCAGTGCCTGCCTGACGACATGTAATTCCTCGACGAAGCGGCTGACTTGCCATAGCGACGGATCGTCAGGGCGACCGGAGCGGCCTGCGCCGAGTTGGTCATAGCGCACGATCGGCCGCTCGTTACCCAGTGTCTCGAGCCGCGAGTATCCACAGGAGGTTCCGCCGGGACCGCCATGCAGTGTCAGCAGCGGAATCCCGGGCCCGCTGCCCGTGACCTTGTACCAGACGGGGCCTCCCGGGACATTGATAAATCCCTGGCCCGGCTCGGGATTTTCGCGGCTTGATCCGATCGAGCATAAGACCAGCAGCAGCGCGGCGAGCAATATTCTTTTCATTCTTGTTAGCCCATCGATCTTCGTCGATTGCAGTCTAGGTGATAGCGGCTGCGTTGTCCGCATCTTAAATAAATTTACATTACGACCAAACGATCTGCACCGCCGACGCATCTAAGGGTCATTGAATCATTACAGATAGAGAGTCCGCAAGATGGCGTCGCGCCGACTTATTGTTTTCACCGTTTTTCTGCTGATGCTTGCAGCGGCCCCGGTATGGGCAAACACTGCGAACTTACCTGATCTGCCGCGCATCAATAGCTCCGTCATGATTGACGGCGTTCTTCCTGAAGATCGGCTACGCCTGGACGCCCTGAATACGTCTTATTCGCCGGAGCCGTCTTCTTGTGACTTGATGATGACGTGCTTGCCCGTGCTGTTGTAGGGATCGCCGCCCGTGCTGAAATCCTCGTCGACGGCCAGCTCATCAACTTCCTTCAGTTCGGCATGACGCACCTGCACTTTATTCGAGAGGTCGATTCCGACCTGTACCGGCGATTTGTGTGGAACTGCCGGCTGCCGCGTCTTTTGTGTGTCCATTGTCTTATCTCAAAAAATCAATTACTTGTGCTTACTAATTCTGAACCACTTGAGCTCTGAAGATTCTGTCATTCGTCGGATGATTGCTACCTTTCGTCGGAAATTTGCCGTTGGTCGCTCGGAATCGACCGTTCGTCGGTGCTGTCGAAATCAGAGCCCAACCGGCATAATCGAAGCGAATTTCCAGGGGGAGGCATTGTGACGTCGATCGGTCGCATATTTGTTTGCACTGGCACGCTGTTATTCATGTGCACGGCCTGGGGGCAGTCACCCGGTGTTTACCTGGGTGATCTGAGCTGGCCGGAAGCGGAGCGGCGCTACGCTGAGACGCCGATCGTGATTATTCCCTTTGGCGCCGGTGCAAAAGAACATGGGCCGCACCTGCCGATGAACGCCGATCGCGTGGTCATGGATCACCTTGTCAACGCGGCCATTGAAACCAGCGATGTGATTGTTGCGCCGCCAATCCTGCACGGCTGGTTCCCCGCTTTTCGTGAATTTCCGGGCACCGAAGTCGCCGATCCAAAGGTATTCCAGGACTACGTTTACTACGTCGGACTGTCGCTGGCGAAGCAGGGCGCACAACGAATTGTTTTTCTGAATACCGGCATCGCCAACGCAACCGGTTTACCGATTTCGATAGCGGCACGCGAAATTCGCGTGCAGACAGGTGTGCCGACATTGGTGGTTTCCTGGGGTGATCTGGAAACCGAAGAAATCGATGCGCTGCAGGAACAGCAGATGGGCGGGCACGGAGACGAGATCGAAACCTCGATCAACCTCTATTTGCAGCCGGATCTCGTCAATATGGACCTTGCAGTCGAAGACTACGGGGACCGTACGCCGAAGGAATACGGCGGCTACCAGCCGGGCG
>SMWE01000110.1 GCA_004357475.1 Gammaproteobacteria bacterium
ACAACGTCATTGGTCACCAGCCACGCCCCTAGCCGCGTGATATCGGCCCGCCCCTGGTCACTCAATCGCCGCTCCGGATCCACGTCCTTCGTCAAGGCGTCCCCGTGCTGGACGACATATAACCGCATACCCGGGTCTGCGACTAGTGCACTACATACACGCGGTCGTTTTCCCTGGCGTGTTCATTCGTTGCAATGCCGACGATGTCCCCCGGCTTTGCCACATCGACAGATTTGTGCTCGAGTTCCATGGAAGCAATCTTTTGTATGAAGTCTGAGGTGTGGCCCTCGATATGAATCATGTCGCCAAGGTGCAATTCGCCATCCGTGATTCTCACTGTTGCTACATGCAGGTGTTTATAATAATGAGTTACGCTGCCAATCATTTTTTCAGTCATTAGTCATGCCTCCAATAAATCACGCGCTCACCAGCTGAAGTATAGACGGTCTGCTGCAATGCAACAAAGAGGGTCTTCGTTATGCTCTACTCCAGGAATTGCCATGCTCCGTAACCGACGACGCGGCTCCTGTCGCCCGCCGTATCGCCGGAGTTCCTGAGATCGAGCATCGTGACTTGCATGCCGCGTCGTTTGGCCGAGATGAGCAAACCACCGATCGGCGTGGCGCCGCAGGCGTCATCGTGGTCGATGCTATGCGCCTCGAGATTTTCGATCGCCTGGCAGGTGGCCTGGTCAGTCACGCGGGCTTCGTCGTAGCTCAGGTAATGGCTCAGGTCGGAGCTAACCACGATCAGCGTTTCCGGTCCGCCCCACAGGGCATCGATCACCTCCGCCACGTTCTCACGTGTTGCATCGCCGACGACCAGTGGCACGAGTGAGAACGACTCGATGACGCTCTGCAGGAAAGGCAAGTGGACCTCGAGGCTGTGCTCGAACTGATGCGTGGCATCGATAACCCTGACCTTAAGCGTCGTGAGAGCGTCGAGCGCGTCTTTGTCCAGTGGCACATCGCCTAATGGCGTGCGAAAAACATCGGCGCCACTCAGTGCCAGCCCCGTGACCGCGATGCGGTGGGCCGGACCCAGCAGGATGACGCGAGTGTAGAGCCCGGAATAGGGGCGGAGCCTGGCATAGGCGGTGGCAGCAACTGGCCCCGAATAGGTAAAACCTGCGTGCGGTACGATCAGTGCCTTCGGGGCAGGGCCTTCCTCACCCTGTACGGCCTCGAAAAACAGCCGTATCGTGGCGCCTAACTCGCTGGCATTGCCGGGGTAGAACTGCCCGGCAACGGCTGGCTCGCGGATCACCGTCATGAAGAATATCCTCGCTTGTCAGTGTCGATTTTAGCCTGCCGGGCTATCGTTTTCATAAGTAGAAGTGCAATCAATTGACTGTCCCATAGTCCAATATACAAGCGATGACTCAAGCAAGGAAAAAAACCGCGGAAGACGCCGGCATTAGCGGCGTGTCGGGACGCTACTGGCACAGGATCAGCGATGGCCGGCTGCAATGTGATGTCTGCCCCCGCTTCTGTAAGCTAAAGGAAGGTCAGCGCGGACTCTGTTTCGTCCGCGCCCGCGCGAATGACGAAATCGTCCTGACAACTTATGGTCGCTCGAGTGGCTTCTGCGTCGATCCGATCGAGAAAAAGCCGCTCAATCATTTTTTGCCCGGCACGCCCGTGCTGTCGTTTGGCACGGCCGGCTGCAACCTTGCCTGCAAGTTTTGTCAGAACTGGGATATCTCGAAATCCCGCGAGCTCGACCGGCTGCAGGACAGCGCATCGCCTGCAGCGATCGCTAAAGCCGCGCTCGAGACGGGAAGCTTGAGCGTCGCCTTCACTTACAATGACCCGGTGATTTTCCTGGAATATGCGATTGATGTAGCCGTAGCCTGTCACGAACGTGACATCAAAACAGTTGCGGTTACGGCTGCTTATGTCGAAAAAGAACCCCGCGAAGAGTTTTTCCGGCACATGGATGCCGCCAACGTCGATCTGAAAGCGTTCACAGACCGTTTTTACTGGAAGGTGTGCGGCGGACACCTGGAACCGGTCCTTGAAACCATAAAATATCTGAAGCACGAGACTGATGTCTGGATCGAGCTCACCACTTTGCTGATTCCCGGGGAGAATGACTCGGAGGCCGAAATCGACGAGATGACACAATGGATCATGGAGCAATTAGGCCCCGATGTGCCGTTGCATTTCACGGCCTTCCATCCTGACTGGAAGATGCTGGACAAACCGTGCACGCCCCTGCAAACACTGACTCGATCCCGTGATATTGCGCTCAAAAACGGACTCCGCTACGTCTACACCGGCAACGTCCACGACTTCAAAGGCGCGAGCACTTATTGTTACCAGTGTGGCGAGATGCTGATCGGCCGCGACTGGTACGAGCTGTCGACCTGGACCATGGCAGTCGACAATCACCAGGGCAGCTGTTCGGCCTGCGGCACACCGGTCGCCGGCATTTTTGAGCGCTTGCCGGGACAATGGGGGGCCAGGCGCCTGCCGATTCACATCGCGGCGTAACGGTATGAGAGCTCGTGCCCCAATGGCCGAAAATCCGCTACTTTGGCGGAGATTCAGGTACAGGTCTGCCGACACCAAAGAATCATGTTGAATAATCCGCTATATTGGCGGAGAATTCAACATGATGCTAGATCAACGCTTAACTTTGTCATCCTATATGAGGCGCCTGCTCTCGGAAGGGCGTGTCGTGTTTACCAGTGCACAAGCGCAAAAAGCGCTCAGAATTGGTAAGGGCGCGCTGCTTGACGCGGCGGAGAAGCAGCAACGACGCCATTACCTTATTAGTCCCCGGCGCGGCTTTTACGTCGTAGTGCCGCCACAGTTTCTTGTGCGGGGGGCGCCGCCACCGTCCTGGTATATCGACAGCCTGATGCACCATGAGGAACGACCATACTATGTTGCGTTGTTGAAGGCGGCCGAGTTGCACGGCGCGACACATCAGGCCGTCATGGAGTTCCAGGTAATAACGGACAAGCGCCTGCCCGGAATCAGGGCGGGCCGATCGGCGATCGTCTTCTATTACCGCAAGGATATGGATGCCGTCGCGAGCGGCGTGGAGGATCACAAGACGGATACCGGCCGCATGAAAGTATCCTGTCTTGAACTGACGATACTTGACCTACTGCGTTACCGGCATGCAAGCGGTGGTCTCGGTCATATCGCAACGGTTCTCTCCGATCTGGTCGAGCGGATTGACCCGGCCAGGCTCGCGGCACTTTCCAGTGCGTTCGAGCGGTCGGTCGTGCAACGTCTTGGCCATTTACTCGGCAGACTGGGCCATCCGGGCAAGTCGAACTTTCTTTATGAAGCGGTATTGCAAGGCCCGGCCCTGCCGTGGATCGAACTGGAACCTGCACAGGCCGCCGATCCGGATTTCACGCCTGCGACAACGGAACGGGACGTTCGCTGGCGCGTGGTGGTGCGCCGACCACCGGAGCCGGACGTGTGATCCCGGCCATGAACATCATCGCCTGGGGCAATATTGCGCCATGGGCGGAGCAGCGGCAGGTCGAGCAGGATCTGATGATCAGTCGCGCTATTGTCGAATTGTTCACCGACGACTTTCTGAAAGAGGAGATGCGGTTTCGTGGTGGCACGGCGCTGAATAAGCTGATTTTCCGGCGCCGCTGCGCTACTCGGAGGATATCGATCTCGTCAGGACGAGCCACGGCCCGATTGGACCAATCCTCGGCCGTGTCCGGGAGATTCTGGAGCCGTGGCTTGGCAAGGCCGCGTTCGAGCGGAGTAGAGTTGCGCCGAAGCTGATTTTCCGCGTACCGGCGGAGGATGGCACCGCCGTACCGCTACGCTTGAAAATCGAAATCAGCACGAGAGAAACCGGGACGTACGACAAACCGTGCAGCATTTATCATGCAGTTGAAAACCCGTGGTTCACTGGCGGAGCTGACATCGCGACGTACTCACGGGAAGAGATGTTCGCCACCAAGATGCGCGCCCTGCTGCGCAACAAGGAATCGGCCGCTGCGATTGATATCGGTGATGCGCGCAGCGGTAAAATTACGAACGAAATCGACCGCTACCGGTGTCCGAGATGCGATGGCGGGATGATGCGGATGGTCGATCCGCAGCAGACCCACATCTGGTACGAGGAATGCACCTCCTGCAAGGGCTCGTTTTTCGATGCCGGCGAATTCATTGATCTCTCGCAACACATGATCTCAGACTTCTTCAAACGTTTGTCGACACGCGAACGAAAGTAACCGGGCCGGCTTGGCTTGTTTTCCCCCCAGGGCCGTCCCAGGTGCCCATCTGGTGCGCAAAAGCACTCCTTAAGTCGTAACCGGAACCGGTGGCGGGTTACTATCCGCTTTGACCAAAGCTGCACCAGGCTGAACTACTCAGCCCTTGAGTGCCTGAAATAAGACAGGGGTACGAATGCGCTGGTTACGTGCAGGACTTTACGCTCTCGCCGGCACGGTCGCGATCGTGCTGAGCGCGGTTGCGGTCCTGATATCGATTGATCTTGGCATGTTCAAGGACCGAATTGAGGTCCTGGCGACAGATCTGTTCGGTCGCGAACTCAGGATCGACGGCGAGTTGCACGTGCGCATCGGCACGAGCTTCGAGCTATTTGCCGAAGATGTGTACCTTGCAAATCCTGAATGGGCGGACGACGAGGCCTTTGTTACTGCTCGCAAGATCGACATTGCCGTTAAAACCTGGTCGCTGGTCAAAGGACCCATCGACATCGAGCGCCTGGAAATTGATGGAGTCAGAGTAAACCTGGAAGAAAATGCTGAGGGTGATGCCAGCTGGATATTCGAGGGGCTGGAGACCGAACCTGACAGCGAGTCGGAAGAAACAGCGCCCATCGGCCGTCTGCCGCTTGTTTTCAAGTATGCGGCCATTAACGATACCCAGGTTTCCTACAAGTCTCCTGCAATGGCAAAGCCACTGCTGTTCATTGCCGAATCCGTCATATCGAGCATTGACGCCGATGTTTTCACGCTGGAACTAACCGGCTCTCTCAACGGCACCCCGTTACATTTCGAAAAAACGACTGGGCCAGTCGAGAATTTGCTCGAATACAAAAACGTGAACGTCGAGATCACTGGAAACATTGGAGAGATCACAATTCGTGGCTCAGCCTTGATTGATGATCTGCTTGCGCCGCACCGGCCCCGGCTGGAGCTGGATATTGAAGGGCCGGGCGCCAGCTACCTCACCGATATATTGTCGATACAGCCGGTCACGACGGGTCCGCTGGAACTTTCTGTATCGATTAAGGAAAGCGGCGAGCAGATGATCGCGTCTCTCACCGGGGTTTTTGGCGAATTTAACTTCAGCGTGGATGGCCGGTTCCAGGATATCCAGGAGTTGCACCATATTGACCTGGATTTTGTGGCCGATGGCCCGGATATTGGCACCATCATTCGATTGACGGGTCGCGAATACACCGAGTCGGACCCGTTCGAGGTACGTGGAAGAATCAGTCGTGCGGGCTCCGAGGTCACGATCGATAATGTGCTGGTAATCATCGGCGCCAGCACTTTGACGGTGGACGGCTTCTTCGGTGAATTCCCGACCCCGAAGGGCGGGCGGCTGTCGCTGGTGGCATCCGGCCCCGATTATGGCCGCTTCAACCGACTGTTCGGAATGCCGGGGCATCTTGGCGGAGCCTTCACGACATCACTGCAGCTGACGCCGAATGGCGATGGCCGGACGCGCATGGAATTCGAAGCAAACGCACCGGATATCAGGGTCAAGCTGCATAGCCTGCTCAGCTCTGCCAACAATTTCGAGGGCACAACGCTGCAGTTGGAAATAAGCGGCCCGAACATCGGGACAGTTGCCGCTGCGGCTGGCTTCGACGGTTTGCCGACAGAGGATTTTCGAATAACAGCGTCTGTCGAAAAAGACCCGGATGGATACCTGGTCAGGAATCTCGAAGCCGTGGTCGACGATGATGTATTCAGGATGAACGGCCATATCGGAGACCAGCCGCTCGCGGGAGCAACCGATCTCGACATCGATTTTTTCGGATCGGATTTGGGCTTGAGCGTGATAGCGCTCGGCGGCTCCGCTGAAAACCTGCCGAAAGGTGCCTATTATTTGAGGGGCCGGGTGCAGAAGCAGGATGAAAAACTCTGGTTAAGGGACATTGTCGCGGCGATTGGTGATGAGGAGGAATACCAGTTCCAGCTGTCGGGATTCCTGACGCCTTCTGAGCAATTCGTTGACAGCCAGGTCAAGGTCCATGCGCGAGGGGCGAGCCTGGCCGCGCTTGCCGAACTGGCAGGGCAGCAGGGCGTTCCTGATGTCCCTTTCGACGTTAGCGGGGAAATTCGCCGCGGTCGCTCGAACACCTACTTCGAAAACGGCAGTTTCGAATCAGGCAACGTGGTCGTGGAATTTTCGGGCCATGTCGGCGACAAGCCTCTCGAAGACGATATGGCACTGACTTTTAACGCGTCGGTGCCCGGGATGAAGGAGGTCATTGCTGCGTTCGGGATAGCTGTGGAGTTGTTGCCGGAGGGAGACCTTGTTGCTTCAGGTTCAGTGCGGCAAAAAGCCGGCAAAATATCGGCGGAGCAATTTGCAGTTTCATTTGGCGGCGCCAGATTGCAGGTCAGTGGCGATATCGGCCAGCTGCCGTCACTTGCCGGTACCAGGCTCGAGTTCGAGCTGGCTGGAGCAGACTTGTCGCGCCTGCTGCCATCATTCGTTTCAGGGAAATCGTTGGTTCATGCATTTGCGGCTTCAGGAGGAATTTCTCTGAGCGAAAACGAACTGGAAGTGAGGCGGTTTCGCGCCAATATCGGACATACCACGGTTGGTGGTGATTTTGTGATTGGTCTCGATCCGTTTCTCGGCAGCGGCAGTTTTAGTGTAATAGCCGATTCGCCGGACGTTTTTCAACTTTTCCCCAAACTAAAGGAGAATTCTGTTCCCCAGGTTGCGAGGTTGAAATACAGGGGCAGTGGCAACTGGGCGGATAATTTCTGGAGTTTTGACGACTCGAGACTGGAATTGGGCGAGGGCTACCTGGAGATCAGCGGAAGTCTGGATGGGCCACCGAACTTTGAAAGGACAGACCTGAATGTCGAATTGATGGCCTCGAGCGTCCGTAATCTCAGCGTCCTCGCCGGCAGGGAATTGCCCGATCATCCGCTTCGTTTCAATGCGCGTATGGTCGGAACGCGCGACGTCATGACGATGGAAGATTTCGAGTTGACGTTTGGCGACAGCGACCTGCATGGAGTGTTTACGATGCGGGCCGGTGATAGTCCAGCCGTAGAAATCGATGTGACTTCCCGCTTGTTCGATATTTCAGAGTATATGCCGGAGCCTGAGGAGAATCCGCAAACACCTGCGGCAGACCATAGAGTGATACCGGATATTCCGCTGCCGCTGCAATTACTGCGATCATTCGAGGCCGATGTCGATATCGAGATAGACGAGATGCGAACCCGGTCTCTGACTATGCTGGAGCTTGAGTTGGATGCGCTGGTGTCAGCCGGAGCACTGAAAATTGAGAAATTGTCATACGCGGGTCTGCGTGGTGGCTACCTCACACTATCCGCGGACCTGATCCCGAATGAGACGGGTGGGGCAGATTTTTCGCTGGCCGCCGACGGCAAAGGTCTGGTCGTGGGGCTCAGAGTAACAACCGAGCAGGATTTACAGCAATTGCCCCTGTTCGAGTTGCGGGTCGAGCTGGCCGCAAGTGGCGAGACGGTTCGCGATCTTGCCGGTTCCATGGATGGATACGTTCGATTGGTCGGTGGTGCCGGTCGCGTACCGTCTGGATCGTATTCTTTTTTCACGCAGGACTTTTTTACAGAGCTGGTCAGCACCATTAATCCGTTCACCAAAAGCGACCCGTACACCAGCGTCGAGTGCGCCGTCATACTGCTGCAGTTTGATCATGGCGTGCTCGAAGGTAGTCCGGCCCTCGTGCAACAGACAGATAAGTTGCAAATATTTGCTAATACAATAATCGATCTGAAAACCGAGAAACTCAATGCGGACTTCAAGATAGTGCCACGCAAGGGTCTCGGCATCAGTCTCTCAGGACTTGTCAATCCATACATCATGCTTACCGGAACATTGGGGAACCCATCGCTGGTAATGAATCCGGAAAGTGTATTGATAGAGGGCGGTGTGGCCGTCGCTACAGGAGGACTCTCCATCCTGGCCAAAAGCTTTAAGGACCGTTTTCTTTCTGAAAAGGATCCGTGTGGCAAAGCACTCGCAAAAGCCGACGAAAAATATGCGGCCCGAAAGAGCGGCAACTAAGTGACGCACCGATGTCCAGCCCCTTCAACGATAACTACCGCACCGGATACTCATAAGACCTGAAGTGTATGCTGTCGCCGAGCGGCGACTGGTCATCATTAGCAGCCGATGCGGCGACG
>SMWE01000111.1 GCA_004357475.1 Gammaproteobacteria bacterium
GACCGGTGCATCGCCGAGATAACGCCTGGGCGCCGGTCCCGCGGCAAAGCCGGCATCATTGAGCCGTTTCGCAACTTCTTTTGCCGACGGACGGGCCGCAGCATCACTGGCGAGCATGTTGTTGATCAAGGCAATAATCGATGTGGGCGCCGCGCTGCCATCAGGCAAGGTCAAACGGATGGGATCGCCGGCAGATGGCGGCGAACCTGTCAGCAATTCGACCATCAGAACGCCCAGCGCGTAAATGTCGTCCGCAGATTGCGGCGCTTCGCCGGCAACCTGTTGCGGGCTTGCGCTGATCCTGGTAGCGCCGCCAGCCCGGTCACCGTCAGCCGGGAGCGCCGCAATACCGAAATCGATCAGGTAGGGCGCGCCGCTGCCATCGAGCAATATGTTTGCGGTTTTGATGTCGCGGTGCACGACACCCTTGGCGTGCGCGTAACGCAGCGCATCCGCGATCAGACCAACCGGCCGCAGCACTTCATCGGGGTTTTTGCCACACAGGGCGCCCAGGTCGACATCGCCGATGAACTGGAGGCTGTAATAAGCACCATCGGGATCGTCGTGAAATTCAAAGACGCGCACGATATGCGCGTGCATCAGGTTGCTGCCGATGCGCCATTCCCTGTGCAACAGGTCCCGGTATGCCACATTCCCGGTAAAACCGGCGGCGAGGAATTTGAGCGCAACCCGGGAATCAGTCTGGCGATCGCTGGCCAGCCAGATTTCCGCCATTCCGCCCGCGCCGAGCCGGCGTATCAGCGTATACCTTTGCGCCAGCCGCGTACCTTCGTTCAGCACCCGCATAGATTATGGTCTGACTGTTACCCGATTGGCTGCGTCGATCTGGCGGGATTTCCAACCTCAATAGCGTCAGAAAAGCCGGTCTCGGCTTCATAGATCTCGCGGAGTAATTTACGCCAGCTTTCATACTGGGCTTCCGCCGTACCAGTCAGCCGCATGGTTTCACCCTTTACCTGTAATACCATCGGCGCAGCTTCCGCAATAAATGACTCCGATAATTCCTTGATTTCCTCGCGGTGAATGTTCGCCTCCGATCGTTGCCTCAAGGCGTTCATGATCGTATTCATGCCTTTGCTGATAGCAACGGATTGAGCAATGGATTGCGCCCGGTACCGAGAGTAACTCGAAGTGCTCGGTTCGAACTGCACCGAGCCTGCAATCACGGCCGCGCCAATCAGGGCGCGCATCGCCGCCGAACGCCTGACTTGCCGGTAGGCGATCGATTGTTCGCGGGTCCGCTTGCGCCAGCCCTCGTATGGCAGCGCGATACCATAGTAAAAGTTTGCGTAATGCTCGTTCAGCGTATCGATGACGAGGCGATCCCGTTCACGTATCTGTCGCAGCCGATCTACCATCGGATCGTTTTCTGCGGGCAGCCGCACAATGGATACCTCGCCCGCTCCGTTCTCTGCCAGGTAACCCTGGTAGGCACTCGGCGCCATGTCCGCGAAAAACTTGAGCTCAGATGCCTGCCGGATCTGGGAGATTTCCCTGGGTGTCAGCGTTAACGCATGTACCCGAAGATCGTTGGCAAAATCGTTGAAGACTTTTTGATACGGATCCTGAGACCGGTCGCGATATTCCGCATATGAGGAAATACCGGTCTGCATTGTGTATGGACGCTCAAACCAGTCATGGCCCAGCGCATCTTTTGCTTTGACCCGAATCGTGACGAACTCACCGTCGGAATTTTCTATGATTCCGCTTACCATGATGTCCGTAAATGCATACTCCGACGGAATGACGCGCACGGCGCCCCAGAAACCGGTGCCCTGCAACGTGGTTTTCAGGTGATAAGGAAGATACCTGGCCTCTGCCATGCGCACTTCAGGATAAATGCGGGTTTTTTCGACATCGTTTTTTTCCGGAACGCCTGTTGCGAAATTCATGATGCCGACATCGAGCAGCATCGCTTCCGATACTTGCAGTGACGCGACATCAAGCTCGGTCGTCTGTGCGTGTATGACTTCTGATACGGTGCAACCGGTGCTCAGGAACGCACAGAGACTGATCAGCAACAGTAAATGCCTATTTTTTTTCATATCAAGATTAATTGTCCCTGCCCCGTCCAGCAATCCGTAACTCAAAGATCATTATACAGCCGGTATTCCTCCCAAAGTCGCTCGCGCAATGCAGGATCATCCTCGCTAAGCGCCGCCTCGCGCAATTGCCTCGCAACGATGTCTTCGCTGACAAGATCCGGAATATCCGCCGGGGTTCGATCACGAATCTGCTCTTCGCTCAATTCGCCAATTGATGCTGCGCGTTGTTCCCGGGGCTGCGCAACAGTTGCACCCTCGCCCGCAGCACCCTCGATGCCGCCGGTCGCCTGCTTGCCAAGCCCTACGCGGCCGGACCCTGCACCACCGCCTCCTGAGCCACCAAAGCCTTCGGTGTTGCGGCCAACAGTCGAGATTTCGCGCTGCTCATCAGCCAGAACTTCATCGAAACCACCCACCGATTCTTCGAGTGTTTTTTCCAGCCTGGCTTTGCGTTCGGCGTCACTCTCACCGGGATACTGGCCAATGCCGCCTGCCTGATCCTGACAATTGCCGGCCGGACCGCCGATTCCGTCAGTACCGCCGTAGGTGTCTGCGCATTCGCTTTCGCCGTACAGGCCGCCAGGTCCATCGGCTCCACGCACCGGTCCGCTTACGCCCTGGATTCCGCCGCCGCCGGCACCACCACCCGACATACCACCCCCGGAAGAACCGCCTGACATGCCGCCCGAGGAACCGCCTGACGTGCCACCGGAAGAACCGCCGGACATGCCGCCCGAGGAACCACCGGAAGAACCGCCTGACATGCCGCCCGAGGAACCACCGGAAGAACCGCCTGACATGCCGCCCGAGGAACCACCGGAAGAACCGCCCTGCATGCCACCCGATGACCCACCGGAGGAACCGCCGGAAGAACCGCCCTGCATGCCACCCGATGACCCACCGGAGGAACCACCGGAAGAACCGCCCGATGAGCCGCCGGATGAACCACTGCTGCCTGAATAGCTGACCGCGCAGCCGCCGAGAACCAGGACCGCGGCCAGCGCAACAGCGCCAGTGCAAATCCGTGAATAAATTGAACTCTTTTGGCTAATTGATTGCATAGCCCTACCGCCTTGGATGCCTGTTCGTTTACCCAAAATCGACCCCTGCTTCGGGTTTCGAATCCCGTCGCCGCAATCGACTGATGTCTGATTGGATAGCCTGTCTAAGCGTTAAGTTCCATTGGTCTGCGGGAACTCTGATGCCTGTCGCCAGGACCCCAATACCCGATCGCCCGGGTTACCTTCGCTGTGACCATAATACGCGAGAATCACGCTCGCAACAGTTTTGGACGCAGTCCGCGAACGCAAAATTAGAATACCGGCGGTACAGTCAGTAAGCCAGCCTATCCTTTTGTTTTTATTGGCCCTAATAATTCCGGCCGGGAGATTGGCAGCATTGCTTCCGAGCAGATCTTATAGTTGGTCGGCGGCTTACTTTACATAGATTGCCTGCAAGGACGGCAGGTCGCAGGAGCGGCTCCAACAAGCCGCTCCTACAGACTGTCATGTCCGGCACACGTAGCAGTGCATAAGCGCTGATCAGAGATCGCTTTCACCACCATGACGAAACCGATCGCGCATTCTGCTGCGGCCTTCGGCCGCCCGCTCACGCTGCTCGGGCGTCAATTCGGCAAAAACCCCGGCACGTAACCTGCCGTGCAACAGCGCTGCCTCCGCGCTCAGTGCGCCGATATCGGTAGACAGGGTCTGTAAATTGGCCTCATAGCCGGAATCGCTGAGGTCGAGTTCATGCATTGCCTTGCGAGCAGCCTGCAAACGTTCACGCAGCGCGTCGATATCAGGCTTCGCGGCTTCAAGGATGTCGCCGATTGTCTGAGACTGATCGTCGTCAAGTTCAAGATGGCGGATCATCATTTCCAGCATGCGTGTCGGATCGCCGAAGCCATCGTGATGCATGCGATGGCTTGCGCCGCGCATATGACGTTTACCTTCCTGACCTTCTGAATCCTGGGCAAACGCGTACGTACCTGCTGCTGTGCACATCATCACTGCAGTGGCTATGGACACGAATTTATTGATCATCAGATTACCTCCGGTGTCGGGTTTTAGTTAGGACGGATCAGCCAATCATGCTGAACTTGCCGGCAGCTTAGCGTCCCGAATGTCTGTATACGTCAACATACACACTAGCATTGCCAAGAATTGTCAAGGGGGACGGGCGTAACGTTGCGCGGCCCACTGCTTTGGCGGACGATAGTTTCTCTCATGACTGATATGCCAAAAACTGCCCGTGTTCTGCTCATCGATGACGATCAGGATCTGGGCCTCATGTTGTCCGACTTTCTGGCGATGGATCGCCTGCACGTGACGGTCTGCAATACGGGCGAGGAAGGGATCGATACGTTCGCCGCAGATGATTTCGATATCCTGATCCTCGATATCATGCTGCCAGGCATGAGTGGGCTTGAAGTACTTAAGAAAATCCGTCAAGGCAGCCAGGTGCCGGTCATTATGCTGACAGCACGAGGCGATGATATCGATCGAATCATCGGCCTTGAGTTTGGCGCCGACGATTACCTGCCGAAGCCATTCAATCCACGAGAACTCCTCGCCAGGATCAAGGCAATTCTGCGACGCGCCCAGCCGCGGGAAACTGAAACGCGACACTGGAAACTTGGTGACATCGAGGTCGATACCCGAACCCGCCGCGCCACCGTTAACGGCAAGCCAATGCAATTGACAGGCACCGAGTTTGAAATCCTGAGGAGTCTTCTAGAAACCCCTGGTGAGGTTGTCAGCAAGGAACAACTCAGTGAGCGTGCACTTGGCCGGCGGCTGCTGCCTTATGACCGCAGCATCGATACGCACATTAGTAATCTCAGGGGCAAGCTTGAGCGAGCCGGTAACAAGAATGAAACCATTCAAAACCAGCGCGGCGTCGGCTACCTGCTGATTCCCGGATGCTAGCCGTGCGAAGCCTGTTGCTGAGAATTTTCCTGTCGTTCTGGCTGATCATTGTAATCACGATCGGTACCGCAGGTGTCGCCGGATTCCTGTACGCGGAGCGCATGCGTGAAGCGATTGAGAGTTTTGAAATTGGCGATTCAATGCTGGGCGCCAGCGCTGCCCTCGAGGCCGGCGGCCGCAAAGGACTGACGGACTGGCTAAGACGCAATCGGACATCACGCGCAATTACGATCTTTGTTCTGGATGAGCGCGGACACGATCTCCTTGACCGACGGGTTCCATTTGGCTTAACCCGGGTTTTTCGCCGGCATCGCGAACACTTGCACAGGCATCAGTTTGGTGATCGCGATCCGCGCAATCTGCGCCGTTCGCGTCCGCAACCGCTGTTGGTCGCCGCGAACGGCAGCATATACACGTTTTTTGTTTCTCCATCTCGCGCCTCGCATTCAGTCTGGACTATGGCTGATGCGCGCTGGTTGTTGTTCGCTATTGCGCTGCTGGTGAGTGGCATCGTGTCCTATTTCCTGGCGACCACCATATCACGACCGGTGCGTAAACTTCGGGACGCTACGGTCGCGCTTGCTGGCGGGGATCTTGATGTTCGCGTTGCGGAATCCGTCGGCAAACGACGTGATGAGCTTGGCATGCTCGGTAGGGACTTTGATTCGATGGCTGAGAACCTGCAGCAAGCCTCAGCGCGACAAACCGAACTGTCAAGAAACATCTCTCACGAATTGCGCTCTCCATTGGCACGCATGCGTGTCGCAGTTGAACTGGCCAGACAGAAAAATGCAAACATGCCGGAACTAGAACGTCTCGACAATGAAACAGAACGTCTCGATGACCTCATCGGGCAAATATTGAGTTATACCAAACTTGATGCGAGCCCCGATACAGATCCCGAGCCGACCGACCTTGCCGACCTGATTCACGAAGTCGTTGAGAACGTCAACTACGAGTGCAAGGCCGAAGGCATCGATGGCGTATCTGTCGTGGCGCAGATTAACGCATCACCGGTCACCCTGGGGCACGCCGGCGCGATGATCAGTGCGATCGAAAACATAGTACGCAATGCAGTTCATCACAGTCCGCCTGGGAGTGAGGTAACAATTCACCTGAGCAAGGATGATGAAAGTGCATTGATTGAAATCAGGGATGGCGGGCCAGGTGTCGACGAAGAAGATCTGCACAGACTGTTCGAGCCATTTTTCAGAACACGCGAATCTGTGGCATCAAAAAACGAACGTGGCTCCGGGCTGGGACTTGCGATTGCCGAACGCGCCGTTCGCATAAACGGCGGAACCATCAGCGCCCATAATCATCCAGACGGAGGTCTGCTGGTCCGCATTTCATTGCCCTTGTAAGGCTTGCGGAAAAGGATTACCGACAAATCGTCGGGCTTGCTCGGCTGGTGCTTGGATTCCGCTGACATTCTTCGTCTGGCCAGACTCGAAATCGCATCGATGGCGCCGGATAGCGGGCCCTTGCGAATCATTTCCGTAATTTCATGCACGTGTATGTTATCGGTCAGGCCATCACTTGCGAGAAGAACAGTATCGCGAGGATCGAGTTTGACTGCAATCCCCATATCGATATGCATGTCGGTGGCACCAATGAAATTGGACACCAAATGGCGTTCTTCGTGATGCAACGCGGCTCGTTGATCGAGAAATCCTGCTTCAACGGCAAAGCCGGTCGGTGAATGCGCCATTGTCTGTGACTTTATCCTGCCACGCTGGCCGACAACCATCGCCTCGGAGTCACCGACCTGGTAGGTGCGTGCGAGCAAACCTTCAATGGTCACGACAGTCATTGTCGTTGCGGAACCGTTAGCCAGCGACAGTACCGCCTGGTTCGCGGCCTCGATGCCGTTAAGAATCGCAGTACGCAGCAACATCGTGTCCGGGATCGCCTCATTCAATGATGCCTCGAGCGAACGCACTGCTATGCGGGATGCGCGCCGGCCGGCCGGCAGCCCACCGGCCCCGTCAGCGATTACCAGCACAGCCGCATCCGGACCACAAGGAATAACGGCGACGGCATCTTCGTTGGGTGACTCCTTGTCCGGGGCGGGACATGAAAATGCGACCAGAGCACCACCGCCGACAGAAATGTCAAACTTGTCCGGCGCATCGGCGCCGTCCAGTAAAATCATTCTGCCGTTCGACGAGTTCACGCGATCATTACTCACGCTGCACCGGTTCTCTGCACCACGCGCAGTAATTCCAGAATTCCCTGACAATTCCCCATTTGCATGCACGGCATTTATGCGGGCTGTCGGTTATTCTCCAGGGCCGTTTGACTTTGTTACGACACCACGGGCAGTAACGCATGAAAGGCATAAGAGACCCGTGACAACGGCTGTTCACACAACGTGAGACATAACGCTTGTCCGGAAAATAGCGGTTGGTCTCAGTCTCGAAGCCCCGGCCGTAGCACCAGGCACAATAGTCCCAATCAGATTTGACGCCGCGCTCGCACCGCGGACAGTGCGCGGGCATGCGAGTCACGGCGCCGCGCGCCGGATTGCCGAAGCCGCACCAGGGACACGCTTGCATGCTTTCAGACACCGGGCCCTCGCAACGACGACACTGGTGTCGCGTTTCCAGCGCCGACCTGAACTGCCTCTGGAACTCACGCCATTGCAATTGCCGCCAGGATGACCCGGACCTGGCCAATTTTCGCCCACCGTTTCGTTTGCGTCCTTTTCGCTGGCGGCGCGCACGGCTTTGCAGCTTTTCGAATGCCGCGTACATCTCGATCGCGTTCCTGTAGCGATCAGCCGGATCGAGTTGAATAGCCTTACGTAGCATCTCCGCAAGTTCCGGCCGGATTCTTGCCTTCAGTTTATCGTTGCCAATCATGGGCCACTTATACGGCCATTCCGGCAATTTTCCGGAGAACAGCCGGTACAACACGAGACCCACGGAAAAAACATCCGACTGGAACTTGGGCCGGCCCATCGCCTGCTCCGGCGAGATGTAGTCAATGGTGCCTGAACCGGATGCTTTCAGCGTTCGCAAACTGACTTTGGCGAATCCGAAGTCGGCCAATTTCAAACGGTTGCCTGGAAACAGGATGAAATTTTCCGGCTTGACATCGCAATGAATTATTTTTTTCTCATGGGCATGTGCGAGTGCTGCAAGGGCCTGTTCCGCGATCTCCAGTGCGCTTGCCATCGACATCCGTCGCACGATTCGGTCTGCGAGCGACTCGGTGCCAAGTTCCATCGCGATGACGAATTTATCATCGACAAAACTGGCATCCTGCACCTTCAGTATGTTCGGGTGATCGAGCTTAAATGCGACCTGCACTTCATGCAGAAAATCCTCGTGACTGATTACGCTGCCCAGTTTCGGGACTTTCAATGCAACACGTGTTTTATGAATCGTGTCCGATGCCCGATAGACGTCCGCGAGCGGCCCTGACGCGATCCGTCCGAGAATTCGATACTTACCAAGCTTTTGCCGGGCGCGTAACAAGCTTTAATTTCCAGAAAAAAGAAATGAAAGGGCTCTGACCCCTTTTTACCTGGCCTGTCCCCATTTTTAAACGACCTCGAACAACCCGGCAGCGCCCATGCCGCCACCGACGCACATCGTGCAAACCACGAATTTGGCGTTGCGTCGTTTTCCCTCGATCAATGCATGACCGACAAGCCGTGCTCCTGACATGCCGTAGGGATGGCCGATCGAAATCGCACCTCCGTTGACGTTCAGAATTTCGTTCGGAATACCAAGCCGGTCGCGGCAGTAGATCACCTGAACGGCAAACGCCTCATTCAGCTCCCACAACCCGATATCATCCATCGCAACACCGGCGCGTTCCAGAAGTTTCGGAACAGCAAACACCGGGCCGATGCCCATTTCATCGGGTTCGGTACCGGCAACTGCGATGCCACGATAGATTCCGAGCGGTTCGAGACCGCGCTTCTCAGCCAGCCTGCTGTCCATGACGACCGCAGCCGATGCGCCATCAGATAACTGGCTCGCATTGCCAGCCGTGATATTGCCGTCTTCAAATACAGGTTTCAGACCGGCGAGGCCCTCCAATGAGGTTTGTGCCCGGTTACCCTCATCTTTTTCCAGTGTCACTTCATGGAAACTGATTTCCTTCGTTTCCTTGTCCATAACGCCTTTGGTTGTGGTGACTGCAACGATTTCATCGTCAAATGCACCGGCTTCCTGAGCGGCCGCCGTTCGTTGCTGGCTCTGTAGTGCAAACTCATCTTGCTGCTCACGCGAAATACCGTATCGTTTCGTCACCACTTCGGCAGTGTCGAGCATACTCATATAAATGTCGGGAGCTACCTCAAGCACATTGGGGTCCGCTGCGCGATAGCGGTTGTAGTGTTCGTTTTGCACCAGACTGATCGATTCCACTCCGCCGCCTACAACTACTGACATGTTGTCTTCCAGTACCTGCTTGGCTGCGATTGCAATTGCCATCATTCCCGACGAGCACTGGCGGTCAACCGTCATGCCGGGCACTGTGACTGGCAGGCCTGCTGCCAGCAAGGATTGACGCGTGGTGTTCTGGCCGCTCGACCCCTGCTGCATCGCGCAACCCAGGACGACGTCGTCGACTTCTTCCGGTGCCACGCCCGCACGTTCCACGGCATGACGTATTGCGTGCGACGCGAGGGTCGGCGTCTCGGTGTTATTGAAAGCGCCACGATACGCTTTGCCGATCGGCGTACGTGCGGTTGAGACAATGACTGCTTCTTTCACTTTGGATTCCTATTCAAATTTGATGCCGAGCGCCGCGGCAGCCTTGCCAATGTGTTTCGTGGTTTGTTCGCTGCCCACCTGCAACTCAACCTGGCCCTCGGTATTCGCGATCTGCTCCCAGGCTGCAGAAATATGTTCGGCGTCACGCTGATCTTCGGGCAAAAAAATCCCGGGCGTTTCCTGGATAACAACCCTTGCATACACACCGGCACCCGCTGCGATGATTTGCCGGTTCGGCGCATCTTCGCTTGCCATGAAGATGACCGCAGGCGTAACTGCTTCCGGTTGCAGCATTGCGAGAATATGTTCCGGCATTATATTTTCGGTCATGCGCGTCGCCGCAATCGGCGACAATGCATTGACTTTGATCCCGTATTTCTGTCCCTCGAGCCACAATGCGTTCATGAAGCCCACGAGGCCCATTTTCGCGGCGCCATAGTTTGTTTGACCGAAATTTCCGTAGATACCGCTCGATGATGAGGTCAGAACGATGCGGCCATACTCCTGCTCGCACATCTTGTCCCAGACGGCCTTGGTGCAATTGACCGAACCGTACAGATGCACATCGACGACGGCAGCAAAGTCGGCCAGATCCATCTTGCCAAAGGTCTTGTCGCGCAGGATACCCGCGTTGTTCACGAGTACGTCCACGCGGCCCCATTTATCGACGGCGGCGGACACCATTGCCTCGACCTGACTGTAGTCCGTAACATTGGCGCCGTTCGCCATCGCGTCACCACCCTCGGCTTCGATTTGCGCAACGACTTCCCTGGCGGCGTCGCTGCCTTCGCCGATGCCATCGAGACTCCCGCCAAGGTCGTTTACGACGACGTACGCACCGCGGCGTGCGAATTCGAGCGCATGACACTTGCCGAGACCATGACCGGAACCGGTAACAATCACCACCTGATCATCAAATCGAATGCTCAATGTTGATTCCTTTTTATCGTTATTTATTGAAGAATAAAGAGGCTTAATATTTCTGCGACCAGCGCGGGTTTTTCCTTGCCCTTGATCTCGATGGTAATTCCGGTCTTCGTCAGGATCTGACCGGGTGCCTTTTCACTAACCGACATTAGCGTCGCCTGCGCCCGGATTTCGCTGTTTACCTTCACCGGTTGCAGGTAACGCACTTTATCGGATCCATAATTAAGCGCCATAACCGCATTGTCCGGACGGATCGAACACTCGGCAAGAAAATGAGAAATCAGCGACATCGTCAGATAGCCATGTGCAATCGTCGAACCGAACGGTGTCTGCGCCGCCCTCTCCTCGTCCACGTGAATAAACTGATGATCCATCGTGGCATCTGCGAAGGTATCGATCATGTTTTGATCGATGCGCACCCATGCCGACGGCTCGAGGGGCTGGCCGACATATTCCTGTAATTCGTCTTTCGATATTGTCAACACGACGCCTAAACTTATTTCGAATGCAGTCTGCCAAGTGTACAGGGAGATCCGCGCGAATGGTGCCCGCGAATGGTGCCAGCAAGTGCAATAAGCTATAAAGCTACCACCGGCACCGAACTACGCACCCGCGCAACCGCGTCCTGCCAACCCCGGTAGAGCGCGTTTCGTTTGTCATCCGACATCTGCGGCTCAAATACCCGGTCGCAGGCCCACAATTCTGCAATGGCGTCGACGGACGCAAAAACTCCGCTGCCGAGGCCCGCCAGGAACGCCGCACCAAGCGCCGTTGACTCGACGTTGACCGGACGTTCGACAGTCACGTTGACCATATCGGCCAGGAATTGCAGGAACCAGTCATTTGCAACCATGCCGCCGTCGACGCGGATTACGCTGGGCTGCATTCCGTCATCAGACATTGCGTTGACCAGGTCCTTGGTCTGATAGGCAACTGCCTGTAGCGTCGCAGTAACAATTTCATTAATGCCGCTGTCCCGGGACAGCCC
>SMWE01000112.1 GCA_004357475.1 Gammaproteobacteria bacterium
ACGTCCTTCGCCAGGGCTTCGAAGTCGAGGCTCTTGAACTCCTCGGCGTAGTCGAAGTCCTCGCCGTTGGGATCGGCCTGGGCGTGGTTCTGGCCGAGGATCCGCAGGTTCAACTGATTCGGCCACCAGTGTTGGTTCGCTGTGCCGCCAACGGCCTGGTGAGCGGTGCCCATCACCGGGCACTTGCTTTGTTCGCTTGTCATATTCTCTCCAATCGTGTTCTGTATTTCTTTTTCAAACACATCCGGCCGCCATGAAGATCTCGACGACCCGGGTGGTTTCCTTTTATGAGGGCTTCCTCATCCCAATACCTGGGGCCGCCGGATCTCAAGCTGCGGCATGTCCCGTTTCACCCTCTGCGGTCGAACGGAAAACCACCGCTACGTCGTTGTATCCCTCAACGTCGGCTTTTCCGGCGAAGTAAAGGTAGCGCCGATTTGCCTGGGATTCTCCGGCGAATGCGTCTTTCAGATTCGCCTCCGTGTGACTGCCTTGCAATGACATGGCTGTTCCTCTCGATTCGCAATATTACAACTTAGACTGAGTCTAAGCCTTGACCTTAATCTCCACGGCCACGGATGTCAATTTAACCGGGGTCGAACCGCAGTTTCCATTCCGGAGAATGAGCCAACCCGGCTGTCCTGACTTAAACTGCTGTCCTGACTTAAACTGCGGTTCGACCCCGGTTAAATTGACGCTGCATGAGCGCCGCTGTAGCGTAGCTCCGATTCAGTGTACTCGAAGGCGTGCCGGGAAGAATACGGAATGACCGCAAAGAAAAGCATCAACCTCGAAAAGTCGCTGGCTGACCTCGAAGCTCTGGTCGGGGAACTCGAGAGCGGCGACCTGCCGCTGGACAAAGCGATGAAGAAATTCGAGGAAGGCATCAAGCTGACCCGCGGCTGCCAGGCGGCGCTCAAGGAAGCAGAACAAAAGGTCGAGATCCTGCTGCGAAGCGCCGGTGGTGAAGGCGCGCTGGAAAAATTTGACAGCAACGATTCACAGGAGGGGCTTTAGCCCCGAAGCAGATCCGGGCTATTCGCGGCTGAAGCCGCTCCTGGAGCCGCGCACGTCTTTAGCTTGTGCCCAGCTGGTACACCAGCAGCGCCCCGACATAACCGATACTCGTCATATAAACCCACGCGAACAGCGGCCACCGCCAGCTGTTGGTCTCGCGCCGGATAACCGCAAGCGTTGCCGCACATTGCAGGCAACAGGCATAGAAAATCAGCAAGCCCATGACCATCGGCAAGGTATAAACGGCACGGCCGTCAGGCCAGGTTGCCGACTTCAGTCGCCCGGCAAGCGTGGACTCATCTGCCTCTCCACCGACTGCGTATACTGTACCAAGGACGGCAATAACGACTTCGCGGGCAGGGAACCCGGCGATGACTGCGGCCGAGATTTTCCAGTCCCAGCCTAGCGGCCTGAACACGGGCTCAACCACCTTGCCCGCACGGCCAAGCCAGCTTTGTTCAAGCTGTGCCGCTGCGGCCTGATTGCCGGATCGCTTCAGCGCTGCATGAAGCGCCTCACCCGACAAGCTTTCAGCGGCGAGCGCTTGTTGCTGGTCGAGATTGGCGGCAATAGCATCCGAGCGTGGATAGTAGGCCAGGAACCAGACGACCACTGCCACCGCGAATATGACCGTGCCGGCACGTTTCAGAAAAATCAGCGCCCTGCCCAGCAATTGCATGAATACGGTCTGCAGGTTTGGCCGCCTGAATTCCGGCAGCATCAGCGCGAAGGTCGGACTCGGTCCACGCAATGCAGTCTTCTTGAGCATCAATGCAGTCAGGAGTGCTGCCACGATGCCCAGCAGGTAAAGCCCGAACAGCACGATGCCCTGCAGATTGAACCAGCCAATGCTTTGCGCCGGAACGAATGCAGCGATCAGGAGTGCATACACGGGTAGCCGGGCGGAACAGGTCAGAAACGGCGCCGCAAGCATAGTTGCGATCCGGTCGCGGCGGTCGGGAATGACGCGTGTCGCCATGATGCCCGGCACCGCGCAGGCAAAGGACGACACCATCGGGATGATCGACTGTCCCGAGAGGCCCACACTGCGCATTGCCCGGTCCATCAGGTAAGCGGCCCGCGCAAGGTATCCCGAATCCTCGAGAACAATAATAAACAGGAAAAGGATCAGGATTTGCGGCAGGAACACGATGACGCTGCCTACCCCTGCAATGACTCCGTCGGCAATAAAACTGCTGACTGCGCCATCCGGCAGACCTGACGCCACGAGTGCGCCCAGGAATGCGGTACCGGCCTCGATCGCACCCATCAGCGGCGTGGCCCAGGCAAACACGGCCTGAAAGACGATCGCCATGACAAGGAAAAGCCCGATCGTCCCCGGAACCGGCCGGTTCATGAAACCGGCCACACGCGTACCCCAGGTCGTCATTGCTGGCACAGAGTGTTGCACCTCGCTGAGCACGTCCCTGACCCAGGCATAACGATGACGTGCTTCTTTCGCCAGCGGCGGCTCCGATCCAAATACGCGTCGCCGGATTGCCTGAAGTTTTTGCGCGCCATCGTCACCGAGACAGCTGGATACTTCTGCGGCAAGTTCACTGTTCAGGTCGATTAGCGCCCGTTCGATTTCGATCCGCGGAACGGTTGGCGGCAGATCTCGTGCCAGTTCTGCGGATGCGGCACTCAGTTCCTCCCAGAATGTCGGCAAAGTTGGCTTCGGTGCGTCGGGAAGTGTTGCAATCGCGGCACGAAGGGCATTCATTCCTTGCCCGGTGGTGGCGACTACCGGGCACACAGTGACGCCGCCGAGCCGGCACTGCAATGCCTCGATATCAATGCGTATACCACTGTCTTCCGCTGCGTCTGTCATCGTCAGCGCAACCAGCAGCGGGAGTTCGAGTTCCATGAGTTGCTGCACCAGGTACAGACCCTGGTAGAGATGTGTGCTGTCAACCACTGCAATGATCCCGGCCAGCCGCTCCATATCGGGCATTCGCCCCATGACCACATCGGATGCGATTCGCTCTTCGAGCGAATGCGCACTGAGCGCGAACATGCCCGGGAGATCGATCAGTTCGAATGCTGCGTCATCGAATTTGACGGTGCCGACATGCTTCTCAACAGTGACGCCAGGGTAGTTGCCGGTCCTCTGACGCAAACCGGTGAGGCGGTTAAACAGCGTGCTCTTGCCGGAATTCGGGTTGCCGACGACCGCGATACTGGCCGACGAATACCGGCGAACTGAAATCTGGTCAGCAGAAACCCGGGTGATTTGCCCGCTAGCCACACCCGCCTGCAATAGTGACCGCGAATTGCCGGGCATGCTCGCGCCGCAGCGAAATAGCGTTGCCGAACATGCGGAATTCGAGCGGGTCGCCACCAATGGCGGTACTCGCGAGTTCCACCTCGGCACCTTCGACCAGGCCCATGACCATCAGCCGCTGTATGTCGGGATCAGAACTATTTACGTTCTGAATCACGTACTTACGGCCACGTTCTAGCGATGCGAGTGTCATTTCTTGGGTAATTCCGGAAACCAGGTCAGGCAATCCAGTCTACACAAATGCGAATGATTCGCAATAGCATTATATACGTATAGGGGGAATCGCCCGCTGGGCCGGGCTCCTACGGTTCTATCAAGATGTTTGCAACGTGGACCGCGAATTAATTAGGTAGCGCTGCTGTCGCCTTGCAGGCGCGTAATCAGTGCGCGCAGGAAGACCTTGTTGAAGCGCAACTGACAGGCCGAGGACATCTGCTCCATCAGAGTAGAACTGACGCGGAGGATCGTTACCGGCCCGTGTGCCCTGATCGACGCGGTTCGCTTGGCGCCCCGCACGTAACTCGTTTCACCGAAACAGGAACCATCTTCGAGCACGCCGAGATTTTTTCCGTTGGCCTCGACCGCGGCCTTGCCCGAAACGATGATGTAGAAACGATCGTCCATTTCGCCTTCGCGAACAATGTCCTCACTATCCTGATACTCATGCCAGTCACTGGCACGCAACACTTCCCAGATTTCTGCATGCGAGAACTCGTGGAAAAAAGTCAAAGTTCGCAATAGATCGAAGTGTTCCTGGTTATCGAGGTTGTTGTATTTGGTACGCAGGGCCTGGTAAACGCGAGTCAGATCGGCGGCCAGGGCGGCACCACTTACGCAGCGTTTGGCAGGTTCTTTTTGCATCGTCATCGCCACGACTTCTTCGAGTTCTTCCGAAAGGTCATTGCGATATGTATGAATCGGTGGCGGCGTTGCGTACACGATTTGATGCAGCAACTTCGACAGGTTGTCGGCACGGAACGGCCGGAAGCCCGTCAGCAGTTCGTACAGGACTGCGCCGAGAGAATAGATGTCGGAACTCGGTGTGAGTTCCTCCGACTGCACCTGCTCCGGGGACATATAGCTCGGAGAACCGGCGATGCCCTCGATACGGGAGATTTCCGCGTCAGCGCAGATTGCGATACCGAAGTCGATAATCCTGACGTCATTGTCGATCGTCAGCATCACGTTACTTGGCTTGATATCGCGATGAATGACGCCTCTTCCGTGCGCATAGTGCAATGCTTTGGCGCATTTGTAGATAATCTCCACAACGTCGTCGACGCGCAGAAGATTGTCAGGACGGCAATAGGCAGCCAGCGTGCGGGCGCCCTGAACGTGTTCGGTTACGATGTAGTACTGGCCATCTTCCTCACCTGCGTCATAGATCGGCATAATGTTCGGATGCTGCAACATGCCGACCATGTGTGCTTCATTAAAAAACATCTTGCGAGAGACCCGGGCACGTTCCGCGTCCGGGTCTTCTTCAATGTTGTAGACCTTGATCGCGACGTCGCGGCGATAATAGGGGTCGTGTGACAGGTAGACATTGCCGGTACTACCCTTGCCGATCTTGTTGATGATGACGTACTTGCCGATTTTATCGGGGACATCATTTGGCCGCTGCAATTCGCTGACGTTCCTTGCCATTTTATCGCTTCTCTTCAGCCAGTAAGCCACCCTCCGAAAGCCAGTAAGACTGCGGCATACAGAGCGGCAACCAGGTCATCCAGCATAATTCCGGGGCCGCCACGCAGTCTGTGATCCAGGTCCCGAATCGGCCACGGTTTCCAGATATCAAACAGCCTGAACAGCCCAAATCCAAGCACCCAGGCGGTGACTTCGGGGGCTGCGGCCAGCAGCACCAGGTACATGCCGGCGATCTCGTCCCAGACGATACCGGGGTGGTCATGCACACCCAAGCGACGGGCGGCCTCGCCACACAACCAGACGCCGCTCACGATAAGGGCAATTGCGACCATAAGCCGCAATTCGAACCCCAGCGGCAGGGTCCACCATGCCAGCGCCAGGCCGAGCAGCGAACCGAAGGTGCCGGGGGCCTTTGGCACCAGGCCTAACCCTAAGCCAAACGCCAGCAGATTGACCGGATCGGTCAATACCTGGCGCCGCAGTTCCGCGTTTTTACGCTCCTGGTTCAATTGAAGTGCCGGTAGCCGGCGTCCTGGTAGTCATATTCGTCACCGTTCCTGGTGCACTTCAGGCCGCTGCCCTCGAGCACCTGCCCCAGGCGCGTGATGGCCACGCCGGCACTCTCTCCGATGTCAGCGATTTTGTCCTCGGCAGCGCTTGCCGTAAAACACAGCTCGTAGTCGTCGCCGCCAGCCAACGCGAAACGCAATGCGTCGTCTTCATGCATCAGATTCGTAAGCTGTGATGACAGGGGAATGTCGGCCAGTTCAAGGGACCCCGCTACACCGCTTGCCAGGAGAAGTTTCTCGAGATCAGCATACAGTCCATCGGACAAATCGATCGCCGCATGTGCAATGGAGGCAATCGCTGCACCGGCTTCAATACGCGCCGCAGGCCTGGTGAACTGCCTGATCAAATAATCGACGTCATCGCTGCGTGGTAACCCGCTCTGCAATATTGAGAGACCGGCCGCCGCATCGCCGACTGTGCCGGTTACGTAGATCGCGTCGCCCGGCTGTGCACCAGCGCGTAGCATTGCTTTGCCGGTATCGACATCGGCAATAATCTGGACGCTGATAACTGTTTGCTCACCGCGCGTCGTATCACCACCGACCAGCGCCAGCGCGTGTTCATCTGCCGCTTCGAACAGCCCGCGCGCGAAACCATCGAGCCAAACCGGCTCAGCATTCGCGAGCGTCAGCGCCAGTGTCATCCATCTCGGCCGTGCACCCATCGCGGCAATGTCCGAAAGATTGACCGCGACCGCGCGGTACCCGATATCGGCGGGTGCAAGCGTCTCCGGAAAATGTATGCCAGAAACCAGCGTGTCTACGACACTGATCAGATCGCAGTCGCGGGACGGGATCAGTACGGCGCCGTCGTCGCCGATGCCGACACGAATACCTTCGCCGGACGATTCACGCGCGAAATACCGGCGAATAATCTCAAACTCATCCACTGCTTGCGGGATTCCTGGAAGCTTCATCGGGCCGAAGTTCTTTCACAGCCCGGTCCAGGAGAGCATTAACGTATTTATGTCCGTCGACCGCACCGAAGCGCCTGGCGAGGTTCACGGATTCATTGATGACGACTTTATACGGAACGTCGGGTTTTTCCTGCAGCTCGTAAAAGCCCAGCAGGAGGATGCCGCGTTCCACTGGATCGAGTTGCGACAACGGCCGGTCGGCATATTTGTCGATGCTCTGTTCGAGCTTTTGCGTATTTCGGCAAATCGCGCTCAGGACTTCGTCAAAGTATTTCTGGTCGACGCGCGCATAATCGGGGCGATCACGAAATTGCGCAAGCAACTCCGATTCGCCGTGACCCGCAATCTGCATTTGATAGAGCGACTGCACGATCAATTCGCGAGCGCGACTTCGTGCCCCTGTGCGCGCCGCCCTGGCCATGCCGGATTAGTCGAGTTTTCGCAGCAGATTGACCATCTCAATGACTGCGAGCGCTGCTTCTTCGCCCTTGTTTCCAGCCTTGGTACCCGCGCGTTCGATCGCCTGTTCAATCGTGTCGGTGGTCAGCACGCCAATGCCAACCGGCACGCCATGTTCGCGGCTGGCCGCAGCGATGCCGCGAATGCACTCGCCAGCGACATAGGCGAAATGCGGCGTGGCGCCGCGAATGATGGCGCCGAGTGCAATGATGCCGTCGGCACGCCGCGCTGCGGCGATTTTATCCACGGCCAGCGGCATCTCGTAGGCACCCGGGACGCTGATAATTTCGAGGTGCGAATCATCGGCGCCGTGCCGGCGCAGACAGGACAATGCGCCTTTTATCAGTGATTCAACGATGAACTCGTTGAATCGGGAGGCGACAATCGTAAACCGCGCATCCCGCGCGTTCAGGTCTCCTTCTGTTGTTTTTATTTTTTCCATAAAGATTTTCTTAGCTTTCTACATACTCGGAGACTTCCAGGTCGAATCCGGAAATACCGTGCATCTGTTTGGGCGCCGAAAGGACCCGCATTCTTTGAATACCAAGATCCCTGAGGATTTGCGCGCCGATACCATAGGTGCGCAGCACCGCATCGCCGTCACGCTTTTCCTGCAGCTCGTCGGGCGGCCGTGAGAGTTCTTCGATCGATTCCACGAGCTCCCGCGAAGTTTCCCGCTCGCGTAGTATAACCACTACACCCGCCTCTTCAGCAGCAATGCGCTCAATCGCGCTATCGATGGGCCAGCCAAGGCTGCGATCCTGAATTCCCAGGATATCGCCAAGCGTGTTCTGGATGTGAACGCGCACCAGCGGTTCCGTGGCGGTTTTCAGGTCGCCCTTGGCCAGTACGATATGCACCGCGTGATTGACGTGATCGTCGTAACAATACATGGTGAATTCGCCATGCGCCGTGTTGACGATGGTTTCAGAGATGCGCTCGACGTTGCGTTCCTTTTCCAGTCGATAGCGAATCAGCTCTGCAATCGTGCCAATTTTTACGCCATGTTCGCGGGAAAATTTTTCCAGGTCATGCCGGCGCGCCATGCTGCCGTCTTCGTTGAGAATTTCAACGATCGTCGCCGCAGGTTCCAGACCGGCCAATCTTGCAAGATCACAACCGGCTTCCGTATGACCCGCGCGCGTGAGGACCCCGCCGGGCTGCGCCATCACCGGAAAGATGTGGCCGGGCTGATTCAGATGCTCAGGAAGTGCGTCTTTGGCAACGGCGACCTGTACCGTCCGGGCACGATCATGCGCCGATATGCCGGTCGTAATTCCTTCCGCCGCTTCAATAGATATCGTGAAATTTGTCGCATGTTTCTGGTCGGTGTCATCGACCATCAGCGGTAACCGCAATTGTGCACATCGCTCGCGGGAAATGGTCAGGCAAATCAGGCCGCGTCCGTAGCGAGCCATGTAGTTGATGTCTTCAGGCCGGACCCTGACCGCGGCCATCAGCAGGTCGCCTTCGTTTTCGCGATTCTCGTCATCAACCATGATGACCATCTTGCCGTCACGAATATCCGCGATGATGTCTTCAATATCGCTGAGCGCGGCACCTGCCACCTTGGGTTGAATCGTCGTCTTGTCAGGCATAACCGTGTGCTCTCAAGTATTTTTCGCTTATCGCGGAGTCGTCACCATCGGCAAGCAGCCTTTCGACATAACGTGCCAGCAAATCGACTTCGATGTTTACTTCGGTTCCAGTCCGGTAGTCGCCGATAATCGTCACATCTGCCGTATGCGGAATGATATTCACACTGAAAGTGTTATCCGATACCTCATTGACGGTAAGACTTACGCCGTCAATGCAGATGGCTCCCTTCCTGGCGATGTAGCGGTTGTACCCGGCCGGAATCCCGACAACGAGTCTAACCGAGCGGGCATCTGTCTCGCGAGTCTTTATCTTTCCTACACAATCGACATGTCCGCTGACCAGGTGCCCGCCCAGGCGCTCTCCGAGCGCGACTGATGGTTCCAGGTTCAACTTGCTGCCCTCGGCAAGATTGGCCAGCGCCGTCACTTTGGTCGTTTCCGCGCTTACATCGGCAACGAATCCGTTGCTCAGAAATTCGACAGCGGTAAGGCACACGCCATTGATGGAGATGCTTTCTCCAACCGCAAATTCCTTCCAGGGCAAATCAGCACTGGTAATAGTCAGCCGCAAGTCGCCGCCCTGCTGCTCCATCTTCGCGACCTTGCCAACGGCTTTAATGATTCCGGTGAACATAATTTGATGGCTCTAACGATGCGGCCTTGCAGTTATCCTCAGGTCTGCGCCAATCTTTCTGATATCGACGATTTCGAGATTCGATCTTTGATCGATTTTTTGCCAGTCGGGCGTCGTAAACATGCCGCGAGTCTCGCTGCCCATAATATGGGGGGCCAGATAAATGACAAGCTCATCGACCAGGCCGGACGCGAGCATGCTGCCGGCCAAAGTCGGCCCTGCCTCCGCCAGCACATCGTTTATCTCGAGATCCGCCAGTTTTTCGAATACGGCCGTTAAGTCTACGCCGTCGTCGCGGCCGGCGACGACATGCACCGAGGCGCCGGCTGCCTCTAACGCACTTCGATTATCGTCATCCGCACAAAATACCGCCGTCGCACCCGGCAAGCCAAGCAATCGTGCTGCAGCCGGCATTTTCAAATGGCTATCCAGCACCACGCGCAGCGGCTGCAAGCCATCATTATCGATATCGTCGCGCCGCACGGTAAGGCTCGGATCATCCGCAAGCACGGTTCCAATGCCAACCATGACTGCACCGGACGAAGCGCGAAACCGCTGCACGTCGTCCCGCGCCGCATCGCCGGTAATCCACTGACTCTCGCCATTTGCCATCGCGGTCCTGCCGTCCAGGCTTGCTGCAATCTTCAGGCGCACAAACGGACGGCCACGCTGCATGCGAGACAGGAAGCCTTGGTTGAGTGCCGCTGCCTCATCGTGCAGCAAGCCTGTGCGAACCGGAATACCGGCATCTTCGAGTGCGCTATGTCCGGCGCCCGATACGCTGGCGTTCGGGTCAACCATCGCGGCAACCACCAGCGCCACGCCCGCCGCAATCAAGGCATCAGCACAAGGTGGTGTCTTTCCCTGGTGCGAACAGGGCTCGAGAGTCACGTAAGCGGTCGCGCCTTTGGCATTGGCGCCTGCATCCTTGAGTGCGGCGGCCTCGGCATGCGCCTCACCGGTTTTTCGATGCCAGCCTTCGCCGATGATATCGCCACCCTTCACCAGCACACAGCCGACGCGCGGATTCGGATGTGCCGTATATACGCCACGACGCGCCAGCCGCAATGCCCGAGACATGTACTCGTAATCGGCCGCCGTGAAAGGATCCACTATTTTTTCTTGCCGGGCAGATCAGGCAATAACGACATCTGTTCACGACCGGCGCTCGCGTCGGATATTTCCTGCAGTCGCTTGATCTCCTCCTGAAACTCGGTCACATCCTGGAAGCTTCGGTACACGGAGGCGAACCTGACATACGCAACCTCGTCCAGTTCGCGCAATTCCTCCATGACCAGCTCGCCAACCAGTCGCGACGGTACTTCACGCTCGCCCATCGTCCGCAGCTTGTGAACGAGGCGGCCGACCGCCTGTTCAAACTCATCGGAGGGGACAGGGCGTTTTTCCAGCGCCCGAACCATGCTGTTTCTGAGTTTGGATTCGTCGAACGGTTGCCGGCTGTTATCGCTCTTCACCAGTCGCGGCATGACCAGCTCGGCGCTCTCAAACGTCGTGAATCGCTCGTGGCAGGCCAGGCATTGCCGGCGGCGGCGGATCTGGCGGCCTTCGCCCGCCAGGCGGGAGTCAATGACCTTGGTTTCTTCGGAGCTGCAAAATGGACAGTACATGAGCGCTAATCAACCCTTGGAACTCAGGATAGCATGCAATCAGACGTACACGGGGAAGCGCTTACATAAGTCGAGAACCTGGCCACGCACCCGCTGGACCATCAGGTCGTCGCTGGTATCGGCCAGGATGTCACAAATCCAGTTTGTCAGTTCCTTCGTTTCTTGCGTAGCAAATCCACGAGTCGTAATCGCCGGCGTGCCGAGCCGCAACCCGCTGGTAACGAATGGCGAACGTGGATCGTTCGGCACCATATTTTTGTTGACTGTGATGTTGGCACGGCCAAGGGCCGCGTCCGCCTCTTTTCCAGTGATGTCTTTATCCAACAGGCTCAATAGAACAAGGTGATTGTCCGTGCCGCCCGATACAATGTCGAAGCCACGCTCAGCAAACACGTCGGCCATCACGCGTGCATTCCTGACCACGTTTTCCTGATACGTTATAAACTCGGGACTCATCGCCTCGAGCAGTGCGACCGCCTTGGCAGCAATTACGTGCATAAGCGGCCCACCCTGCGTGCCTGGAAATACCAGCGAAGCGAATTTCTTCGCGAGTTCATGGTTCTCTCTCGCAAGTATCATTCCGCCGCGCGGACCGCGCAGTGTTTTGTGGGTGGTTGTCGTTACCACATCGGCGAAAGGCAGCGGGTTCGGATACTGGCCGGCAGCGACCAGCCCGGCGACATGCGCCATGTCAACCATCAGGTAGGCGTCAACGCTGTCGGCGATCTTGCGGAAACGCTCCCAGTCGACGACACGGGAATACGCGGAGAATCCTGCAATAATCAGACGCGGTTTATGCTCGTTGGCGAGACCCTGTACCTCGTCGTAGTCGATCAACCCGGTTTTCGAATCGACCCCGTATTGAGCCGCATCGAAGAATTTTCCGGAGAAGTTCACCTTCGACCCGTGGGTCAGGTGACCGCCGTGGGACAGGCGCATGCCGAGAATCGGATCGCCCGGCTGCAGTAATGCAAAACAGGCTGCCGCATTTGCCTGCGATCCCGAATGGGGCTGCACGTTGGCATAGTGCGCGCCGAACAGTTTTTTCGCCCGGTCGATCGCAAGCTGTTCAGCCACATCGACGTACTCACAGCCGCCATAGTAACGCTTGCCCGGATACCCCTCAGCGTACTTGTTGGTCAATACCGAGCCTTGCGCTGCCATCACTCGCGGACTCGCATAATTCTCCGAGGCAATCAGCTCGATGTGTTCTTCCTGGCGGCGGGCTTCGGCAACGATGGCTGCAGACAGCTCGCTGTCGAAGGCCTCAATCGAGGTCGTTGCAACGTACATATATGAAATCTCTCCGGGTTTGCTGCCGTGCCCTGGCGCCGGGAGCCTGGGAGGGCGGCAATTGTACATGAGCCGCCAGGCAGACTCCCGTCAGTCTTGTTCGGCGAACGACTGCACTACGCGGGTCCAGGCCCTGGCCAGGTTTCGGCGGTTATAGCCGCCACCCCCGGTGCCGACGATACGCCCGTCACAATGCCGGTCAGCGAGCCTGCACAGACTTCTGGCAGCCAGCGCGTGCGCCTCTTCGGTATAACAAAGGTGCGTTATCGGGTCGCCCTCAAGGCTGTCCGCTCCGCATTGCATGATGATGAACTCGGGTGCGGCGGCGTCGATATAGGCCTCCACCCGCTGCCAGGCTGCGTTGAATGCATCGTCGCCGGCGCCGGGTGGCATTGGAATATTGAGTTTGGTCCCGGTTGCCGCGCCTTTGCCGGTTTCCGCGGCCGCGCCGGTTCCGGGATAAAGGTAACGGCCGTCTTCATGCAGGTCCGCAAAAATAATGTCAGGATCATCTTCGAAACCGTAGAACACGCCGTCACCGTGGTGCGCGTCAATATCGACGTACGCGATGCGCCTGAGTCCATGCTTTTGCCGCAGGTACTCGAGCGCGATACCGCAATCATTGAAAACGCAAAATCCGGCCGCGTGCTCCCGGCCCGCGTGGTGCAGTCCGGCAATTGGCGTGAACGAGCGCGTGGCCGCACCGCTCATCACCGCGTCGACCGCAGCAAGGGTCGTGCCAACAACATCGGATGCGGTCTCGAAGATTCCTGCATAAGCCGGCGTATCGCCACCGTCGAGAAACCCCGTGCCCTCTATCGACTTCTTCGCAATGAACTCGATGTAGTCGGCTGAATGAAACAGGGACAGTTCCTCGACACTCGCTCGTCGCGTGCCGGCATATTTGATGGCGGATCCAAGGCCGGCTTCGGCCAGTTCCACCTGGAAAGCCTCGTGCCGATCGGGGCCGAAGGGATGATCGTCGCCGAATCCATAATTGGCGAGTGCGTCGCCTTTGTAAACGAAAACCGGATTTTCCCGCATGTGACTGCTGCCCGGGGCCATTGCAATTTGCTATTGGCGCAGCATACCTGATAATGCCGCCTTCTTTTTTGAGAGTCTTAAGACAGAATGGCGCAGTACATATATACGATGAATCGTGTCGCCAAGATGGTGCCACCGAAACGATTTATCATCAAAGACATCTCCCTCAGCTTTTTTCCCGGCGCCAAAATCGGCGTGCTCGGACTGAATGGATCCGGCAAATCCACTTTGCTGCGAATCATGGCTGGCATCGATAACGATTTCGACGGCGAAGCCAGGCCGCAGCCGGGTATCAACATCGGCTATCTGCCGCAGGAACCGGAGCTGGATCCCGAAAAAGATGTCAGGGCTAACGTCGAAGAAGGTGTCGCCGATATCCAGGCATTGCTGGATCGGTTCAACGATATCAGCATGCAGTTTGCCGAACCGATGGACGACGGACAGATGAACACGCTGCTCGAGGAACAGGGCAATCTTCAGGACGCGATCGATTCCGCCGGCGGCTGGGAACTGGATCGAAAACTGGATATTGCGGCTGACGCACTTCGCCTGCCGCCCTGGGACGCAGATGTCACCACGCTTTCAGGTGGCGAAAAACGGCGCGTCGCCCTATGCCGTTTGTTGCTGTCCGAGCCCGCCTTGTTGCTGCTCGACGAGCCGACCAATCACCTGGACGCGGAATCCGTTGCCTGGCTCGAACGCTACCTGGATGAATATCCCGGTACCGTCATCGCCGTCACTCACGATCGCTATTTCCTGGACAACGTTGCCGGATGGATTCTCGAACTGGACCGGGGACACGGCATTCCGTGGAAAGGCAACTATTCTTCTTGGCTCGAACAAAAAGAACGACGCCTGCAGCAGGAGGAGGCAACGGAAAAAGCACGCCGCAAAACCATACAGGCCGAACTCGAATGGGTTCGCACCAATCCGCAGGGCCGGCACGCAAAATCCAAGGCACGCCTGAAGCAGTTCGCAGAGATCTCCTCTTCGGCCTACCAAAAACGAAACGAGACCAACGAGATTTACATCCCACCCGGGCCCCGGCTTGGTGATGTCGTGATCGAGGCAAATGATGTCAGGAAGGGATTCGGTGACAAGTTGTTGATGGACTCGATGAATTTCTCACTGCCGGCTGGCGGCATCGTCGGCATCATCGGCCCTAACGGCGCCGGCAAGACCACGCTGTTTCGCATGATCACGGGCAGCGAGCAGCCGGATTCGGGAACCATACGCCTGGGCGAAAGTGTGCGAATCGCGGGCCTGGACCAGTCGCGAGAAAATCTCGATGACAACAAGACGATCTGGGAAGAAATTTCGGGCGGACATGATCTGATCAAGGTCGGAAAATACGAAACGCCATCGCGCCAGTATGTTGGCCGCTTCAATTTCCGCGGCGCTGAACAACAAAAGAAAATCGGCATTCTGTCCGGCGGCGAGCGAAATCGCGTACACCTTGCAAAGATGTTGAAGGACGGCGGCAATCTGCTCCTGCTTGACGAACCAACCAATGATCTCGACGTCGAAACATTGAGAGCACTGGAACAGGCGTTGCTCGAGTTTCCGGGTTCGGTCGTGGTGATATCGCATGACCGATGGTTTCTCGATCGCATTGCGACCCACATTCTGGCATTCGAGGGCGAAAGCCGGGTGGTATGGTTCGCCGGTAATTACGCCGATTATGAGGCAGACCGGAAACGGCGCATGGGCAGCGAGGCTGATCGCCCACACCGGATAAAGTACAAAAGACTGGACGCCTGATGAGCTTGCTAATCTTTGTCAGCATCGTTTTTGGAATTCTGGCCCTGTTCTTTTTGGTCAGGATCATCCATTGCGTGCGGCGTGGGCGCATTATACGGGCCGGTGGCGCCTGCATTGCGGCCAGCGTGTCGGCCGCCCTCTGCGGCGCTGGGGTCGTGTTGCTCTTCAGTTTTCTAAGCTACGCACGGCTGGTCGAAGAGCGCGTGGTATCGCAAATTGAATTCAGGCGCATTTCGCCGCTGGAATTCCAGGCGCGGCTCATGATTGCCGGTGAAGATGACCGGTTTTTCATCCTGCGTGGCGACGAATGGCAAATGGACGCGAAGATCATCACCTGGACACCGCCTGCCACCATCCTCGGGCTGGATCCGATGTACCGGCTGGACCGGCTGAGCGGACGATATTCGGATATTGATCGCGAGGTATCCGACGCGCGTACGGTCCACTCCCTGGCGCCGGCAATAGCCGTCGATATCTGGAGTACTGCCCGGCGCTTTCCGTTGCTGGCACCGGGTGTCGATGCGTACTACGGCACGGCAACCTATGTCCCGATGGCAGACGGCGCACGATACGAGGTTTCGCTGAGCCGTGACGCACTGATCGCGCGGCCCGTCAATGACCAAGCAAAGGCGGCTGTAGGAAGTTGGGACAACGGGCATTGACCCGAATGTCTCGCGAGCAGCCGAATCAGCGCGCTATTATGTTGAACGGAGGGAGGATTAGACACGAACTGAGGATATACTGCTAACTTACTGTCCCGAAAAGCAAATAAATAAGGGGCAGCGTTAGAATAAGAAAAACCATGGCCATAGTTATTGAGCGAAACAAGGGTTTGCAGCGGCAGTCCAAAGAACAATTTGGGCTGGAGTGCCCGTATTGCGGCATCTATTCGCACATGACGCCTCAGTCAATCCCGGATTTCGACCAGCTCTGCAAAGATCAGCCGAAACATGTCGGGCTCGTCTATCAATGCGACGCCTGCCAGGCGCCTGTTTTCCTGCGATTTGCGGCCAAGCAGTATTCCGAGGACACCGTCGAGCTCTACCGGAATTTCATCGAACTCGAACGGCCGAAAGAGCGCTTCGCATTTTCCTATCTGCCCAAGCGCACTGAAATATTGTTCAGGGAGGCGTTGTCCTGCTACTCGCACAATTATTTCAACGCATTCGCATCGATGTGCCGTCGTGCGGCGGACAGTTCATTCGCGGCTATAGGCGAGCGCGGCAAAATGCGTGCGTTCGATCATGTCATAGCCGCGCAGGAACTCGCCGAAATTGACGACAACAGTTTCCACCCCATCAAGAAAGTCTTGTTCGAGAGCGGCGAAGAATCAGACCTGCCATCACTGAACCATGCGCAGGCAGGCATCCTGCTTGAAGTGCTGAAGGACATGTTCTACCAGTGCTTCGTACGCCGCGGAAAACTCACGCGAGCGATCAAGGTAAGACACCTGTTCATTCGCGATGACAACAACGAACTGCGACCGAGCGCGTAATTCTCCGCAAGAGCAGCGCCCGGCCGTAGGAGCCCGGCCCACCGGGCGATATCAGATCTCCGAACAATCGCACTGAAGATCAATCCGCACCATTCGTCGGGGTAACGTGTATCCGTGCCGGCGGATTGGGAGCGAGTTCCTACGTTTCTTCAGTCGCCTCGACTTCATCGACCGGTTCCAGCGCTTCCGTGTCATCAGGCTCATCAGGCTCGTCAATCTCGTCAATCTCGTCAATCTCGTCAATCTCGTCAATCTCGTCAATCTCGTCAGGTTCGAGAACCTCATCAGCAGCGGCGCCGGTGCTCTGAGTGCAATTCCAGCCCCACGCTGCCAGTTGCGTGACAAACTCCCGTGTCTTCTGTTCACAATAACCTTCCTGGCTCATGGCCCGCCAGAGCACCTGCCGTTCGCCGGGCGCCTCGGTGTCTTTGTAATAGTGCACCTCACAAGGTACGGTCACACCGGTTTCGTACACGATCTCGACGCGCCGCTGCAGATCACCCTGGGAACACAGGTAGTTGTTCTGGTCCTGCGCCAATGACGTAACCGGCAGGATCGCCGCCGCAATAACAGCCAATGAAATTTTCTTCATGATGCCCTCCCGAAGAAGTAGAGTCACTCAATGGCAAGTATAACTACTCACCGCTGGCAGTTTGTCAAAAAACAAGGTTCTCAACCAGCTGTCGATTACGGCACCAGCCAGTCTGATAATGCCCTGAAGCGGCCGTCCTGCAATTCACAGATGAAGCCCGCGTCCTGCGCATGGTGGTCCGCAGCAGAAAAGCTGACGGGTGGCAGGATGCCACCACTGTCCCAATCGCGAATCGATTCCATTGCATCGAGAAAACGCTCGCGTGTCAGGTCAGCGCCAGCGCGCGCCAATCCTTCCACGACCAGTTTGCCGAACACGTAGCCATACAGGGAATAGCGATTAGGTGCATGGTCCGGAAAATACCTGGCCATCAGTTTGCGGTATTCGACGATGCCGGGCGCGTCGCTCTCATTCGGGTCGGGATAGT
>SMWE01000009.1 GCA_004357475.1 Gammaproteobacteria bacterium
AAAAACTCCGTATTACGATGATCAGAAAATTCAAAGGAATTTTTCAATCGCCTGGTGCGCGAATCACAGATCAATTGTGCCGTTCTGAGTTGCGTCAGGCCGGATTTTCATGCGGCTTCTGCTACCCCCTCGTAACTACAGTACTCAATGTCGCTCAAATCGCAAATAAAATCGCCGCCCAATTCAAAACAGAGTTTTTCAACAGAATAGACCCAAAGCCGACATTCCTGGTCGCTCGGAAAAGCCACATTATGTTAACAAACAGGGCATTTCCCAACGGCAGGGGTATAAAGAAGCCACAACAAATATCGACAAAGCCAAACCCGCCGAAAGACGGTGACAAAAAACTGATTGACCTGATAGAAGCGACTGTACTGGAGATTTATTGTGTCGATAATAAATTAAGTGGCTATATTCAGTGGCACTGTCTGGAACAGGAATTTTGAAATGAAAATGCCAAAAAAAATGATCGCATTGACTGGCTTTATCCTTGCTACGTTGGTGTTCTCATCGGCATCGATAGCAGATAATTCTTGGGGTAGATACAAATGGAAGACGTCGGGCACTCTTAATTTAGATCTAGGCCATAATGTCAATTCAGACTGGGACGGCCACCTAATGAATGCCTCTACAGATTGGTCTATATCTGAACCCCTTGGCACCTGGGTTGTCACGGGGTCAACTGACCCCGCATCCTGTAGTCCTCAATCCGGCAATGTTCAGGTCTGTAATTATGCTTACGGCGATAACGGGTGGCTGGGTTTAGCACAAATATATATTAGACGAGGATTTACCATTATCGCCGGTGTCGCCAAGCTGAATGACACTTATTTCAAATTGCATTACTACGACACACCTGCATGGCGACAGATGGTTATGTGCCAGGAAATTGCTCACACGTTCGGGCTGGCTCATCAGGACGAAACGTTTAGTAAACAAGAATCTGGGTACGTGAATGGATTACACAAATGACCCCGATGGCAGTATTAGTAATTACGGGGTCAGCAACGAACACCCGAATCAACATGATCGTGATCAATTAGAGAGCATTTATCCTATAGACGATGGCGGAGATGGCGGCGGCGGCTGCAAGGGAAAGTCCCCCAAGTGTAATCAAGCCTCTGCCGCAGGTGGCCATGCTCAATGGGTCAATTGGTGTCCGGACATGGTGGCCGGAGATTTATGAACGGAGTTTAGGCGGCGGCCACAAAGTCATTACCTTTGTCATCTGGACGCTTGAACACGCCGATACTCACAAACATTGACCGGCAGTAAAAGTATCAACAACAGCGGCTCCTTCGGGAGCCGTTTTGTTTTGAGACGAATGTCTCCATTTGGCGGCGATCTCAGCCGGTCAACGCAACACATCCGTTAAATCTCTATGCCGGCATTTCGAAGTTCAATGTTTAGTCAGATCTGCCACTTACATGTCGTAACATCGCGTCGACTGCTTTTGATGTATTGATCACTCGAATAATGACGTTCGGATGTGCCGCTGCAAATACGCGAAATATTTCGTCTGCGAATCCCTGTCCTACATTTGATACATCACGCATGTCCAGTTCGATTTCAGAGAACTTGTCGAGATTATGCAGAAGCCGATTTGGCCATGATCGATGATCAAACCCAAATCATCCCGGGCCATGGCCCGGTAACCGGCAAAGCCGGAAATCTGGGAGCAATGTAATGGCGGCCTGATAGCGTTCTGCGATTTCGCCGGATCTGGCGGGACATTTGCAGGTTGTACGAAATGCTTCAAAGAAAAGAATCCGGACATTTAATGCTACATCGTCAAACCTGATGGCGCTGCGGCGTTACGCGGTGATGATGTAACGACACCACATCACCCGATTCAGGGCGGCAGTTATTCTATGGCCGAGCTTTCACAATTGGACGGCATAACACCCAGTGGTTATCTGAGTGTCTCATCACAGGATGTAATCGACTGTACCCGGCAATTGGCGAAAGAGGAGGGCATTTTTGCAGGCTTTTCATCAGGCGCCAACCTGGCCGCCGCATTGCAGTTGCTGGCTGGTCCATTACCCGGCGCCACCGTCGCCGTCATTACCGGTGATTCAGGCCTGAAATATTTGAGCACTGACCTCTGGACTTGGGGGTTGCGTGCCTTGTGGCCGTGCGAAGAGTGGCGTATACTCACTTGCTTGTTGACAGCAAGTTTCTATAATTTCTTTATAAGTGATTGAAAACCTGGAATTGTCCAAAATCGGAGTCCATCGAATTGTCCACTAACGCTCAGGGGATTGCGCCGGAGGCACAGTCGCGCACGCAGGCGCAACGGACCGCCATCTCCGACAAGGCCATGCTCGATGCGGCGATCGACCTGATCCTAGAGCACGGCACGGACAAGACCACGCTGGCAGCGATCGGCGAGAAAGCCGGTTACAGCCGGGGGCTTGCGACCTATCGTTTCGGCTCCAAGGCGGGCCTCTTCGATGAGGTTTGCAAGTCGATTTCCAGAGGCTGGCTCGACTATCTGCAGGCGGGTGTCGGCGACAAGATTGGCATCGACGCCATGTGTGCTGCACTGGATGCGTTCTTTCAGTTTGTTTCAGATTCACCGCGCGAAGCGCGTGTGCTGCAGATTCTCTATTGCGGCGCTGCGAGTCCTAAGTCGGAGTACCGGCAGACCTCGGCAACTATTCACCAGCGGCAACAGGATGATGTTGCAGACTGGGTTCGCGCCGGGCAGGCACGGGGATCGATACGTGCGAGTGCCGATCCAAAAAGCGTTGCGGCACAATACATCGCATATATCTCAGGGATGACCTATCTCTGGCTCATCAATCCGCAATCCATCGACTTCGGGAAAGCAAATGACGAAATGAAAACGCACCTGAAGATCTCACTTTCACCGGCAACTAAAGATTATGAACGGGACTAGAAAATGACAGACGCCTACATCTACGATCACGTGCGCAGTCCGCGCGGCAAAGGCAAGCCAAGCGGCTCCCTGCACGAGGTAACCCCGATTGATCTCGCTTCACAGGTTCTTGGCAGCCTGCGAGATCGTAACGAGCTCGATACCAGTGTCATTGATGATGTCGTGTTCGGCTGTGTATCGCCGGTTGGCGAACAGGGCTCGTGCATCGCTCGCGCTGCCGTGCTGAATGCGGATTTTCATGAGAGTGTCCCCGGGAAACAGCTCAATCGATTCTGCGCGTCGGGCCTGGAAGCGGTGAACACCGCTGCGGCCCAGGTAATGGCCGGCCAGTCGGACATTACGATCGGCGGAGGCATTGAATGCATGTCACGGATACCGATGGGATCAGATTCGGGCGCGATGCATGCCGATCCCGCCGTCGCGTACAAGACCTATTTCGTGCCACAGGGCATCGGTGCGGACCTTATTGCGAGCATACATGGTTTTTCCCGCAAAGATGTGGATGCCTATGCCGTCGAAAGCCAGAAGCGGGCAGCGAACGCCTGGGACCTGGGCTTCTTCGACAAGTCCGTAACGCCGATCAAAGATCATATCGGCCAGACGCTATTGGCAAAAGATGAGCATCTGCGTCCAGGCACCAGCATTGGCGACCTTGCGGGTCTTAATCCGGCTTTTGCGATCATGGGGGAGCAGGCAGGGTTTGATGCAGTTGCCCTGCAAAAGTACCCGGAAGTGGAATCGATCGATCATGTGCACACAGCTGGTAATTCCAGCGGCATCGTTGATGGTGCCGCGGCAATGCTTGTTGGCAGCAAAGACGCGGGCGACGTATTAGGCCTGACGCCACGCGCGAGGATCAGGGGATTTTCATCGATTGGGACGGATCCGACGATCATGCTGACCGGGCCCGCGCCATCTGCAGAAAAAGTTTTGAAGCGCTGCGGAATGACGACCGATGACATTGACCTTTTCGAACTCAATGAGGCGTTTGCTGCGGTCGTCATGCTATTCATGCGGCGGCTCGATATACCGCACGATAAAATCAATGTAAACGGCGGCGCCATTGCAATGGGACATCCATTAGGAGCGACAGGAACCATGATTCTCGGCACCGTGCTGGATGAACTGGAGCGCCGCGATCTGACTACGGCGCTGGTCAATCTCTGTGTTGGCGGCGGCATGGGTACCGCAACGATTATCGAACGCGTGTAAATGAGGCGAATTGTGATTGTTCGACAGTCAATAAATGTGGCCAGGATTCGTAGGAGTTCGCCCCGGCGAGCGATGTTGGATCGGCGTATTTATTAGATTTCAATCGACCGCGAGGGCGGGCTCCGACAGCAAATCGGGTTTTGGGTGAATGATGAAAACTATAAAATTTGAAATTGATGCAGATGGCATCGCTGTTCTGACCATCGATGTCAAAGACAAGCCGATGAACGTAATCACGCCGGAGTTCATGGACGAGATTGCGGAGTCAGCTGACAGAATTGCCAGCGACGAAAATATAAAAGGGGCCGTTATTACATCCGGCAAGGATTCCTTCATGGCCGGCGCCGACCTGAAAGAGCTTGTTGATGTTTTCGAACAAGGTCGCGACATCAAGGAGGTTTACACGTGGTGCCGCAAGCTACAGCAGGCGTACCGAAAACTGGAAACCTGCGGCAAACCGGTCGCGGCAGCCATTAACGGTACCGCGCTTGGTGGCGGTCTGGAGCTTTGCCTGGCCTGTCATTACCGGGTCGCTGCCGACAATCCAAAATCGGTGCTGGGGCAACCAGAGGTTCAGATCGGGCTGATCCCCGGCGGCGGCGGTACGCAGCGCCTGCCACGCCTGATGGGTATCGAGCCGGCACTGAGGTTGCTGACCGAGGGCAAACACGTTACACCTGTCAAAGCGCTGGAGCTTGGCTTCATCGACGAAGTGGTCGAAGCAGGTACTGAAATCGCGGCGGCAAAAGCATGGATCCTTGGGCACGGAAATGCGGAACAGCCCTGGGATAAGAAGGGCTTCAAGGTGCCCGGTGGCGCCGGCCTGATGCATCCGTCAGCCATTCAAACGCAGATGGTTGGCACCGCGTTGTTGCAGAAAATGACCAACCACAACTATCCGGCGCCGATTGCGATCATGTCGGCTGTGTATGAAGGCAGCGTGTTGCCGATGGACATGGCACTCGACATCGAGTCGAAGTATTTTGCCAAAATGCTGGTGAACCCTGTGTCGCGCAACATGACACGAACCCTTTTTATCAATAAAGGCGCTGCGGACAAACTGGTGCGCCGACCACAGGGCCCGGAAAAGCGACCGGTGACGAAACTCGGCATTCTCGGCGCCGGCATGATGGGTGCCGGTATCGCACACGTGTCGGCGGTCGCTGGAATGCAAGTGGTGCTACTCGACACCTCACAGGAGAAAGCAGAAAAAGGAAAGGACTATTCGCGCAAACTGCTGCAGAAGCGTATCGATCGCGGACGTATAACTTCTGACAATGCAGCTGATATTCTCGAGCGTATTCAAGCCACAAAAAATTATGACAAGCTTGCCGGGTGCGAATTGGTCATCGAAGCCGTCTTTGAGGATACAGACCTCAAGGCCGGTGTCACCGCAAAAACAGAAGCTGTCATTTCGGATAACGCGATATTTGCCTCCAATACGTCGACGCTGCCGATCACGGGCCTGGCAACGGCATCCAGGCGCCCCGAGCAATTCATCGGTATTCATTTCTTCTCGCCGGTCGATAAGATGCCACTGGTAGAGGTGATCGTTGGGGAAAAAACCAATGATGTCGCGATCGCACAGGCGTTGGATTACATTCAGCAGATTCGCAAAACACCGATAGTTGTGAACGACAGCCGGGGTTTTTATACCAGCCGCGTATTCGGTACTTACAGCCGGGAGGGCATCATGATGCTGGCCGAAGGGATCAGACCGGCGCTTATTGAAAATGTTGCGAGGCAGGCAGGGATGCCGGTCGGGCCGCTCGCGGTGACTGACGAGGTTACGCTCGAGTTGAGCTATCACGTGATGTCGCAGGCCAGGAAGGCGCTGGGAGACGCCTACGTTGCCACGCCCGCTGACGACGTTATCAGCAAGTTTGTCGAAGATTTCGAGCGTAAGGGCAGGCGCTTCGGCAAGGGGTTCTACGATTACCCGGAGGACGGGAAAAAGCGGCTCTGGCCTGGTCTTGCCGAGCACTATCCGCTTACCGGGGAGCAGCCGGACCCGCAGCAACTCCGCAGACGCATCTTTTATATCCAGGCGATCGAGACTGTGCGATGCATGGAAGAAGGTGTCGTGACCCATCCGGCGGACGCGGATATCGGTTCCATATTCGGCTGGGGGTTCCCGCCGTATACCGGTGGCACAATTTCATTCATCGAAACCGAGGGTCTTGGGAATTTTGTCGAAGAGGCGGACCGGCTCGCGGAATCTTTCGGCGAGCGATTTGCTGTGCCGCAGAGCTTGCGTTCAATGGCGGACAACGGTGAGACGTTCTATCAGCTGGCGGAAGAAAAACTGCAGCGGCCGGCTGCATGAGGATAAGGAAATGACTGACTACGAAACCGTGAAGTATGCACAGGACAACGCGGTCGCTGTGATTACGATTGACCGTCCAGACGCCATGAATTCTTTCAACGAAGAG
>SMWE01000113.1 GCA_004357475.1 Gammaproteobacteria bacterium
ACCTCGCGCCATAGCCATTATTCCCATTACTACGATGACGAACTGCGTGACCTGGTCGCGAAGAAAGAAGGCCGACTCATCGAAAAATATGGTTACACATTCGAATTGATCGGGCCGGTGGACAATGCCGTCTTGTCTGCCACCAATGCATCCACTGTCTCCTACCAGAATTTTGAAAAACTGCTGGGCAGAGAAAAAAACTACCTCCGGCTGCACGACAGTTTCGACGTGCAGGCGATAGCCGAAAAAATCGAGGCAATTCCGCAAGCGAAATGGCTGGAATCGGAACGTGAACGGCGCTTCGATGTTCATCGTGACACCCAGGCTTTGCTATGCATTCATTTTGAAGACTACAAGTACACCAAACCTGAAGTTCGGGAGCTTTATCATGAGTTTCAGGATGAACTGAAGCCGTTGCTCGATTTCATTGCCGCTTTTTATCAGGACAACGGATTTGTCGTAAGGCTGATATTTGCGAAACTGCTTGCGGGCGGAAAAATCCCGCGACATGCCGATGGCGGTTTTTCATTGATGAATTCCCACCGGATTCATATCCCGATCGTGACCGGTGACAATAATATTTTTCTGGTCAATGGCGAGCAAAAAAACATGCAAGTCGGTGAAATGTGGGAGATCAATAATGAATTGCCCCACATGGTTGAGAATCGCAGCGATAAAGATCGTATTCATCTTATTGTCGACTGGATACCGAATTACACGGGTCAGTCGCAAGCAGAGGTTTTGGCGCCGCAGCGGGCAGAAGGGACCGAAGGAGAACGCAGCGACAGCGAAACTTTGGACATGATGGTGGCGGAAGCCTACCAGGCACACCGATCCGCAAACGGCCAGGTACCCGTACTGCGACGCACGGAGTCCATTTACCGCCAGGTACTCGACATAGATGCCGGCCATCTGACCGCCAATAACCTGCTGGGGCTCTTGTGCCTGCAGACCAAGCGATTTGACGAGGCGGTTACTTTTATCGAGGCGGCCCTGGTACAAAAGCCCGATGATGCCCAGGCACATTCGAATCTGGGTCTCGCCTTGAAAGACCTCGGCCGCATTGAAGAGGCCGCGACTCATTTGGAGAAGGCGCTGTTGTTTGCGCCGGGCAATCCCAGGACACTCAATAATCTGGGTAATGTCTATAAAGAACTCGGCCGCTTGAACGAGGCGACGGTGAGTTACCGGCAAGCGCTGGCAATCGATTCTGGCTATGAGGAAGCGAACCACAACCTGGGTGTTGTCTTGCAGCAGGTGGAGAGCAATCGATGAATTTTTCAGGCAACTTTGCACACATTGCCAGTGTCGATATTGCAGCGCTGCAGCAGCGGGTGCAGGAATTGCCGGAACAACAATGGCTGGGCGAAGCATTTCGACAGCAGCGCTACGAGGTGCATCGTGATACGCAAACCATCCACCTGGTTTTCGATCCGGACTTTCGCCACACACACCCTACGAGATTGCCTGTATTGCAGGAGTTTGAGCCGTTCATTCGCCCGTGCCTGAAAATAGTGGCGGATCATTTCGATGACTCACCAAAAGGATGGGAGTTATTCGATGAACACGGCATGGGCTATTTCGTGCGTGCCAATCTGGTGCGCCTGAAGTCAGGCGGGGCGATTACAGAACATACCGACAATAATTTTTCATTGGTGCATTCGCATCGCATTCATTTGCCAATCATTACCCATGAGCAGGTTGATTTCACCGTGGGTGGCGAGACTATTAACATGAAAGAGGGCGAGCTCTATGAGATTAACAACCGTCGCATGCATTCAGTTCAAAATGCGGGACCGGCAGATCGGGTCCATTTGATCCTGGACTATGTCATCCCCGGCGAGAAATGTTGCTGTGGGGAAAAACTCCACCCGCTGACTGCTTGCAACCCGCAAGCGTGCGAAGAAACCGATCGCCTGCAAATCGAGTGCGTTTGTCATCCGGTTTTGTAATCGGGCATGCCAATCACGCGTCTAAGCCAGACATCGTGCGGCAGTAGTTTTTGTGGTGCGATTTTCAACCGGTCCGCAATTCTTTTCGGTACCTGTGATGCGGGCCGGTTGGTGCCAAACCACTGGTCGCATTCGTCCTTAAGAAAATCCATGCCGTACAAAATGGCTTCATAGCTCGACAGCGAAAATACGCCGCCGGTATCGATCGGGCTGCGATGATCGCCGGACAGCCCCGCCGACGGCAGGCTTGTCCCGGCTTGTCCAGGAAACCACTGGTCCTCAAAGTCGGTCGGCGAGGGCGGCTTGTTGCGCCAGAATTCGAGCTTGACGCGCAACCGATCGGTCATGCGCTCCGGTTTGCCGACTTCCAGCCAGAATTCGTTGTCTTTTCGACGCGTCAGACAATAGTGCAAGTTAATGAAGTCGAGAATTTCGTGGAAACGATTGCTGATAATCCGGTTGTAGCGGAAGGCCAGCGCATCCCGATCGCCACGATCAGGGAAATGCTCCGTTAACATGACGGCGGCCAGGTCACTTAAATACAGGCCCGTGGATTCCAGCGGTTCAATAAACCCTGCCGACAATCCGATCGCAATACAGTTTCGCACCCAGGACTTCGAGCGGTAACCGACTTTGAACGGCACGTATCGCGCCTCGAAGTCGTCCGCCAGCGAGCCGATGTGGGCGCGCAGTTCCTTTTCCGCATCGTCCTTGCTGATGTAGTCGCCCGCGTGCACATAGCCCCAGGCACGCCTGTTCTGCAGTGGAATTTCCCAGATCCAGCCGGCGGAGACCGCCGTTGCGATCGTATTCGGCCGCACGTAGCCGGGATAATTGTGTTCATAGGGCACCTGGATCGCCAGCGCACGATCGCAGAGAAGCCACTGCGAGCAGTCGACCCATTCGACACCGAGTTTCTTTTCGATCAAAAGCCCGGCGAAGCCCGTGCAGTCAATGAAAATATCCGCCTCAATGCGTGCACCGCTTTTCGTTTTCACGGCTGCGATGTCACCGTTATCGGCCATCTCGATAGCGACGACATGATCGACGTGGTGTTGCACACCGCGTGAGGTGGCAATTTCGCAGAGGTAGTCCGCGAACTTGAGCGCATTCATATGAAAGGCGTAAGTGAGTTGCGTGCCGAAATCCCACGGCCCCATCATTTTTGGTGCAAGACAGGCATCGCACATCACAGGCTGGGCGGAAATCGTCTCTGAGAACGGCAGGGAACGGTTGCTCATCAGCCAGTCGAGGCTGGTCGAATCGACGGGACCCCCGCGATAGCGTCCGAAGGCGTGGTAATACGATTCACCCTGACCATCGAGCCAGTTGACGTACTGGATCGCCTGCTTGTAGGTGCCATCGACACGCTTCAGGAATTCGAATTCATCGATGCCAATCGCGGCGAGAATGTGGTTGATGCTCGGAATGGTTGCTTCGCCGACACCAATTCGTGGTACATCGGGCGACTCGATCAAACTGATCTCGGCGCGTTTTCTGCCGTCACGATTCAGTACTGCATCGAGATACGCCGCGGTCATCCAGCCTGATGAGCCACCGCCAACGATCAATACGCGTTTCGGGTTCATTGCCTGATCTTACTCCGGCTGGTGCGGTAATTCGGCATGCCGAGCACGCGTTTTAGCCATTCATCGTGCAATGGCAAAGTGCGCGGCGCGGCGGTGAGAATCTCGATAATTTTTTTCAACATGCGCGGCCTGGGCCGCTCTTTGCCAAACCATGCATCGCATTCTGCCGCCAGGAAATCCATGCCATAGAGAATGGCTTCATAACTCTCGTGATTCCAGAGGCCGGCGGTATCAATCGGACTCCTGTGGTCGCCCGGCAACCCGCCGGTGGGCAGTGGCGTATCGGCTTGCCCTGGAAACCACTGGTCCTCGAAATCGGCGGCCGACGGTGGTTTGATCCTCCAGAAAGCCAGTTTCGCCTTGAGCCGGTCATTGATTCGTGCGGGTTTCCGGACCTCCCGCCAGAACTCCGTATCCGTACGCTGTGTCAGGCAATAATGCATGTTGATGAAGTCGAGGATCTCATAGAAGCGATTGGTCATGGTGCGATTGAAACGAAAAGCCATGGGAGCCATGTCGTCGTCGCGCGGAAAATGTTCCGTGAGAATGACCGCCGCCAGATCGCTCAAATACAGGCCGGTCGATTCCAGCGGTTCGATAAAGCTGCTGGCCAGGCCGATGGCAACGCAGTTTCTCACCCAGGCTTTCGCTCGATGACCCACCTTGAATTTTACGCTGCGTGCCTCCAGTGACTCGCAGTGGGCACCCTCCCACAAACGCAGCTCCTGCTCGGCCTCAGCGTCGCCCAGAAATGCGCTCGAGTGAACGTAGCCGAGAGAGCGCCTGTCCTGTAGCGGAATATCCCACACCCAGCCAGCGGATAATGCGGTTGCCGTCGTATAAGGGCGCACAAAGCCCAGGTAATGCTTGTCGTACGGCACGTGCAGGGTGATCGCACGGTCACAAAGCAGCCATTGTGAGCAGTCGATCCATTCCACGCCGAGTTTCTTCTCAATGAGAATCGCAGCGAATCCCGTGCAATCAATAAAAAGGTCGGCTTCGAGGCGCAGGCCCCCTCTTGTCACGACTGCCTGGATATCGCCAGTTTCGGCCATTTCGATGTCTATGACGTGGTCGCTGTAATGGGTCACTCCCCGCGCGGTTGACAGTTCGGTGAGATAGTCGGCGAATTTCAATGCGTTCATGTGGAATGCGTAGGTGAGCGGAGTTTCCAGATTGCCCCCGGCCAGCGTCTTCGGTGCAAGCCCCAGCTCACAAATAATCGGTTGTGCGGAGACCGTCTCAGTAAACGGGATTGAGCGGTCGCTCATCAGCCAGTTGCGGGCGGTCGAGTCGACGGGGCCGGGGCGGAATCGGCTGAACGGGTGGTGGTAGTACTCGCCGCCGTTGTGCAGCCAGTTGACGTAACGGATTGACTGTTTGAAGGTGCCATCCACACGCTTCATGAACTCCACTTCATCGATGCCAATGACATTGAGAATATGATTGATGTTCGGAATCGTCGCTTCACCGACGCCGACTCGTGGCACATCGGGTGACTCGACGAGACTGATGTCGGCAACTTGGTGACCGGCCCCGTTGAGGGCGGCATTCAAATAGGCCGCCGTCATCCAGCCGGCTGAACCACCTCCCACGACCAGTACGCGCTTTGGCTGCATGCTATTGGCGACCTGCATTGCCGGACGCGGCCGATGCGCTCTTGTAGACCGGCATGCCGACAGCACGCTGTAACCACATATCGTGGGGTGGCAGTTTTTGCGGTGCCAGTTTGAGCCGGCTGGCGATGATTTCGGCGATCTGCGTGGGCGGCCTGTCCTCGCCGTACCACTGTGAACATTCCTCCCGCAGAAAATCCATGCCGTAAAGAATGGCTTCGTGGCTATCGACGCCAAAAATGCCGCCCGCATCTTTCGGGCTGCGATGGTCGCCAGCAAATCCACCGGAAGGCAATGCCGTGTCGGCCATGCCAGGAAAAAACTGGTCCTGGAAGTCGGTGGGTGATGGCGGCTTCATACGCCAGTACGCAAGTTTTGCCTGCAGCCTGTCGGTGACGCGCTCGGGCTTTTGAATCTCCCGCCAGAATTCAGTGTCATGACGACGGCTCAGGCAATAATGCAAATTGATGAAATCGAGAATCTCATAAAATCGGTTCGCCATGATGCGGTTGAAACGGAAGGCGAGGGGTTCAAAGTCATCTCCGTAGGGAAAATGTTCGGCCAACATCACGGTGGCGAGATCGCTCAGG
>SMWE01000114.1 GCA_004357475.1 Gammaproteobacteria bacterium
AATTCCCCCGACAGGTAAGGCATTCAAGATTTCGATGGTAACTATAGGCCACTGGAATGAAGACGGCGTCATCGATGAGGAATGGCTCTTCTGGGACAACCTTACGTTCATGAAACAGATGGGTTTGATGGATTGAGACCAGTGCTTAATTGAAACCCTTGACGTGTTCGCTAATTGGCATTTCGCGAACGGTATTCACTTCCGACTCGAAGTAAGTATCCCACCCGCCGGTAGTATCGCTCCACATCTATATGGCGTGCGGGTCACTCACCAACCTGCTAGCAATTAGTCTACGGTACTAATTCCATACGGTCTCGTCGTAAAAACCACGACGATATTGTAAATACGCATGCTGGAATATTCGGAAATTATAGAATTGGTGTCGCCATAGTTGATCCTGTTCAAAACTGTCCAGTTCCAATCCAGACGACTGCTTAGGCAGAGCCCTACTGATTACCTGGTTATTCATGCCGAGCGCGAAATAGTCCAAACTCTGATTTGTAATTCCTTCGCTTGCTGCCGCAATTGTGGCTCTTGTGTTCTGATTCAGTTCTACGGCGAGGAAAATGATTCCGGCAAGCACACCTAGATTGGCCACTAAGGTAAGCGACCGGTTCAGCTTGTCCATATCCATGCTACTACCCCTACATTCATACATAAGTGTAGTCGTTTGATATGTCGTATGCGCCATGTCTCCTTTCTGCCGGCGGTGCCGTATCAAAGCATTTTGGGGTTCTGAATAATAAATTCGCGGTCTTTGCTTTATTCCAACACTTCTTCTTCTCGTTAAAGAATAGAATGTCGCGTCGATCAGTTGAACCCGCACTGTGAAGCGATCACTGGTTTCGAATTAGATCTGACGGTGTCTGCCTGATCAAGTGCGGACTTTCACCCCTTGGCTATCTTGGGGGTCTGCGTTCACTGAACGCAAAATATTGTTGACTTCAGATTCGGAAAGGCCCCAATCAAGCAATGCTTTTCGATCGTTTTCGCCAGCCTCGCCCGGCGCGTTCTGAATCTCGGATTTCGTCCTGGAGAACCTCGGCGCCGGTGCCGGCTGCTGAATTCCGTCTACCGTGACGAAAGTTTTGCGCGCTTCATTGTGCGGGTGTCTCGGCGCTTCCGTCAATGAAAGGATTGGCGCAAAACAGGCATCCGTTCCTTCGAGCAATTCGCACCATTCGTCGCGCGTCTTACTCGCGAAGACAGCTTCGAACCGTTCGATCTGTTGCGGCCATTTGCTCTTGTCATGCTGCTCGGCCAAACCGATATCATCGACGCCCAGCAACTCGATCAGCGCCCTAAAGAATCGCTGTTCAATGGCACAGACGATAACGTACTGTTCGTCGCTGGTTCGATAAGCCCGGTAGAATGGCGCAGCGCCGTCGAGGATATTGCTGCCTCTTTGATCCAGCCAAAAACCGCCGGCATGCAATCCATAAAACAACGTCATCAACGAGGCGGCGCCGTCAACCATTGCGGCGTCCACGATCTGGCCTTTGCCGGAGCGACTTGTTTCGAGAAGTGCCGCAAGAATTCCCATGGCCAGGTATGCACCCCCACCGCCAAAATCGGCGGTCAGGTTCAACGGGATTGATGGCGGACCATCTCTCTCGCCGATCGCCGAAATGACACCGGCAAGCGCGGCGTAATTGCCGTCATGACCGACAGCGTCTGCCAACGGCCCGGTCTGTCCCCAACCGGTCATGCGGCCATAGACCAGACTCGCGTTCCTGGCCATACAGTCCCCGGGTCCCAATCCGAGACGCTCCATGACGCCGGGCCGAAATCCCTCGAATAACGCGTCTGCGTTTTCACAGAGTCTTAGTACGAGATCGACACCCGGCGGACTCTTGAGATCGACGCCGATCGCAGGCCGGCTGCGATTCATCAGGTTGAATTTCGCTGGTATTCCGATGTCAGGATCAGCATCGGCCTTGCGATCGATGCGCATGAGCTGTGCGCCCATATCCGCCAGCAGCATGCCACAAAATTGCCCGGGGCCAATGCCGGCGATTTCGACTATCCTGAAACCGGTCAGTGGACCCATGCGAACGCCTGTATCAAAAGTGGTTACAAGGAACTACAAACATGGCCGCCGTCGACAGTGATGATGCTGCCCGTCATGTAACTGCCGGCGCCAGATGCGAGCAACAGCAGCGGGCCGGCGATTTCGGGTAATTCTCCGACACGGCCCATTGGCACGCGTTGTTTTAGAAATTCTTCAGCACCACCGTCTGCAAATTGTTCCTGGTTTATCTCGGTTATGAAATAACCCGGCGCAAGCGCGTTGACGCGAATATTGTGGCGCGACCATTCAATCGCCATTGCCTTCGTCAACTGCACGACGGCCGACTTTGCAGCAATGTAAGAGCCGAGCGCTTTGCTGACTCGCAACCCGAGAACCGACGCAATATTGATGATGCTCCCGGGTTTTTCCGCATTGATCATCGATCTCGCAACGGCCCGTGCCAGCATGAATACGCCTTTAAGATTGGTGTCGAGTACGGCGTCCCAATCGTCCTCGCTGATATCGGTGAGAAAGGCTTGCTTGGCGATGCCGGCGTTATTCACGAGAATATCCGGCACGCCGGCCTCGCTGACGGTCTCCCGAATACAGTTCGTTACGGACAGTGAATCAGTGACGTCCAGTTCGAGGCAGATTGCCTCGCCGCCCTTGTCCCGCACCCTTTGGGCAGTCTCCTCAAGTTTTTCGCGCCGCCGCGCCGCAAGTACCACCGAGGCGCCGGCGCCAGCCAGCGTTTCCGCAAATTGCCGCCCGAGACCGGACCCCGCTCCGCTTATGAGCACGACTTTGCCGTCGAGATTGAACAGATCCATGGTTATCCTTTTGCCTGATCAGCCGCCCGGCAATCCGGACTAACGTTCCTGGCGCTTGTAAGTGCCGGGTGCAGTGGCACAAAGCCGGCTGTGTTCGGGGTCATACAATTTGGCCTGGGCAAAGAAAGGTAACCGATCGTATTTCGGTGTTCGGGCCGCACGGTCATCTCCATTCTGGCGAAGCCCTCTTTCCATTCGGTCAGCTTGAAACCCTGGAACGCAAGACAGGTTCCTTCGTACAGCGTCGGGTTGTCGAGAAAGTGCTTCGCTGACTGCTCATTCACTGGGCGACCGCTCCGCTTCTGCGCAGAATGGCCAGGAACACATCGGGCTCGGGCCGGACGCGATAGTTGTCAGTCTGATCGGAAAAGACGATGGTTCCACTGGCATTTGTGACGACAACAGTAGGCATGACGGTATTAGGCGCATAGCCCCCCATGACGCCCACAGGCACGCCGTTATCGATAGCGATTCCGAGAGCTTCCGCAAGCTTGTTTTCTGCGTCGATCAGGAAATGGAATGGTACATCGTGCATGGCGGCGAGATTTTTCGTGTGTTCTTCAGGTTGCGGGCTGATAAGGACGACGTTGATACCCATGTCGTGCATTTCCTGGTAGCGGCTGACAATCTCCCGGATCTGCGCCATGCATAAGGGGCACCAGTTGCCGCGATAGAACAACAAGACCGCCGGCGATCCGGCAAAGTCATCCGACCCCACCTCGTTGCCCTCGGAATCCTGCAGGCGGAATGCCGGTAGCTTCGAGCCAACACTAAGCTGCAGACTTTCGGTGCGGCCGAATCGCGAATACCAGAACACGTAGAGCAGCATGATGCCGGCGTTGACCAGCGCAACGGAAAGCGGCCACCATCCCGCAACACCTTCCATGAATTGTTCCCAGGCCGGTATCATTACGCCAATGGCAGACAACAGTAGCAGCAGCGGAAGATACTCACTCGTGCGCACCACCGGGCCGATCATCAGTCTCAATATCAGGAACGGCAACGGCAATGCCGAAAGCGCGGCACCGAGCCAGGCAGTACGCTCGGGACCGCCGGCGACCACCTGAAACAGGGCCCAAAACAGCAACAGGACACTGATCAGCGTTGCAGGTAATACGAATAGCGATTTGAATTTTGCGTTGATCAATAGATTGATTCTAACTTTTTGTTATCGCCCGCTGGGGCGGGCTCCTACAGGCGGGCCCCTACAGGCGGGCTTCTACAGCCAGGCTCATACGATACCGTTTCAGCTTCGGTACAGACCGCGTCACATGTTACGGCGATATTCGCCCCCAACCTGGTACAGCGCAGCCGAAATCTGGCCCAGGGAATTGGACTTGACCGTGTTCATTAGTTCCGCGAACACGTTGCCGCGATCGCGGGCGACATCCTGCAGGCTGGCAATAGCACCGGGGCTCTCTTCACCATGCGCCTCTTGAAATCTCCTGACATGGTCGATCTGGTCCTGTTTTTCGGACTCGGTTGATCGAATCAGCTCGAGATCGTGCACCTCGTCCTCCTGACCTTCCCTGGGCAGGAATGTATTGACGCCAACGAGCGCGTACGAGCCATCATGCTTCCGGCTTTCGTAGTAAAGACTCTCTTCCTGGATCTTGCCACGCTGGTACATCGTATCCATCGCGCCGAGCACGCCACCGCGGTCGGATATCCGCTCGAATTCCTTATAGACGGCCTCTTCAACGAGGCCAGTCAATTCGTCGATGATGAACGATCCCTGCCACGGGTTTTCGCAATAGTTCAGGCCCAGTTCTTTCGAAATGATCATCTGGATGGCGACGGCACGCCGCACCGACTGCTCGGTCGGTGTCGTGATGGCTTCGTCAAATGCGTTGGTGTGCAGGCTGTTGCAATTATCGAACATGGCATACAAGGCCTGCAGGGTTGTACGGATGTCGTTGAAGCTAATTTCCTGCGCATGCAGGCTGCGACCCGAGGTTTGCACGTGATACTTGAGCATCTGACTGCGCGCGCTCGCAGCATAACGCTCTCGCATCGCGCGCGCCCATATGCGTCTGGCCACGCGACCGATGACCGAATATTCCGGATCCATGCCGTTCGAGAAAAAGAAACTCAAGTTGGGGGCGAAGTCGTCAATGTTCATGCCACGTGCGAGGTAGTACTCGACGATCGTGAAACCGTTCGACAGTGTGAACGCAAGCTGGCTGATCGGGTTCGCACCAGCTTCGGCGATGTGATAGCCGCTGATCGATACGCTGTAGTAATTACGCACGTTGTTGTCAATAAAGTATTGCTGCACGTCGCCCATCATCTTCATCGCAAACTCGGTGGAGAAAATACAGGTGTTCTGCGCCTGATCCTCTTTCAGGATGTCCGCCTGCACCGTCCCTCGCACTGCGGTCAGCGTTCGTTGCCGGATCTGATCGTAGATTTCCGCCGATACGAGCTTGTCGCCGGAGATGCCGAGAAGGCCCAGACCAAGTGCGTCGTTGCCTGGGGGAAGTTTCCCATCGTAGCTCGGCCGTGCCTTACCCGAAAAATAAGCATCTATCTTCTTCTGCGCTGCCTGCCACTCGCCCGACTCCTTCAGGTACTTCTCGACCTGTTGATCGATCGCCGTATTCATAAAGAACGCAAGGATCATCGGTGCAGGCCCGTTAATCGTCATCGAGACCGAGGTCGTCGGCTCACACAGGTCGAAGCCGGAATACAGCTTCTTCATGTCATCGACAGAGGCGATGGAAACACCCGAGTTGCCGACCTTACCGTAAATATCAGGCCGTTCGTGAGGGTCCTCACCGTAAAGGGTTACGGAATCGAATGCCGTGGACAGCCTGGCTGCGTCCTGGCCTTTGGATAAATAGTGAAAGCGGCGATTAGTTCGCTCCGGCGTGCCTTCTCCTGCGAACATCCGGGTCGGATCTTCGCCCAGCCTGCGATAAGGGTAGACACCACCCGTGTACGGATAAGCGCCCGGCAAGTTTTCTTTCATCAGGAAGATGAGTAATTCTCCCCAGTCGCTGAATTTCGGCGCCGCGATCTTGGGTATCTTCTGATGACTGAGACTTTCCTTGTAATTGGCGCCAGTTACTGTCTTGCCGCGTACTTCGTAGCTGTAGCTTTCCGTCCTTATGCTCTCCTTACGCGCCGGCCATTTCCGCAGCAAGGTCAATGCCTCTGCGCTGATTTCCCCGATGGCTTCCTGGTAACGCTGGCGCAATACCAGTATTGACCGGTCCTTGTTATCCACAAGGGCGTCTGCGGGAAATTTTTCGAACGGTTCTGGCAATTCCGGATCTTCGAGAGCTTTGAGCGCCTCGTAGAAGTTTTGCAGCTGACTCGACGCGGCCGCTTGCGCCTGAATGGATGCGTTTATATCGCGACCCTGTTCGCTGATCTCGGCCAGGTAGCGAATCCGGCCGCCCGGGATGATCGCCATCGCGCGCGGTTCCCGCTCGGATACGTCTATGTTCGGCGTCCACTTGTCAGGATCGAGACCGAGCTTTGCGGCGAGCCGCTGACACAGTTGGTAGAACATCCAGCTGATTCCCGGATCGTTGAATTGGCTCGCGATCGTCGGGTAAACCGGGATGTCCTCATCTGCAGTCTCGAACTGCACGTGATTTCGCTTCCACTGCTTGCGAATGTCGCGCAGTGCATCTTCTGCGCCACGCTTGTCGTACTTGTTGAGCACAATCACTTCCGCATAATCCAGCATATCGATTTTTTCGAGCTGGCTGGCTGCCCCATACTCGCTGGTCATGACGTACACCGAGAAATTCACCATATCGACGATTTCGCTGTCACTCTGCCCAATGCCGGCCGTCTCCACGATAACCAGGTCGAATCCGCACGATTTCAGGAACAGGATGTGATCAGCCAGCATTTCGCTGGTCGCGAGGTGCTGACGTCGCGTTGCGATGGATCGCATGTAAATGCGATTCGAACGCAGAGAATTCATGCGGATGCGATCACCGAGCAGGGCACCACCGGTTCGCCGGCGTGTCGGATCGACCGCCAGAACGGCAATCCGCATGTCGGGATAACAGGTAAGGAATCGATTCAGAATTTCATCGGTGACGCTGCTTTTTCCAGCGCCGCCGGTTCCGGTGATGCCAATCACCGGTACATTCCCGGCCTTGACCTGCCATTCCTTGCGCAACGCCGCGAGCTTCGCTTCGTTGTACATGCCTTCTTCGATCGCTGAAATGCTGCACGCAATATCCACAGCATTGCCAGGTGAAAATTCTACCGGCGGACTTGTTGTACGGCGGCTTGCCTCTGTGCGGCGTAGCAGGTCTTTGATCATTTCCTCAAGACCCATCCGCATACCGTCGTGCGGATGATAAATACGTTCGACGCCGTATTCCATCAAGCCGGTAATTTCTTCCGGCGTGATCGTGCCACCACCGCCGCCGAATACCTTGATATGCGCTGCGCCGAATTCGGCCAGGCGGTCGATCATGTAACGAAAGAATTCGTTGTGACCACCCTGGTAGGAACTGACGGCGATACCGTCCGCGTCTTCCTGTATCGCCGCCCGCACGATGTCGTCGACACTGCGGTTATGCCCGAGATGAATTACTTCCGCCCCTTGCGCCTGGATCAATCGACGCATAATGTTGATCGCCGCGTCGTGGCCGTCGAATAACGAGGCTGCGGTAACGAAGCGAAGCGGTGGTTTTTCGGTCTTGCCCGAAACCTCAGGCAAGTCGGTTGCGGCGGTACTCATGGACCGTTGTCCTCCGACAGTTATGCGCCGAGAAATTCCTGTTTTTCGTGAAAAACGTCTGTGGAATCAATACGTTATAGCGTTGCAAAAATTCTAATCTACATTAAAATAATCCACTCAGGCAGAGAACTCAAGCAGCGACTACCGATTTTGGACATTCACGTGGAAAAGAGCAGAGGCGATGGCAAGAGTCGCAGATGAAACCCGGTTCGAAGCGCAGCGGCATCGCATCCTGAAGGCTGCGGCGACCTGCTTTAACCAGAAGGGCTTCAGCGGAACATCGTTGAAGGACGTGTCGCGGCAACTCGGGCTCACGGATGCCGCACTCTATTACTACGTCACGAACAAAGAAGAACTGGTTTATCAGTGTTACCTGCGTGCAGCCGAACTCGGGCGTGAAGCCATGGAACGGGCATCAATGACGGCGCGAACGGCTTCGAAAAGGCATACCTGTATATCGCTAATCACGTGGAAATAACGGTCGGCGACCGCGGCCCAGTGGCCATAATGAGTGAAATCCCGACGTTAAAGCGGTCACATCGCAACGAAATCCTGGCAGTATCGCGCCGGCACAGTACAGGTTTCGAAAAAATTCTCGAATCCGGCATACACGATGGCAGCATCAAATCCTGCGATGTTCGCATGACCGGCAACGCAATCATGGGATCCATCAACTGGATTCCAAAATGGTTTCATGGCAATGCGAAAATGGCAAAACAGATTGCACGGGAATTCCCGGAGATTTTGACGAAGGGTCTTAGACCGACAGAAACCACTTAACTGTCGTAGGAGCTCAGTCCACCGAGCGACAAACATTAATCAACAACGCCCAATGATTAGAGAATCGCCCGCTGGGGCGGGCTTGTATGGTAACTCCTGCAGGCGCGCTAAGGAATCTTGAGCGCCGCGAGTTCTGCTTTGACCTGCTCCTCAAACATTCGAAGCCCGTTGTAATCAAACTCAAGCGCAATATCGCTTATCTCAACTTTTGCTTCGAGGTAGTTGAGCCGTGCTTCAAGGTGCAGGCGAATATTACGATAATAATTCGGGTTCTCCGGCATGCCGGACGGCTTGATAATTTGCATCGGACCGGAAATTCTCGATCCCGGTATGTGCGTCCCGGTTCGACTTCTGAGAGTATTCATGTCCCTCTGAATCAGCTTCATGAGCAGCCTCGTGTCGCCAATCTTCTGCAGCAAATCCAGAAAAAGTCGATTGGACGCGTCTATTTCCTCACGCGTCAGTGTTTTTGCTAGTTCATCCCGGGCCCGCTCCAGTACCTCGTGGCCGCGCTCCGCAGCCAGGCGGTACCAGGCCAACGCGCTGGCTGTGTCATGTGGCGCAGCGAGTGCATTGACGTGCATATAACCAACCATGTACTGCGCATATTTGTCGCCACGTGGTGCAAGTTCTTTCTCATAAATAAATAATGCACGCTTATAATCGCCAGCGTCATACAGCTCGTCTACTCGTTTTTGTATCTGGAGCGTTCGCTGGTCTGCCGATTCGCCGGGAAAGGGTTTGTACGTTTGCGACTGCACCGGCACACAGAAAAAAGCCGCTAGCAAGCCCACTATGAGTGCCGTCCTGATTTTCAATGTGCTGTCTTCTGGCAACAATATATTTGCTGTCTGTGCGGGATTGGAGTCTCCCGACTACCTGCAAGTTCCATTTATCAGAGCCCGATCTTACTGTGTCGTCGGGCCGATTTCATGGCTCCGGGTCCCCGAAATCGGGCGCCCTTTTCCCCCTGTTCGCCGCAACTGCCTCCACCTGGTTCGCGCCGCCCATTATGGCCAGTTGCAGCTCCGCTTCGCGGCGCATTGACGCCGGAGCATCGGCTTGCCAGGCGTCGTTAACCAGTCTTTTGATGGCACGAATTGCGTCGGGTGACCGGCCGGCGATTTCCCGGGCCAGTAATTGAGCAGCCTCCAGCGGATCGTCAGTCAATGACGTGACCAGCCCCGCCTCCTTCGCTTCGCGGCCACTGACGATCCGCCCCGTGAAAGCCAGTTCCTTGAATTTGTCACCCGGCAACAGGTGGCGCGCGGTGCTGCTGATTGCCATGTCCGGGACGAGTCCCCACTTGATTTCCATGATCGACATCCGGACATCGGGCGAGGCATAGCGAATGTCAGCGCCCAGCGCGATTTGCAAGCCGCCCCCGAACACAACGCCTTGCAATGCCGCTATCACAGGTACGGGGATCTCCTGCCAGACCCAGGCTGCACTCTGAAATATATTCGCTGGTGATCGTTCGCGAGGATCCATCAGCTTGTGGCCAACTACGCCAATGCCCTCGCCGCCAAACACCGAGACATCGATGCCAGCGCAGAAATTCTCTCCGGCACCATGCAGCACGACCGCGCGCACAGACGTTGCATCCTTTAGAGAATCACCAACCTCGCTCAGCGCCTCGAACATCGCCATATCGATCGCATTGTGCTTGTCGGCACGATTCAACATGACAGTGGCTACGGCATTCTCGATATTCACCCTGACCCGGTCACTCATTAACTGCTCCTCGAATAGCCTGTCCCAGTCTACCAGCGGTGCGAAGCAGAGTAATATCAGCATAAATATGTAGGAGCTCGCCCCAGCGAGCGATTTTTGTGGGACACCAGTGGGGACAATCAGGAAAACGACGCGCATCCGAGCCCTTGCCATCGCCCGCTGGGGCGGGCTGCTACTGGTCGTGCTTGCATTCATTGTGCCCTTTGCGAGTCTGGCACAGGAGCCCTCGGCAGGTGAACACGCGCGTCCGGTGGAATATCGCGTTGACAGTGATTCGAGCTGGCTGCACGTGCTGGTCTATCGTGGGGGCTTATTGCGCGGCTTCGGTCACAACCATGTGATTTCCCATAACAACATTACGGGTACGGTTGCGTTCACGCAGGATCCGCGTCAATCAGCGCTAACGCTTGAATTCAGGGTTACCGATCTCGCGGTCGACGAACCCGAACTACGGACACTTGAAGGCGCCGATTTCTCTGGCCAGATATCACAAAAAGATATCGCCGGCACGCGAGCCAACATGCTTGGCAAAAAGCTGCTGCAAGCCGGGCAATTTCCGTCGGTTCGGATTCGATCAGAGCGGATCACGGGCAGCATGCCCGATTTGGAAATCGAGGCAACCGTATTTGTCAGGGGAGCAGAATTTACTGTCGTCTTTCCTGCCAGCGTTGAGGTAACGAGCGACTCATTCGTCGCAAGCGGCGAACTGGAAATCAGGCATGCCGAGATAGGGCTGTCCCCGATCAAAGCAATTTTCGGGACATTGCGAGTCCGTGATATGCTGGTCCTCAAATATGAAATTTCGGGCAGTCAGATTATCGCATCCGAATAGCATTCCCTTTATCCTACGCCGGCAAGTAGCCGGCATTTAGCTTATCCCTGCACTTTCCCAGGCTGGCAGACCCAACTCTGGCAAATGAACATTGATGAATCCCTGGTCCTGCGGGCCGCTCACATTTCCGAAGCACGCACCATTGCGTCGATGTCACGACTGCTGGTCGAACATGGCCTGAACTGGCGCTGGACGCTGGCCCGCGTAAGAAGATCCATCAAAGACAAGGAGACGATGGTTCTCATTGCGAGTAGCAATGGCGTGTTGTCGGGCTTCGCAATCATGAAATTTCGCGACCAAGAGTCACACCTGTTCCTGCTGGCCGTTGAACCCAGGATGCAGCGCACGGGTATCGGCGCCGCGCTGCTCGCATGGCTCGAGAAATCTTGCCGGACGGCTGGCGTGCGGCGCATTCGGGTCGAAGTCAGGGCCAGCAACCGAAAAGCAAGAAAGTTTTATGAGTATTCCGGATTTCGCTTTGACGGGCACGAAGCCGGCTATTACGACAAGCGCGAAACAGCGGTGGTCATGGTCAAATCTCTGGTGCGAGAATTTCACGGGTAACGGAATGAAAACAGCAATGGTCCTACGCGTTCTGCGCGTACTCCCAACCGAGTGAAGCAAGCGGCGCCACCGCATTAGCTGCGCGCTCGGCGTGCACGCTTGCTGCCGTACCATCCCTGACACGGCCGGCAATACCTTGCAAGATTGCCGCAATTCGAAAGAAGTTATACGCGGAATAAAAATCGCGGTTTGCGATGCCATCGTCTCGTCCGGTTTTTGCGCAATAGCTGGCTACGTACTCCTCTTCCGTTGGTATCCCAAGAGCGACGAGGTCTTTTCCCTGAAGCCCGGTGCTGCCGATACCAATCTCAGGCATCTGCCAGGCCATCAGGTGATAGGTAAAGTCTCCGAGCGGATGTCCAATCGTTGACAGCTCCCAGTCGAGAATCGCGATTATCCGAGGTTTCCTCGGATGAATAATCATGTTGTCGAGCCGGTAGTCGCCGTGAACGACCGTCACGGACTCATCGTCCGGGATATTGCCTGGAAGCCACTCGATCAGTTTGTTCATCGCCGTGATTTCGGCTGTCTCTGAAGCGGCATATTGTTTCGACCACCGGGAAATCTGTCGTGCAAAGTAATTGCCCGTTTTTCCGAAGTCCGCAAGGCCGATTTGCTCATAATTGAAGCGGTGCAGGTCGGCAATCGTCTGATTCGCGTGCTCGTAAATTGCACTTCTTTCGCCAGGGTCAGAATCCGGCAGATCGAGCTCCCAAAAAATGCGGCCTTCGACAAATTCCATAATGAAAAACATCGTGCCTACGATTTCTTCGTCTTCACAGAGAACATAAGGTCGTGGCACCGGGAAATCCGCAGCATGAAGTGCGCTGATCACCCGGTATTCCCGATCCACTGCGTGTGCAGACTTCAATAGCTTGCCAGGCGGCTTGCGACGCATCACGTATTTTCCGGACGGGGATTCGAGCAGGTAAGTTGGATTGGACTGGCCGCCCCTGAATTGGCGCACCGTCAAGGGACCGTGGAATGCCTCAACATGGGACAGCAGGTATTCCTGCAGCGGTTCCGGATCGAACTGGTGCGCCTCAAGTACGTCGCGCGTTCCGGAAAACTGTTCCTGCCTCGAACTCATCGGGGTTCAACAAAAAAATCCGCCATCAGCTCACTCGACGCGTCAACCGCGTATGGCGCCAAATCAGTCACTCCTGCACGCGCCATGACTTCGTCATCAATACAGAAGTTGCCGGTAAATTCCCGGCTGGGTTGCGTCAGGATGAAGTGCGCTGCATCGGCCATTATTTCTGGTTTGCGTGAGCGCTTGATCATTTCATCGCCACCGAGCAGGTTTTTTACCGCTGCCGTCGCGATCACCGTCCTCGGCCACAGTGCATTGACCGCAACACCCTTCTCGCGAAATTCTCCCGCCATACCCAGCACGCACATGCTCATGCCGAACTTCGCCATCGTATACGCGACATGATTCTTGAACCACTTCTCCAGCATGTTGAGCGGCGGGGAGAGATTCAGAATATGCGGGTTGTCGGACTTGAGCAGGTGTGGGAGGCAGGTCTGCGATACGAGGAACGTGCCACGAGTATTGATCTGATGCATCAGATCGAAACGGTGCATTTGTGTCTGCAGGGTCGATGTCAGCGATATTGCACTCGCGTTGTTGACGCAGATGTCGATGCCGCCGAATTTCTCCGCACCCGCGGCGACCGCCGCCTTGACAGCCTTGTCGTCGCGAATATCACAAACCACTGGCAATGCCTTGCCGCCAGCCGCCTCGATTTCCTCAGCCGCCGAATAAATAGTGCCAGGCAGTTTCGGGTGAGGCTCCGCGGTCTTGGCCGCGATGATGATATTGGCACCGTCCTGCGCGGCACGTTTGGCGATCGCCAGTCCAATGCCGCGGCTGCCGCCGCTGATAAACATCGTTTTTCCTTTGAGATCACCCATAACAAACTCTCCTGCAATCCTGGCATCATACCGAATTCGATTACGGTGGATATTCGCCCGCTTAGGAAGGGCTCCTACGAAATATCCGTAGGAGCCCTTCCTAAGCGGGCGATTACATTCTGAAAATGCCGTGCGGTGTCTCCGAACTTCGCGGGTTGTTCATCGAAGCAGATATCCCCTGTCCGAGAATTCTTCGGGTGTCGACCGGATCTATAATCCCGTCGTCCCACAATCGCGCGCTCGAATAGTACGGATGACCCTGTTTCTCGTACTGGCGTTGAATGCGCCTTTCGAAATTGAGCTGTTCCTTGTCAGTCCACGTCTCGCCCCTGGCCTCAACCCCGTTGCGTTTGACGGTGGACAAAACAAGCGATGCCTGTTCGCCGCCCATCACGGAAATTCTTGCGTTCGGCCACATCCACAGCATCCGCGGACTGTAGGCGCGCCCACACATCGCATAGTTTCCTGCGCCGAAAGAGCCGCCGAT
>SMWE01000115.1 GCA_004357475.1 Gammaproteobacteria bacterium
AACGATGAATGCTGCTGAAGCAAAGCGGGGCATGGTGACCAGTTCGGAAAGGTTGCGTTACCACTATGAGGCAATTGACGAGGTGCCCTCGGGCGTACCGGTGAACATTCTCCTGTATCCGATGGAGGGTGATTATTTCGCCTCGATCGCTTACTGGCTGCTTGCATACAAGACGGGCGGCGCATTCATGAGTATCAGCAAGGACTGGCCATAGCCGCCAGGAACTGAACATGGCCAAACGTAACAGAAATATGGAAGCATTCAGTCTGTCATTCCTGGACTGTATTTGCTGTGGATTCGGCGCGATTATCCTGTTGCTGGTATTGAGTAAAATCTACGAGCCGGCGATTCTCGAAAAGACCGAGAACGATCTGAAACAACTGATCGCAGCATTGCAGGAGCAGTTGTTCGATATCCGTGGAGACACCGTTGAGGTTACGCGGGAACTTGGCAGGGTGCAGCTCGATACGTCCGCAACAGAGATGCACTTGCAGACGCTGCAAAAAGAGCTGAGCAAGGTCCAGGGCCAGTTTGCTCTCCTTAACATGGACGATCCGGCGCTCAACATAGACGAAGGTGACCTGAGAGCCGCGCGTCAGCGACTGACGGAGGAGATGCTGAATTTACGGCCGTTCCGTCGTGCCCGTAATGATGCGGTAGGCGGTATACCGGTCGATAGCGAATACATAATTTTCGTCATAGATACGTCCGGCAGCATGCAGGCGAAATGGACCTGGGCGGAGCAAAAGCTGGCGCAGGTGCTGGACGTGTACCCAAAGGTCAAGGGACTGCAGATCATGAACGACAATGGCAGTTATATGTTCCCGCAGTACGGAGGTATCTGGATTCCCGATACGCCGCAGATACGCGAGTCCATCAAGGTCCGTATGCGTACATGGGCGCCCTTTAGCGACAGTGACCCCTCCGACGGCATCATCTATGCCATTAAGACGTTCTGGGCGCCAGACAAGAAAATAAGTATTTATGTTTTCGGCGACGAATTTCAGGGAAATTCCATGGAGCAGGTCTTGCGCGACATTGACAGGATTAATGTCGAGGACGAGAACGGCGACCGGCGCGTGCGCATTCACGCCATCGGTTTTCCTTATAATTTCTCCGGCACGCCGCCACGGAGTTCGCAGAGATTTGCAGGCCTTATGCGAGTGTTGTGTGAGCGCAACGGCGGCACCTTCGTCGCTCTAACAGAGCGCGTACGCTGACCCGGTGACAGTTTACTTAATTGTGCCGAATTTCAAATTCGGCACAATTAAGTAAACTGTCCCTGCCACCACCACAAACAGGGTTCCCGATCCTCGCGCATGCACGATCGTTGCAATATGCCTCTCCTGCCAATTTAAGGGGCCATAATTCGTCACAATTGATCCCCGCCCTGACATTTTCCTGACCCCCAAGGCGCTCTATTCCGCTGTGTAATTGATTCCGACGGCAGCCACCTGGTGTGGCGCTCAATCACCGGAGGAAATCAAAATGCGTAGCAAGATTATATTGGCTGGACTAATAGCGACACTGACAGCGGCTTCGGCCTACGCCGGGAGCACATCGAAGGAAGAGGGCATAGGCGTTGGCACCGGAGCAGTTATTGGTGGTTTCGCCGGCGGCCCGGTCGGCATCATCCTGGGTGCCGCGTTCGGTGCCAAACTTGGCGATGCAATGCATCGGCGCGATACGGAAGTGGAGCGGCTTGCCACCTCATTGCAGGGATCGCGCAACCGCGTCAACGAACTGGAACGGGATATCGATGCACTGGGCGGCGACCTGCAGCGCATGCAGGCAGAATCCCGGCCCGAATTGTTGAGTCTCCTGCAGGCGGGCATCGAAATGGAACTGCTGTTTCGCACCGATGAGCATGTGCTTGGCCGGACCACCGGTTCGCGATTGCAGCAACTTGCCGCAAGTCTCGCGGCGATGCCGGATGTCATCCTACAACTTGATGGCTTCACAGACGAACGTGGCGACGCTGCGTACAACCAGAAGTTGTCAGCAAGACGAGCCGAGCATGTCAGGGATGTGCTGGTCGCGAATGGCGTCCCGACCGGGCGCGTCAATGTCAGGGCGCACGGCGAATCGCCGGCGGCCGACAACAACGTCGACAGTTTTGCGTTCGAGCGGAAGGTGAGCCTGAGACTTTACATCGAAGACTCGCCATCATTTGCGTCGAATCCAAAATAGCAATGTAAACGTCCCCCGCGACTCTTAACAGAGTTTCCGCCAGGCCGGCCCTTCACGGGCCGGCCTTTTTTGATCGGTTTGCCGACAGTCCGTATAGTGTGGCGCTTCCTGATCTGGTCGATATGTGTCGATGGCTGATTTCGCTGACAGACAGTGCAAACCCTGTGAGGGCGGTGTCGCCCCCCTGACTCCGGCGCAGGCCCGGGAAATGCTGAGGGCCTTGCACGCGGACTGGAGCTTGAGCGATGACGGAAAGTCCATTGTCCGCGTATTCGATTTTCCCGCGTTCAGCCGGACCATCGCCTTTACCAACGCAGTCGCGTGGATTGCGACTGTCGAAGGACACCATCCGGAAATGACTGTCAGCTACAGTCGCTGCGTTGTGGCATACAAGACCACGGCGATCGATGGTTTGTCCGACAACGACTTCATCTGCGCGGCGAAAATTGATCGCATTGCAGCAGATTCCTGACATGGTCGAATTCAAAGATATAGAAGCAGCAGCACAGCGACTGGCGCCGGTCGCAGTTGAGACACCCTTACTGAGGTCAGCCGCACTCGATGAAGTTGTCGGCGGTACGGTATACATCAAGCCCGAGAATCTTCAGGTTACGGGATCATTCAAATTTCGAGGTGCCTACAACATGCTGAGTCAGCTGACCGCTGATGAGGCCAAGCACGGTGTTGTGGCTTTCTCGTCCGGGAATCATGCGCAGGCTGTTGCGGCGTCGGGAACGATGCTTGGCATCGACACGATAATCGTCATGCCCGAGGATGCGCCTACCGTAAAAATAGAGAACACTCGCCGGCTTGGCGGAAAAACCGTTCTCTACGACCGCTATACGGGCGATCGGGAAGCCATCGCCCGCGAAATCGCGGCCGAAGCGGGCAGTGTGGTCGTGCCGGCTTTCGATCATGAATATATCATTGCAGGGCAGGGCACAGTCGGGCTCGAGCTGATGCGTCAATGCGGAGATTTTGGCGTGACGCCGGACCAGGTATTGGTCAGTTGTAGCGGTGGCGGGCTGATTTCAGGTGTCGCGCTTGCGGTCAGGACAATGTCGTCGGATACAAGCGTGTACCCCGTTGAACCGGAAAATTTTGACGATACAGCGCGCTCCCTGATTTCCGGCGAACGGGAGACCAACGACCCGGGAGCGCGTTCGATTTGTGACGCGCTGCAAACGGAAAGGCCGGGCGAGCTGACATTCGCTATAAACCGGAAGCTGCTCGGCGCCGGGCTTGTTGTGAGTGACGACGAAGTCAAGGAAGCGATGCGGTTTGCGTTCCGTCACCTCAAACTGGTCATCGAACCCGGCGGCGCAGTTGGGTTGGCAGCATTGCTAGGTGGCAAGATCGATATTCAGGAGCGCGTGACGGTGGTGGTTCTTAGCGGCGGCAATATCGATGCAGAGATGTTTGCGTCGATTCAAAAAGAGTAGGAGCTCGCCCTGGCGAGCGACAAACATTGAAGGAATCAATTGCTCCTGATCAAAAAATATCGTCCGGCAGCCGGGCTCCTATCCTACACTGCGCCGGTGCCGGGCTTGCGAATTGGGGTCACATTCATTGACTGATCAAAGACACCAGATTCCGATGGATCGTAGCGTCGGCCCTGCCAGCCATCCAACCATTCGATAATTTTCTCGAGTTGTTCCATGTCCTTGCGTACCTTGTGTGGCTGCATATCGCAAATGCCGATGCCTTTCTCGGCTGCGTGGACAAAGTTCTGACTGTCTCGTAGTACCGCGATGATCGGTATGCCCAGCAAATTGAGGAAATTCATCAGCTTCTCGAAGCTTTTCGTGTTTTTCCGGGTGCGGTTTGCAACGACGGCAAGCTTACGATCGCGACGATCGATCTTCGCAACCAGGAGCAAGTCTGCAATGCAGCGCGAGGCCGCATGAATATCGAGGGACGAAGGCAAAACCGGAACAAGCACGCTACAGGCATCGCGCGTCATCTCACGAAAGTCGTCATGAGTAAGGCTTGCCGGTGAATCGACAATCAGGTTCCTGGTTTCGATCGGCACGCGTAATTGCCAGCTGCGGGTCGCCTGCATCGTGCGTTTGTAGGCGGCGATTCCGTATATTTCCGGCAGAGATTTCGGCCGCCGGTCCAGCCATAACATCGTCGATCCCTGCGCATCGCAATCCATGATGGCCGGTACCGGCCCTTTCTTGGCGTAATAACTTGCAACATTAGTAGCCAGCGTCGTCTTGCCGCATCCACCCTTGGGGTTGATGACGACGATTTTATTCAAGTTGTCTCTGTTAGGTGTAATCAGCATCGCTGGATTTCGATTGTTCGACTTGTTCCGAAATTGGATTTGCCGCCAAAATGGACCTTTACTGTGTGATATTTGCCAAATCAGTTCCTTGATACGGTTCACATAGTTCGGGAAGCGGACAAACTATGAATCGGCGGCACGATGCGATTTTTGTACCAGCGCCAGGCTGATACCCCCCAGTATCAAGGCGCCCGAGGCGAGTAGCCTCAATGAGACTGGCTCGGCCAGCAAAATGACACCGCCGGCCGCTGCAATTGCGGGCACTGATAGCTGCACCAGCGCTGCCTGCATAGTGCGCAGGTATTTCAGGGCCGCATACCAGATGACATAACCCACTCCGGATGTTATCGCGCCGGAGATTATTGCCAGCAGGATGCCGCGGCCTGTGAGGTCGGCACTGGCAACCGTAATGGCGGTAAGGACGATGACAAAGGCTGTCGAATACACGAAGTTAGAGCAGGTCGAGAGCAGCGCATTGGTCTGGTTGCGTCCCCGAATCGAATAAACGCCCCAAGCGATGCCTGCAAGCGCCATCAGGCTTGCGCCGGCGGCTGGTGGTGCTTCGATGCCTGGAATGAGGAGCCAGACCAGGCCGCCAAATGCCAGCAGCCAGCCCAGCCACTCGGAGACATTCGGCCGGTCTCCGGACCACAGCGCCATCGCAATCATCGTGCCCTGCACGAAGCCAAACAGGATCAATGCACCGGCGCCAGCGCTCAAACTGATATAGGCGTACGAAAAGCAGACGGCATAGATGAACAGCACGAGAGCCGACGTCCAGCTGCCATGCTCCCGAACTGACGATTTATTGCTTGTCAGCCGGACGATCAGCAAGAGTGCAAGGGCACCCGACAGCAGGCGAATGGATGTAAAACTCGCCGGATCAATTGCGCCGTCTCTCAGCGCCATGCGGCACAGGATCGAATTACCGGCAAACGCGAGCATCGTGATGCTCGTGTAGACGATCGCGCGGAGCTGTGGGGAACCCACACTCATATCAGTGGAAGGAACTGGCTGCCGAGCCGGACCTCACGGCAGCCGATTGCTGTTACTCAGGCG